>NZ_JADEXE010000193.1 GCF_015207265.1 Nodosilinea sp. LEGE 07298 | reverse complement strand
ACCTTATCCCCACCCCTCAGGGCAGCCTTGCCCTAATCCTCACTGCCCCCGACCAGATTCAGCCCCTTTGGCTAAATGACTTCACCCAAACGCAACTGATCGCCCTACTCCAAAACGACGACAACACTGGCTGGTTTAATGCTTACACTCAACAACAGCAAAACTATCAGGCTTGGCACAGCACCCTCGATCACACCTTAGAAAGCCTGTGGGCACCCCTGATAGCTCCCCTAGTGGAAGCCATGCAAACTTCCTCCACCACCACAGTCACCCTCATTCCCACCGAACTCCTTAGCCTGCTGCCCCTCCACGCAGTCCGCGACCCCCAAACACGCCGCTACGCCCTCGATCACCTCTCCATCACCTACGCCCCCAACGCTCAATCCCTCACCGCTGCTCGGGCAATCGCTGATCGCGTCCAAGCGGACTCAATCCTCGCAGTCGATAACCCCCGAAACGACTTACCCGCCTCCGCGCAAGAAGTCCAGGCAGTGATTTCCACCTTCCTCGAATACACCGTTTTGAGCAATGACAAAGCCACCGTAGACCAGGTGCGCTCTCAACTGCTCAACGCCACCACTGCCCACTTCTCCTGCCATGGCATCGCCAATCTCGATGAACCCCTTGCGAGCGGACTGTTCATGAGCGATGGTCTGCTCACCCTCAAAGACATCTTCGCCCTAAACCTGGTGGACACAGCCCGAGGCAACGAAGGTCTCCGACTCGCCGTCCTCTCCTCCTGCGAAACTGGAATGATTGGCACTGAAAACGCGGACGAAGCCATCAGCCTGCCCACCGGGTTGCTCCAAGCCGGTGTCGCTGCTGTCATTGCCTCCCTCTGGGCCGTGGATGATCGCAGTACCATGCTGCTTTTGACCAAGTTCTACGACCTCTGGCGCAAGGATGGCCTACCCCCCGACCAAGCCCTGCGTCAAGCCCAAATCTGGCTGCGGGACAGCACTGCTGGGGAAATTGCTGCCTACGGCGGCTTCTTTACCCCCACTCCAGACGATCGCCCCTACGCCCATCCCTTCTACTGGGCTGCCTTTAGCTACACTGGCGTTTAAATTTCCTCCTTATATATTTCCCCCTATGTATGATCCGCAAGAAATTCTCGGTGCAGCCAAAGCCATCCTTCCAGTCTTGCCGAAACTGCTGGATGAACCAACCGCTAACCAGTTGCAAGCACAATTGAATAGCCATCTGGCGACTCAAGACATCGCTAAAATCTGGGAAACCCTAGAGCAATCGCCCCAGACCCAACGCTGGCGATCAAAATATCTCAATCAAGAGGTAGCAACTCGCTCCGTCTCCCAACTGGCGGGTGACATGGTCGCCCAACCCAGTGGCCTCATCTACGCCTGCCCCCACTGCGACTACCGCGATGTGATTTTCCTCCTCGGCATGGATCCCGACCCCTGCTCCGATCATCCCGATGCCGTGCTTCATCGCGTTTAACCCTGGCCCCTGCCGCTATGCCCACCAAACTTCTCGAAGGCGTCAGTAGCAAACTTGCCGACCAATGGGTCGCCACCCTCCTGACCCCTGCCTTTGTCTTCTGGGCCGGGGGCTTACTCGCCTACGCCGATCGCTATGGCTTCGCCCCAATCGAAGCTTGGTTCCAGCAGTTCTCTGACCCGATGCAACTGGGCCTAATTGCGATCGCCCTTTGCACTGTTGCCGCTTCTGCCTTCGTGGCCCAACGGTTTGACACCGCTGTTTTGCGCGGGCTAGAAGGCTATTGGTATCCCGGTGTACGCCGCCTCTCTATACCGCTGCTGCACTGGCAAAAAGCGCATCGCCGCCGCATTCTCAAAACCCTCAAACAGCTCAACCCCAAGCTGCAAAATAGCACTGCTACTGCCGCCGAACGGGCAGAATTTGTGCGGTGCGATCGCGCCCTGCACCAGTGGCCAGAGCAAGAAGACGACCTCCTCCCCACCCGCCTGGGCAACATTCTCCGCGCCGCCGAACGCCGCCCCTACTACCGCTATGGATTGGATGCGATCGTCTGCTGGCCACGTCTCTGGCTACTGCTCCCCGAGGCCGTCAAAAAAGACCTCCAAGCTGCCCAAACCGAGTTGAGCAACGCCGTGCGTCTCGTGTTCTGGAGCCTGCTATTTCTAATCTGGAGTATTTGGGCCTGGTGGGCTTTCCCCATGGGGGTCGTATCGGCCTGCTTTGCTTACGGTTGGGCCGTGGATGCTTCCAGTGTCTATGCCAATTTAATCGAGGCCACCTTTGATCTGCATCGTCAGTTACTTTACCAAGCCCTGAACGTGCCCATCCCCCACGCTCCCGATGAGGAACGCCGAGTCGGGAAATGGCTCACCGACCGTCTCTGGCGTGGCCCTGACCCCAACATGCCAGACTTCCATGGCCCGCATACATCATAATCATGCCAAGATTATCGCTCTCGGCATGGGGCTTTCAACAGGTCTACTTGATGCAGCCCTTGATGCAGCCCTTGATGCAGCCAAAGAAGAGGCCAGTCGATCGCAAGCTGGGTTAGAGCGGTGCGGCATTCGGGTAGGTTATCAAGCCTCTGTGCCGCTACCAGCGCTATTAGCGGAGGATCCAGCTTGGGTGAACGAGTTATTGCACAACCGCTAACCCATGGTGCTGTCGTCCATTGGCTGCGGAATCATGACTGCCGGAGCTAAAATCAGGCTAAGCCTACGGGTGGCTATTGCTGCCCCTATGTCCGTATTACAAAGCTAGGGAAGAGCGCACTCTATAATTTACTGTGCAGCTACACCAGATTTTAAGGACAATGCCATGGCCTTGGTCTCACTTTGGATAAAGTGGCCAAGGCCATTCCCAAGGACTACTTCCAATCAACCCGCTCTGTCCTTGTATAGTCAAGAGCCTTGGATCGGCACCAGCGCCTATGTCGCCAAGGCACTTTGGCCAAAGTAGCCTGGGTAAGGAGCTAAACGGCAGAATCCGATTTTCTGATTTCCCGTGTATCTACACTTCGCGATCGCGGAAGGTTTTGCACTTTTGGCAAACTTGCTGTATTCTATCTTTAGGTGCATCAGTCAGCCGGGCTTGCCTAAGGATTTTTTGCAAAAAAATGCCGACCCCCGGCTGGGAATCGACAGTTTATTTATTTAGTTGAATGAATTCTAACACAGCAACTGATTCAGGCTGTGTCGCTGATCCTTTGTCTAAGCAGGTGCGGGGGCTGATCACAACCCCTAAGGATGCCAGACAGGTGGCAGCGATCGCAGTCGATTACCTGGTTAAGTTCCATCGTGCTGGCATCAGCGCACAGATTGGAATAGCCCCGGCGGATTTAGATGCCGGTTGTTTGTATAGCCTGGTTCACTGGGCTATGGGCAACCGAAACCTAGAGATCGTCCAGGGGTTGCTTGCGACTGTCGTGCTGCCAGAGAAGGTGGCGGAGGAGGGTTAACGCCCGCGCGTAATTTCCGATTACTGGCGCGGTAGCTGGGCCTGCATTCTTTGCAGGTCTCCAGTAGTTTGCCTTCATTTAGGGAATTTGAGGAGGTTAGTTATAGATCTGGCGGAGTCAGCCCCGGCAACTCCACCAAACCTTTACCCCTTCTTAGAGTCCTTGCCACTATTAAACCCAGAGTGCAACCAGACTTGGCTACCGCATCCGGCGAGTCATTCTGGGACTTTGGAGCACGACTATGCCAAAAATTGATGTTCGCCGCCTTGCACAGGTTAACTTAACCCATCGATGCGGCACGGCAGCCGCGAGTTTACGAGACGATATTGACCTTAATTCCTTGGTTAAAGGAACTGACTATGAGCTGCGTAGTGGTGAATCCCACTTCACCCTCCTGCGCGGAGTCAAATTTGAGCAGTGGGTGTTGGCGGATGACTGCGCGCCCCTCCTGGCGCTTTGCCAGGAGCACTTGGATTTTGCCCCCGGAGATACCCGCGTGCTGAACCTGCGCGACGGTTATCCCAAAAATCTGGAAGGCATAACAGACCGAGCGACCCGCACGCGGCTTGTTATTCAGCAGATTCTTGAGGGGCAACCCGAAACCCCAAACCTTATTGTGGGGGCGGTGCTTAGCCTGAATATTGCTGGCCGCCGCCGCTTTTTTGAGATCGATGTGCTGGCGATTAACCAGGCCGGGGTTATTCGCCCCATCGAGATCAAAAGTTTCCCCATCGTTGATGGCAAAGCCCGCGATGCCAAGAGCTTGGGGTCTGCCTTCGAGCAGATTGCTCTCTATCTCCTGTTCTTGCAGAGGTTGGTTCACCTCTTAGAGGGAGATATTAGCCAAGTGCCCCTGGATGCGGTGCTGGTCACGCCTTTGAATGCGGGCCGAAACCTGAATATGGCCGTTACCCCAGTTGAGCGGCGAGTATTTCAGGCGAGACAGCGGGTGGAACAGGTGAGCCACCTGGCAGGGAGCTTAGGCTTTCTACCGGTTGAGATTGATCTAACTCCCATTGCCGACCCATCTCGACCAGAGCACGAACGGATTGCGGGACTAGAGGCTCTCACCGCGCATTTCGGCACCCATTACACTCCCGATTGCGGCAAAGCCTGCCCCTTAGCAAAGTTTTGCCGCAGACATGCCCACGCGGCAGGCTCGATCGATTTCATCGGCGGGGCCGTACAGCGACAACTACCCAATGTGAGTAGCCTACACCGTGCCCACGAATTGGCTACTGGCAGTACCCCGACTCTACAAGAGCGGGCCGTTGCAGAGGGATTGCGATGTATGGCCCACGTGCACCAAATTCTGACCACACTACACGTTACGGAGGAAGTCGCATGAGTTTTCAAGGTTATATGACGGCCCACACTTTCTCTGTGAGTCGAGCTTGTCGCACCGCCCATTACTGCCATCGGCGCATCCTCCCAGATCCCCTGATGCTGGTCATGCTGACCTTAGGAGCCCAGCCCTTTAGTACGGCGGCGGTCGCCTGGGGGCGAACCCCAGACGATTTTAATTTTGCCGTCGCGGGTGACCCCCGAAACCCACGATTATTGCTTAACCTCCTAGAGCGGTTGGCAGAGGAGTTTAACCCCTATTTTGAGGGGATGAGCAACAGGGAAGATAAAGTGCCCCAGGTGTTAGTTCCGAACCAGGCATCGGTCGAGGTGCTCTGGCAAATCCACCGCCGCTGTTTGGCAAATCAGAGTTGGATTCCTGAAAGTGTGAGCACGTTAGGAAAGTACCTGCGCATCCTCACTGACCGAGCGTCTTTTCCTGGGCAGCAGCTTTTGGTTCCCATTAACGACTTGGTGAACCATCACTGGGCCTTTCCACTGCCTACGGATGAAACTCAGCGGTTGTCTGCCTTAGATGCCTATATTGAGCCGACCCTACCAGGCGGTGGGTTTGAAACCCTGGAGGATTTAGACCGAACCGGTCAGGCTTTCATTGGCCCTCACCCCACGGTTCGGGAAGATCGCCCGTTGCAGCCACTCCTGGAAACGTTCAATGGATTGAGAGTAGGTGCAACTGACCTATCTGTGGTTAGGCCTCTTCTTGGGCCAATTGAAGATCACTACCAGCCACTGCTCAGACAAACTTGGGATGTCTGTTGGCGATGTGTCGATCGCGAACGCCAATACCCTGAAGCCACCTATGTAGAACGGCGCTGGCTAGAAGACTGTGGATTCTACCGCAACAAGCTGGCCTACGTGCAAGATGGTAACCGGTTTAGCACCAGAACTCACCCCAAAGCGGCGGCTGGAGAGTTTGTTAGCAAAGAGGCAGCGACCACCCAGGTACAAGCAGAGGAGGCGATCGCCGATCCGCTCAAAATGCTGCCGTTTTTTGCCAAAGACCAGGCGGTACTGGGCACCGTGGTGAGCCTAGACCTCGAACACCGAGAACGGGTGAATGGCTACAACAGACGCCGCCCCCGGCTGGTGCTAGCCCTCAGCGAAGTATGCCGAATGTCGCCTGGAACCAAGCTTTGGTGGACAGGATGCCCTGATGGCAACCCGTGGGATTTGCGAGAAATCATTCCCCCCACCGTGACCGAAGAGCTGTACCGCTTTGTGCTGGTGCATGAAAACCAAAACCCGAACGCGGATCGTCCCGAGATTGGGCAAACCGCCATTTTCTCGGTGCTCAATTTGGACAACCAGTACCAAATGCGCCTACCCCAACAAGCCCCATGGACTCACCAGCCCGGAGGAACGACCGATGTTTAATACTGACGTGACCAGCGCTGCCGATGCAGTAATTGCCGACGCGATCGCCCACACCCTGGCCAACCTCTCCAACCAGGGAGCCTTAGCCACCCTCGGGCCTGCGGGTGCGGGCAAAAGCACCTTTATCGTGCGATCTGTAGAGGCCGTGCGAGCCGCAGAAGCCAGGGTAGTGGTGGCTTCGCCCACGAACGAACAGGCCTTTGACCTGACTAAGGACATCGCCGAACGGCTTTCCCACGAAGTCGTAACGCTATATATATCCCAGAGGCGGCGATCTGAAGTGCCCGCCGCTATGCCCACCAACGTTAGAGTGACAACGGATTTTGGCACGGCGAACCAGGCATCGATCGTAGTCGGCACCTTAAACAAGCTGGGGGATGCCCATGCCCGAGGGAATTTAGGCCATTTTGACCTGTTGTTAATGGATGAGGCCTACCAGGCCAACTCAACCCACTACCTGACCGTGGGAGGGCTGGCCCCGCACCATCTGCTGGTGGGTGACCCTGGGCAGCTCAGCCCGTTTACGACCATTGCCGATGGCGATCGCTACCGAGGGTTAGCAGAAGACCCGCTGCAAACAGCGGTGGATGTGCTGCGGCGGCACCATCCTACGACCCCGGTTTTGCGACTGCCGATTACCCGGCGGCTCGACCCTCGGGCTGTGCCGGTGGTGCGAGCCTTCTATGGGGACCATGAGTTTGAGTCGGCGGTACTAGCTGGGGTGCGGCAGCTGGCTTTGACCTCTCCCAGCACCACCAGCACTCACTCTTATATAGATGCGGCGCTAGAACATGGGGCGGTGCATGGCTGGGCGCATGTTGAACTGCCCGCCGGGCATGTGGTCTCGGCAGACCCAGACACCATCGACACGATTACTCACCTGGTGCAGCGGTTGCTGGCGCGTAACCCGGTGGGGCGCTGCGAACGGCACCCCCACGGACGGGCGGTTACCCAGCGAGATATCGCGATCGCAGTTTCCCACAATGACCAAAGAAACTATCTGCTCTGGCAGCTCGGCCAGATGGGGCTGAACCAGGTGGTGGTGGATACCGCTAACAAGCTCCAGGGGCGGACATTTGAGGTGATGGTGGCCTGGCACCCGCTGGCGGGGCAGATGGAGGCAGACGCCTTTCATGTAGAAGCGGGACGACTCTGTGTGATGATGACCCGCCACCGCCAGGCTTGCTTTGTGGTGGGACGAGCGGCTGACCGTGAGCTACTGGAGGGGCCACCCCCATCCGCCCCGGCCTACCTGGGCTGTGGAGAGGAGCCCATCTTGGATGGGTGGCAGATTCACAGGCAGGTGTTTGCGAAGTTGGCCCCTCATCGGATCGCAGCCTAGCGGCCTGTACAGACACCGGGTTTCTTCCTAGGTTTTCTCTCTCCCCTCGCCCTTCGGGGAGGGGCTGGGGGTGAGGGCTCTTTAGGAGACTAAGAAACCCGGTTTCTTAACCGACAGATTTAGAAATGGGCTTAATGCCAAACCAAAATCAGGAGATGTCTATGATCAGCTACCGATCGGGTGCAGGGGCCTGGGGTATGCCCCAGGCAAAACTAAAGCGGGGGCTCTAGCCATGAAAGTTGCTCGGGTAAAACGAAACGCCCTGGCGGATCGGTGGGATCCGTTAGGGGTGATCTATGCTCTGCCTGAGGGGGAGGGCTGGCGGCAGGTGGGCGATCGCGCCATGGTCGCTTCTTCCCTGCGGCTCTACATGCTGGACGCTGACTTACAGCAAATGCCCCTTTACCGAGTGCCCGACTTAGCGGGCGATACCCTAGAACCGCCCATCGAGTACTGGCAGAAAGATTCTCTGGAGGGCATCCCTGAAAAATTGCGGCTTCACCAAATGCAGCCGGGGGATGTAGCCATTACTCAACTCGCCCCCCCTCGGGCCACTTGGGGAACCGAGGCCACCCCTCGCCTACCCCTGGCGGACAACTGGTTCATGGTAAGAGGACTAAAAGAAGCTGAAGGGTTTTGGCTCACCCAATACCTCAACCATCCAGCCATTCAGCAGCGGCTGGCCAACCAGGTATCGGGCACCCTTTTACCCCGGCTAAGTGCGCGAGATATCAAAGGGCTGAGCTATCCGCCTGTGCCGGAGGAGGCAGGAGATCTGGCAATCCGCTGGGCTGATTTGGAAGCGGATCATTTCTCTGCCCTAGAAGCGTTGCAAAAACTGCAAACGGAGCTGGAGGAAAAGATTACCGCCACCCTCCCAGATTTGCCCGATGCCCGATCGCCCGCTTTCTTCAGCCCTGAGTTGCTGGATGATGTGCTGCTGCCAGGGTTTGCCCACCTGGGACGTTTTCAGGCCGAACTTGATCTGTTGGGCTGGCGGCCCCTAAAAGAATGGGTGCAATCGACCCGGTGGGGGCGCGGTCGGCTCAAGGGAGAAGATTCCCCCGATTTGCGGGTGCTGCGGCTGTCGGATGTGAACGAGCGGTTTGGCTTCAAACTACCAGAGGAATCGGCGGTGAACAGTCGCCTGTCTAACCTGCAAGCCGCTCCCCTGGAGCCGGGTGAGGTGCTGCTGTCTACCCTGGGGAGTGCGCCTAAGGTGGTGTTTAACCATCCGCCTATGACCGAGCCAGGACTGGATGGAACGGATCGCCCCCATGAGATTTACCTGACCGACTACTGGGTACGGCTCAAGTCCTCTTGGCCAGGGGCGCTGGCGCTGGTGCTCAACACCCCAGTGGTAAAGTGGCAATTGGCCCAAAGCACCATCGGCGTGGTGCAGCAGATGGTCAGCCGAGAAGCCCTGAGCCAGGTGAGGGTGCCGCCTTTGTTAAATGGTTCCGATGGAGAAGAGTTTCACCAGTCCCTTTGCCTTACCCTAGAAAAGCTGGCTGAAGTACAGAAGAACCAAGGGGAGATCCGGGTAAAGGTGCGCTACTTGATCGATCAGGCATTGCAGGAGGTGGGGCTATGACGCCAGAGATTGTCGATCAGCTGCTGGCGCGGGTGCGGCAAGAGCCGGGGAGCGGGGCGGAGCTGCACCGCCTGGCCCAGTCCCAGGGGAGTGGCTGGAGTGCGGCCCAGGTGAAGCTGTTGCTGCGGTGCCTGCCAGAGGTGACCTGGGAAGACGACCAGTTTTCGGCGGTAGACCAGGCGGAGGAAGACCCGATGGTGACGGCGTTACTAAAGGTGGTTGGTTCCACTCCCATTCCGGCGGCGGCGCTGGTGCGGCGGCTGCCACCGGGGATGATCGCCACCCCGCAAATTTTATGCCAGTTGGCGGAGCAGCACCCAGAGCTAGAGGTGGTGCCGCCTAACCGGATTCGTAAACGTTAAAGCCTTTGAGAGAGATAGACAGACGCATGAACGAGCAGTTAGAAGCCCTCTACAAAGAAACGTGCAAACCTCTGGGCTATAAGGAGCTTGAGGTTGGCCAAGTTGGGCAGGAAAATACCCAGGCGGCGGTGTGTTGGGGAACCAAGGATGGTGCCCCGACCCAGCGGGTGATGCTGGCGGTGGTGCCGGAGGCGTATTTTGACGACCAGGCCGCCGACAAAGTGTTGACCCTGAGCTATGAGCTGGGCCAGCCTGAGCCGGTGGCGGCGGTGGTGAGCGATGGTAAGGAGACCCGCTATTTTGAGCTGAACCCGGCGGCTCCCTACGAACTTGACCAACTGCCGGAAGCCAGCTTGATTAATGACATCTTTCGGCTGCGGGTGGAGCAGACGTTTAAGTGGTCGCAGAAGGTGTATCACAAGCTCCAGAAGGGGTTTGATGATTTCCACGAGCAGGTGTACTCCAGCGTGCGGGATACGGTGGATGGCAAAAATGACATCATCGACGAGACGGCGAAATTTATCTTTTTAGAGCTGTTTCGCCTGCGCCACCCGGAGGCGGAGAAGACGTTTGAGTATAAGAACCAGACGCTAACCCTGGATGAGGTGTTTAAGCCGGAGCGGTTTGAGCAGGGCAGTAAGGAAGATAAGAAGGAATCGGTGGATCAGGTGCGGACGGCGTTTGATGCGCTGAAGGGGCATAAGGACTACGTGACGACCGATGAGGAGGGGCAGCCCTACCCGATCTTTACAGAGCAGGATCACCTGAAGCTGTCGAACCCGCAGAACTATGCGACCCTCATTCACCTGTTGCAAGACCTGGGCAATTTGGAAGATAACAACGGCCAGCCCATTCGAGAAAACGGTAATCCGGTGAAGGGGACGCTGGCCCACATGAGTGGGGATGTGCTGGGGCGATCGTTTGATGTGTTTTTGCGGCACAAGTTTCAAAAAGAGGGGATTGGTATCTACCTCACCCCCTACCCGGTGAAGCGGGCAATGGTAGATATGGTGCTGCACGATATTGCGAATGACCTGGAATCGTTTGGGCGGTTGATTGAGCGAGATGCCGATGGCAAGCCTGCGTTTAAGGTGTGCGACCCCACTGGTGGGTCGGGCGGCTTTTTGGTGACGCTGTTGCCCCCACTCCGGTTGCTGTTGGAGAACTCGAACTTAAGCGATAAGGAGTTTGAGCAGCTTTGGACAGACATGCTGGAGCATAGTTTTTATGCGGCGGATAGCTCGCCCCGCATGGTGCGGCTGGCGCGGTTGAACATGGCGTTGCAGGGGGCGAACCGAGCGAATATTTACAACATTGGCGACAGCCTGACAACGGATCTGTTTCAGCCCAACTCGTTTGATTTGATTTTGACAAATCCACCCTTTGGGACGCCGAAGTCGGCGAAGGAAGAAGAGGCGGCGCGACTGGCCAAATTTAGGACTGATATTGAGTTTGAGGATGAGAAAAAACAGCCGAAGGGGATTTTGAAGCCGACGACCAGCGGGCTGGCAATGGGGGCTACGCCGGATAAAAAAGGGGTGTGGAAGCCGAAGGATAAGGGGGTGGATTTGTCGGTGTTGTTTGTAGATCGGTGTTTGCAGTTGTTAAAGCCGGGGGGGCGGCTGTTGATGGTTGTGCCGGATAGTATTCTTTGCAATGCAAATACTAGGTATTTGCGGGAATATTTGATGGGCAAAAAGGATGAAAAGACGAATCAGTTTAATGGTGGCAAAGCGATTGTAAAAGCGGTTGTGAGTTTGCCGAGTGATGCGTTTAAGCTGGCGGGTACTGGGGCGAAGACCAGTATTCTATATGTGCAAAAGCGCAAGTCGAAGAAAGATGATGAGACTCAGTTTGTAGCGGAGACTCAAGGCTCAGTCTTTATGGCGGTTGCAGATGCCTTAGGATACTCGGTCAAGCAAAATCAGGAAGTACCTGATCAGCCTAATGATTTGGTGCCAATCATGGGTGCTTATCGGAGAGGAGAGTAATTCCTGAGATGCAAAGGCAAGTAATTATTGAACCGGATCTACTTACTGATGAGCGTCTCGATACAGGCTTTTATTCTAAAGAGTATTTAGAGGCCTTAGAAGTCTTTGAAAACAGTGGTTATACAGTCAAGAGAATTGGCGAAATTTCTACACCTTGGTCTTTTGGTGCTTATGCACTTACAAGTCAGATTGAATGGACGGAAGCGTCTAAAGGAGTTCCTTTTTTAAAGGCAGAGTCGTTAGGGTCTCCTTTGCTAAATGAAGAGAAGCTTATGTACGTGACGGAGACTACCCACAACATATTAACCAAGTCAAAGGTTCATGCTGGTGACATAGTTGTCTCCACTTCAGGGACAATTGGAAATGTGGCTGTCCTTCCAGCAGGGGTAGAAAAAGCAAACTCTAACCAGGACACAATTAAATTCAATCCAAAATCACCTGAATTTGACAATTATTTCTTAGCGATTCAACTTTGCTCAAAATATGGGCAAGCTTTTCTTCGGCGCGAGGGGGGAGGGGCTGTGCAACAACATATTTATCTTTTTAACTTTAAGCGAATACCTGTATTCAAGCCAGATGTTAAAGCACAAAAGTATATTGGCGACAAGGTTCGTCAGGCTGAGCGGTTGCGATCACAAGCCCAAAAACTTCATAAAGAACGTCTAAGCTTGCTAGAGCAGAAGATCGACTGGGCTGATAGAGTATCTATGTCGAGAATGTCTTTTCGATCACCTTCGGAACGACTTTCCAATAGGCTAGATGCGAAATATTATGATCCATCGGTAGAATCAATTCGTCTTGAATCTCGAAAAGATGCTTCTATCAATTCATTAAAGAGGAGTATCCGCAATGGTTTTGAATGTCGAGAGTTCGTTGCAGATGGTATACCTTACATTACTGTTAGCGAAGTTGTATCTGGTCGTCTAGAAGTTGACAAGGCACCTCAAGTAGGAAATTCAGTTGAGGTGCCTGACAAGGCATTTATAGATTCTAAAACTGTTTTGGCTGTAAGAACAGGCAACATAGGCACTGTTGTTCAGCCTATGGAGGAAGATTCTCATGCTGTCATTAGTAGCCATCTAATCCGCTTAAAGCTTGAGTCAGAAGAGATTGCAGCAGTAATTACAGCTTATTTGAATTCTGCTTTTGGCCAAAAGCTTCAAAAGGCGGCAATTTATGGTTCGGTTCAGCCTGAAATTAGCCAAGATGAGTTGCTGAAAATTCGCATTCCTAAAAATTTATTTGGACAAGGCGAAAAATTGTGGTCACTTTATCAAGCTTCCGAACACTTTTACCGTTATTCAAAAAGGCTGATTCAAGCTGCTCAATATTTTGTTGAAGCATTGATCGAGCCTGAAACAAACCTCACCGAAAAAGATTTGATCAAAGCCTACGAAAATCCCGAGGCCGATCGCGCCTTAATGGAACGTCTCAAAGTCGATGGTTTTGATGGCGAAGGCGATCCCCTCTTCCCTGACCTCGATACCCTCGCTGACCTAATCAAAAAAGCCACCGACCCAGACCCCGCCGAAGGCTAACCCATGAGT
>NZ_JADEXE010000192.1 GCF_015207265.1 Nodosilinea sp. LEGE 07298 | reverse complement strand
GAGTGGTCACGGCGGCGCGGGGGGCCGTCACAATGTCGGCGCGCACTACGGGTGAATTGGGTGACCTGGGTGAACTGGGTCTGCCACCAGCGGGGGTCAGTACGCCAGGGCGAGGGGTTGAGGGAGTAGCCTCAGCAGTGCGATCGCCCTCAGCGGCCGAGGCTTCGCCGAGTTGGGTTTGCGCTGGCACGTTTTGGATGGGGGTAGGCGAGTTGGCCGAAGGCAGGGTGCTGATGTCGCTCAGGCCAATGGAGCCAAACTCTTGCTCTGACAGGTCGGGGCCGAGGGGTTTAAAGCCTGCCTCTCCCTGGCTGGCCAAGTCCGCTGGGGCCGCATCGTCGGCGGGAGTGCCTTTGAGACGGCGGGTGATGGGATTGTCGCTGAGGTGACTGATGGCCTGGGGCGAGGTCACCAAATAGCCAAAGCTAGCGCTACCGACGAGCAGCAGCAGCAGGGCACCCATGCCCAAAGGAGAGGTGAGCTGACGCATGAGAGAAGGGGGATCTTCATCCTCCTGCGGGGGCTGGGTGCGACTGGGCCGACTGCCTAGCAAGGCTTCGGTGCTTTCTAGATAGTCTTCGGGGGAGGGGCGATAGGTGGTCAGAGTGCCGCCGTGGCTCAGCCGTACCTGATTGACAGCGCTAGGCGGGTAGGTCTGGCTGGGGGGCATTGGTGCCTGCCCTAGCAGATCTTGAAGGCGAGCGTTAGCCGGTGGCGAAGCCTCTGCTGCCGCTGGGGCGGCAGTTTTAAGCGCAATCAAATCGATGGGCTTACGGTTTGAGCGCAGCTGTAGCCGGGCTGGCGCTGGCACGGTAGCACCCTGGCCAGCGCGATTTTGGCGATAGCGGTGCAGTTCGTCATCCAGGTTGAGGGCGAGGCTCTCGATCGCCCGCTGCAGGCGCACGTGCGACTCACCTGAGGGGGCAAAACTCTCAGGCCTGGTGGATAGACCGGAGGGCAATGGCGTCATAGTCATCATCTCCTGGATGTAGCACTGATTAATACTACTGATTTCTCAAACGTTGGCAACTAAAAAGTACGAAATGTAGCGAGCAAAGCCTTCCCTTAGCGACAGAAAACGATTGATCTAGCTGAAGTTGGCTGACCGGAACGCCGCGATCGCAGTGATTTTGAGCCCCCAATCGGGCTTTCTAAGCCTATCGGGTGCAACAAAAATATATGCATAATTGGGTGGGTTTGCTAGGGGCGATCGCGTACTGTGCGGGGCTGCTCGGGGTCAGTCTTATCGTGCGTCATCTGGGGCTAAGCCCCTGGCTGGGGGTAACGGTCGCCGGAATGGGGGCGCTAGCGGCGGCAGGGCTGGCTGCCCTGGTGCTGCCGTCGCGTTGGTATAAGGGGCCAACGGCCACCCAGTGGCTGGTTGTGGGGGCGATCGCGCTGTTGGCTACCCTCAACTATGGCCTGCGGTACCCTGCTCCTGGGGTGCTCGACATCAGCCGTCTGCTGGCCCAGGGCGAAGCCGCCGGAGCGCAGCAAATCGTGTGGGGCCAGGTGCAAGAACTGCCGCGCCTCTCTCGCAGTGGTCGGGGACAGATCTGGCTTAAGACCGACCAGGTGCGGCGGCTCGATGCCCAAAATCAGCCCCTCAGCGCCCCTGGCATTACCCAGGGCAGGCTTTACGTCACCGTGCCCGCCGAGCAAATTGACGGTCTGTTTCCAGGGCAGCGGGTGCAGGTGCAGGGCAAGCTCTACGAACCTGCGCAGGCCAAAAACCCCAACGCCTTTGACTTTCGCCAGTACCTGGCCAGCCAGCGCTGCTTTGCCGGGTTCACAGGCGAAAACGTCATCCCTGGCCAAAGTCAGTCACCGCCCCGGTGGGCGCTGTGGCGAGTCCGACAGCGTATTGCTCGCGCCCACGAGGCCCGGTTGGGGATCCCAGCTGGGCCGCTGGTCAGCGCCATGGCCCTGGGCCGCAAGGCGGTAGCCGTACCCTACGACATTCAGGATGCGTTTATGCAGGCGGGTATGGCGCATACCCTGGCCGCTAGTGGGTTTCACGTATCGCTGGTGCTGGGAGTCGTGCTCGCGGTGCTGGGGCACCGGGCCATTTCAACCCGGCTGGCGAACCCAGGTCGCGCCAAATTCATCGCTGGCAGTGTGACCCTAGTGGTTTACATGCTGATTACTGGCGGGCAGCCCAGCGTTATGCGGGCTACAGTTATGGGCTTTGGGGTGCTGGTGGGCATTGCCCTAGAGCGCAGCATTAAGCCTCTGGGCGGCCTGCTGGTGGCGGTAACGCTGCTGCTGCTGCTGCACCCAGACTGGATTGACGACATTGGTTTTCGCCTCAGCGTGATGGCGACCCTGGGACTGATGGTAGCGGTCAAACCCATTACAGAAAAGCTGGAGTGGCTGCCGACCACGCTGGGAGCGGTGGCAGCGGTACCCCTGGCCGCCTACCTGTGGACAGTGCCACTTTCTCTATTTTATTTCAACACCCTCACCACCTACAGCATTCTGCTCAACATGGTGACGACGCCCCTGGTGATGGTGATTAGCCTGGGCGGTATGGTCAGCGGCCTAGTGGCGGCGGTGTGGCCAGCGCTGGGTGCTCTGGTCGCCTGGCCGCTGTGGCTGCCCACCCACCTGCTGATTGCCCTGGTGAAGTGGGAGGTGAGCCTGCCTGGCAGCGCTCTGGCCACGGGCCACATTTCGCTGGTGCAAATGTTTGGGCTGTACGGTCTCTACTGCTGCTGGGGCTGGGGAACTGTAAAGCGACGGGGGCTGGTGGCCCTGCTGATTGGGCTGCTGGCCCTGGGGCCGCTACTGTACCAAGGGGCAACGCGATCGCAAGTCACGGTGCTGGCAGCCGGTAGCGATGCCGTCATGGTGGTGCAAGACGGGCGATCGCCCCTGGTGGTCAACAGCGGCACCGACAGAACGGCCTTCTACACCGTGGTGCCCTTTCTGCGCCAGGCAGGTATTAACCAACTGACTAGCGCCATTCACGGCGACGACAGCGACGGCGAAAACTGGCGCACCATTGCGGCTAAAGCCCCCATTCACAATTTTTATGGAGCCAGTTCAGCTCTGGCCGCCGCCCCTGCGGTCAAGCAGTTCCACTCGCTGACGGCGGGCCAAATTCAGCCGGTGAGCCGCCAGCGGGTGCAGTACTTACAAGCCGGGGCGCGGGGGCTACAGCTAGATCTGCTGAATCGCCACTGGCTACTGCTGCCCAACCTCACCCCAGCCCAGCAGATGCCCTGGATTCAAGCCCATCCCGGTCTGCAAAGCGAGGTGCTGTGGTGGCATGGCGAAGCGCTGAGTGCAGAGGCGATCGCGGCCATTAACCCTGAGGTAGCGATCGCCTCTGGCCCCACCATCGACCCTGCCACCGAAGCCCAGCTCAAACAGCAGAACATTCAGGTCTTCTGCACCGAGCGCGATGGGGCCATCACCTGGAACCGCCACCAGGGCTACCAGGCCTACCTAGCCGCGCAGCAGCACCCGGCTGCCGGGTTCGACTAGTCCCCTACAGCACCCGCCAATATCTGTTCCTGAAACCCAAAACCCTACACCCAAAACCCCCTCTCCTACTGCACCAACAAGTTGAGTTGATAGCTGATTCGCCCAGTGCCACCGGTCTGCTGCTGTACCACAGTACCGGGGCCGTTGAAGGCGATCGCCACCGAGGCCGAGGCGGGCGAATAGCTGCCCACAATAGTGACCTGGGTAATCGACTCGCTCAGGTAGGGGCTGACATCGATAAATTCTGAACTGGTGCCCAGGGGCACGCGGGTATGGTCATCGATTTCGATATAGCCCTGGAGCGACGCGCCACCGGGCACGCTCACCGACAGCAGGTGGGGTTCGTCTAAATTGGCGCGATCGAGGGTGATGGTATTGGTCTGACGCTGGTAAGAATCCATCACATCTTTAGCGCTGGCCTTAGCCAAAATGGTGCTGAGAGCCGTATAGTTGCCCCCAAAAGATTGATTGCCGTTAGCGGAGGAAGGCCCCACTGCGGCGGTAACTGCCACCAAAATCAAGAGAGCAACCCCAAGGGCCGATGGATGTTTCATCATCAATGACATCTCCAGGAAGAGAGGAAGGTCGCACCGAGGCCAAAATAATTGAGCCAGATTAGCACAGCCAGAACTAAGGCATACCGTCATGCTGGTCAAAGACCGATAACCCGACTGAGCCAGGCTACAGGACACCGCTATGGCCAGGTAGGTTCCCTTCCCAATCCAAGACCGCTCCTGAAGGGTTAGTTCCAAATGTCGATGCGAGCCACGGCCATACCTGTCTATTCACCATCTTGTAGCACCTAGGAGTTTGCCCCGATGCTGCCCTCGTTTGCGGATTCGACCTCAACTCGACCGCGCCGGTTGCTAATTACCGGCGGTGCCGGGTTTATTGGCTCCAATTTTGTTCACCATTGGAGCCAGACCTATCCGAGCGATCGCATTGTGGTACTCGACGCGCTTACCTACGCGGGCAACCTCCAAAACCTGGCGGGGTTAGAGCAGCAGTCCAACTTTCGCTTTGTGCAGGGAGATATTTGCGATCGCGCCCTGGTCGATCAACTGCTGCAATCGGAGGCAATCGATACCGTTGCTCACTTTGCCGCTGAATCCCATGTCGATCGCTCGATTTTGGGGCCAGAGGCCTTCATTCGCACCAATATTCAGGGCACCTTTACCCTACTCGAAGCCTTTCGCACCTACTGGCAGGGGAGCCAAACCGCTCGCTTTTTGCATGTGTCTACGGACGAAGTGTTTGGCAGCCTTGGCCCTACCGACCCACCCTTTAGCGAAACCACGCCCTACGCGCCCAACAGCCCCTACTCGGCGTCTAAGGCCGGTAGCGATCACCTGGTGCGGGCCTACCACCACACCTACGGCCTGCCCACCCTGATTACCCACAGCTCCAACAACTATGGCCCCTACCAGTATCCCGAAAAGCTGATTCCGCTAATGTGCGTCAACATTTTGCTGGGCCAGCCCTTGCCGGTTTATGGGGATGGCCAAAATGTGCGCGACTGGCTCTACGTGGGGGACCACTGCCGTGCCCTAGAGGCGGTGATTCAGCGGGGTAAAGAGGGGCAGACCTATGCGATCGGAGGTAATAGCGAAGTGAAAAACCTGGACTTGGTGAAGACGCTTTGCAGTCTCATGGATGAGCTGGCTCCTGACCTGCCGACTAGACCGGCCAAACAGCTCATTACCTTTGTCAAAGATCGACCGGGCCATGACCGGCGCTATGCAATCGACGCCAGCAAAATACGGGCTGAGCTGGGCTGGGTGCCTAAGGAGACCCTAGAGAGCGGACTGCGTCAAACGGTGGCCTGGTATCTCACTCACCGCGACTGGTGGCAACCCCTGCTCATGGAAGAGCATAAGGCTTTAGTGAGCCAGCGGCTAGCTTAGTAGATCCTGATATACGGCCAGCGTTTTTTGCCCTAGGTGTGGCCAGCTATAGCGCTGTTGAACTTTGTCATATCCGGCCTGACCTAGGGACAAGCGCTGATTGGCATGGCTGAGCAAATAGATGATGCGATCGCTAATTTCTGCCGCCGACTGCTCAACTAAATAACCATCCTGCCCATCGCTCACCACCTCTGCAACAGCCGGAATGTTGCAGCCGATCACCGGCTTTTTGAAGCTCCAGGCTTCGGTATAGACTCCGCCAAAGCTTTCTTGGCTGGAGGGCACGCAGAGCAGGTCGCAGGCGGCTAGGGCATTGGTCTTGTCTTGCCGAGAAACGGCTCCCAGGCGGTGAATGCGAGGGTCGGCAAATTCGGTAAAAACAGCCTCGGAGGTTTTTACGGCAGGGCCGACAAACACAAAGTGGGTATCGGGGTGCTGAGCCCATACGGCGAGGGTAGCTTCGAGTACCTGTCGGTAGCCTTTGTAGGGATAGTGCTGGCCTAAGAACAAGACGACTGGCCCCGTTAGCCCGTGGGCAGCGCGAAAGGCAGAGGGGTCGGCCTGGGGGGCCAGCACGGGGCCGTGGCCGGTGACATGAATGCGATCGCGGGCTACGCCTAGATCAGCCAAAATTTTGGCTTCGGCCTGGGTTAGGGCGATTACAGCGTCGGCCTGCTGGTAGAGCTTGAGGTATTCGCGGTAGCGCCAGCCTACCCAGCGGGGGTGGTGTACGGGGGTAAGCACAAAGGGAATGTCTCGCTGCCGCGCTACTTGAAGCGAGGCATAAGTTAACCCTTCGCGGCCAATGCGGACGTTGTGGATGAGGTCGCTGGTGTGGGCCAGGGCGGCAATGGGTTTGGCAATTACTTGGGCAATGGGGGGCAGGGCAGCGGCCATCCAGGGGTAATACAGGGGCAGCCAGGGGGCCATACGGAGCTTGTCGGCCCAGCTAAAGGCCAGGCGATGCACAGAAATGCCGTCAACGACATAGTTATAAGGGTGGAGGTAGGCTTTGAGCGTGGTGCCTAGCAGCCAGTCTGTACGGTTGTGGTTCCAAAAGGTGGCAACTTGGATGGAGTGAGCCGCATGAAGCTGCTGACCTAGCAGGTGCTGGTGAAGCTGGGCACCGCCAATGTATGGAGGATAGGCGGTGAGGGTGTAGAGAAGATGCATAGCGATGGTTAAGCACCTTGGAACGATAATATTGTGATTAGCAGCCCTAGCTAGTCTTTAAATGCGATCGATTGAAGAGCAGCACCTAAATTTAGACGAGGAGCAATATTGTAGATAGCCTTGATTACGCTCTGTAAGGGTACAGGCAAATGCTGTGTGCTTTCAATCATTTGGGGAGCGCTGGTGAACACAAAAACGCGCTTAAACCCAGCTTGCCTTAGGGCGTATTGCAATGACCTAGGCTGAAAATATGTAATATGCTCAGGCGGAATAATATGTGACCATTTTGCCCCTCGCAACCTCGCCCCTAAGCTATCTATATTTGGGGTTTCTAAAAAGATAGCGCCTTCATTGCTGACCAGTTGATATAATCGCCTCAGCATTGCTAATGGCTCAATCAAATGCTCAATGACATGGTAACTGGTGATTAAGTCATAGTTTACCTCTGGTAACTGTAAAGACGTAATTTCTCCTGTCAGGATAGGAATGCCAAGGCGACTAGCAATCTTGTCTGCCGCAGTAGCCGATAATTCGGTACCCGTTACTTGCCAGCCATCGCGCTGAGCAACTTGCAAAAAATCTCCTGTGCCACAGCCCACATCTAGCAGTCGGCGGTTGGGCTTAGATGCAATCTGGACATCAAACTGTTTCAACACATTACATAGTGACTCATAGCGATGATGGGCAAATCCTGTCCCCACCATTGAGCTGGTGTCAAAGTTTTCTCGGTATTTTTGATCGTTATAAAAAGTCTCTAGCTCATCGATAGTAGGACGAGGCACAAACAGAACCGTGCCGCAGTTTTTACAGCCTATTAACCCACCATTGTCTAGAGTATGGAGCTTTCTGTAACTGGTCTTAGTACAGATAGGGCAAACCGTTCTAGATGTCATAGCTAAAATCCAAGAAGGCGTTTCGTTTTTCCAATGGCTCGCGCCCTGAGACCAAACATAGTACGTTGTGTAAAGTCATCAGCTTTTTGATTTCGCACGATGTAACTAGGGTGCTGAAGTGGGAAAGCCATAGTTTGTCGCGGCAAATTGGCAAAGTGATCTTTTCTATTGCTTAAGTGCGTACCGCCTGCTGAAAAACCCAAATTGCTGACCAAATTAACATTTGGCAAGATTGTTAGCCCACTCTGAAGCCAGCAAGCCAAAGTCCAGCAGAAAGCCCAGCTATTAATTTTTCCCGCATAAGTTTTTTCAAACTTATTTTGCCAATAGCGAGATGCCCAGCGGTTATCTAGGATGTCATTGAGTAATTTTTGGTCACGAATTTCTGGCCATAATTTCATACCTTTGTCGTACTGATGCCAAGCTCGCCGCCAGGTGGCCCAGCCCCAACAGTGGGGATAGCGTGAAAAGTAGTAGCTGTCTTGAGTGCGCTGATGGCCAAATTGAAAATTATCTCCAGAAATAGCCATGATACGCTCATCGTCAAGATATCGACTCAGCAGCTCTTCGCAGTAAGGGAAAAAAGACGGGCTTGGCAAACAGTCGTCTTCCAAAATGATCCCCATTACTTCATGTTTAAAGAACCAATTTATGGCACTTTCAACCGCAGTTTTGCAGCCCAAATTTTTATCTCTAAATAAGGTTTTTATTTCACATTTCCAGTCGATGTTGTGAATTACATGGTCTTGTACAGCTTGAACTGTTTCGGCCTCACCTGCATGGGTATTTCTCGGCCCATCACAGGCTATGTAAAAACGAGGTGGTCGAGCTGCACGAATTGCCTCAAGCACTTGCTTAGTTGTATCTAGTCGATTAAAGATCAAGAGCAAAACAGCAGCTCTGGACGAGGCAAAAATCATCTAGTTGGTTTTCTCTAGACTGCTTAGAACAAACAACAGAGTATTTAAGGTTTTTGCTTTCAATATATATCCCTGTGCTCTTAAGAAGGTAAATATTTCTGATTTTCCTGGATCTTGAATATCGAAGTCTCTCTCTTCTACAGCTATAAGCCTAGGACGAAATTTGCCCCAGTCATTTGACTTCAGTACATTTAGATCTTCTCCCTCTACATCTACTGAAAGAAAATCAATCACTTGCCTGTCTGGCAAATATTCGTCAAGAATAGACTTTAAAGTTCTTGGTCTAAGTTCAACCCTCTTAGTCTCTATATATTTAGAGTCACCTCTTCGAAAGTTGCTTGCATTAAAACTATTAAGAGCTGGCTCATTAAAAATTGAGAAACAAATCGGCTCTGTTCTAGAAGAAATAGCCGACTCTACATTTATGTCTCGTGGCCTAAAAAAATTGAAAGGTTTCATGCTGCCCGGAGCAGCATCTATATTTATGCCTCTCCAACCTCGGCGATAGAAAAAATATGTATTAGAAAAAAGCTTGGGATGATGTGCTCCAATGTCGACATAAAATCCATGACTTTTCCCTTCAAGCAACCTTCTTAAAATCAGATCTTCGCCCTCTTGGGAAAAGGAGCGTTGAGAATAGGCTCCAAACAGCAACGAAGTCACAGAAATAAGCTTTCTTCTGCCGGAATAGGGAATGAGATCTCTGAGAATATTCTTTGCAAAATTCATGCTGGTGTTCTATCTCAAGAAAATAGCCTTGCTCATTATAAATGTCATCTTTCGGGTTGATGGAACCAAAAATCCTAGTGCATAGGCCGACAAAAAATATGAAAATAGAGTTGCTGCGCTGGCACCGACTGCAGAAAATCTGGGTATCAGGAAATAGTTTAGCAACACATTTGAGATCGCCCCTACCAAAGTGAATAAGAATGACAAAACCAGGAGATTCTCTGTAGCCATCCATAGGCTTCTCACGGTTCCCAGAGAGACAAAAACTCCTGACCAAGCATGGATGAGCAGGACTCTTGATGAGTCAATATAATCTGCCCCAAATAGAGTGGCTATAATGGGTTTTGAGAATAAAGTTAAAACTAAAATTGCACAGTACGAGAGCGCTACAATAACTCTAAAAAGTTTTTGTAGCTGCTGCTGGTAACCCCTCTCATCGGAATGTTTAAGCTTTACGATGGCCGGAAAAACCGAGCTTGCTATGGTGATCGGAACAAAATACCAGCCCTCAGATAGCCTGACTGCCGCCGAGTAAACTCCCACTGCTTCATCGTTAGCAAGCTGGCCAAGCATAACTTGATCGATGCGCATATAAACCATGATGGCCACCCCCGACAATATTAGGGGCCAGCTATGGTGCAGCAATTCTACCGATCGCCTGAGGCTAAACCGCCATCTTTTTGTAATGTCTTCCGTCCTCCAATAGACCAGGAACAGACCCACAGCGCGAATCACGGGTTCGAGTACGTAGGTAAAGCCAATTGTGATTAGCGACGCCTGATTCAAAATACAGCCAACGCGGGCGAGGCTGGTTGCCCCATAGGCCGAACTGCGGGCGACAATATCGCGCTTAGCCTGAATCTGAGATTGAAACCAGAACGTGACTACATCTGAGACCTGAAAAACTATGCCTAGGGCCATTAGCCCTACTAGCCCTTGCAGCAATGGCTCTGAGGGCCTGAGCCGCATGATTAACCCGATTGTAACGGTTGCACCTAACATCCCAGCGATCAACCGTAGCCCTAAAGCCGAACCTAGAGTTGTTTCGGTATGCTCGGGGTGTTGCACAATGTCGCGCACAACAATTTTATCTAGCCCCAGGCTATAAATAGGTGTGAACAAAGCAACAAATGCGATCGCAAAATTTAAGCTGCCAAATTGCTGTGGACCTAGATATCTAGCTAGCCAAACGCCAATAGTTAACTCACCAACAGCCCGAAAAATTTTATCAACAAACATCCAGCTAGTGTTGCCCACCAGCTTTTGAGCCATAGGGCTGACTAGCTGCCGTTGCAAGATTGGGGGCAAAACCTTTAGCCAGGGGGGGGGCATTACTAGGTATTAATAAAGATTAAAAGGTTACAAGGAGTGGCACAGGCGACGACCCAAAGATTTAGCGCGATCGCTCAGCACATCGCGCAGGGCCACATAGCAGGAGTTGCCCTGCTGCTGCTGGCCAAGAACATACTTTTTGCCGAGATTTTCGAAC
Source organism: Nodosilinea sp. LEGE 07298 (assembly GCF_015207265.1). Taxonomy (GTDB): domain Bacteria; phylum Cyanobacteriota; class Cyanobacteriia; order Phormidesmidales; family Phormidesmidaceae; genus Nodosilinea. The sequence continues at coordinate 2,490 of NZ_JADEXE010000192.1, read as the reverse complement.
TGAATAACCGGATCAGACATGAGGGGCAGTGGAACGGGGGCAGTTCACTTAGCTGGCGCATCCGCCATTGTGCTCATTGTGCCCCCCGAATTTATGAAAGTTGCACGTCCTCACACTTAGTTACCCGGTCCGCACTCTAAGGCCAAAAGTCTGCATCCATAACCTGCTCAAAGGTGTACGGGCAGCACTCGAAAAATTGTTCATCGGGCAATCCTGTCTCTGCGATCGCCAGTAACCTAGCCTCCTCCCAGCCCTCTGTCATCGCTTCGTCAACACGAGGTTTCAAGCCTGGGTTACGCCGCAACAGCTTGCCCAAAGACAGCTGCTGCACTCGAACGGTCGCTCGCCAGCTATTGGAGCGCTGCCAGTGCTGCACCTGCCACTTCAGCAGATGGGCCATCAACTGCACCAGGCGGGATTCGAGCTGGTCGTAGTGTCTGTTGCCCAAGTCCTCAATTTCCTCAATTAAGTGACCGCGATCGAGCAAGCTAAGCTTCCCCTCGCGCAGCAACTCTGCCTGCTTGCGAGTCCATGAGTAGAAATCAGTATCGTAGAGAGACTCGGACATTGCACCTAACCAACTTGAGCAGCATGTAACCCTGAAAGTCGTTAATACCTCACCTCCTCACATTTAGATACCCACATTGCGCTAGTGCTTTGGTAGGCCAGGGCAACGGTTCAACGTCGGAGATGGGGCGTTGTCGGACCGCTTAAGCCTCCGCCTCTGTCGCAGCATCGCCCTCTACTGGGTGGGCCTGGAGCCAAACCTCTAAAGCACTCAGGTCAGCTAAATCAAATAAAACCTCCGATAGCCCATCGAGCTGTGCCAGGGGCAAAGCCCGAACATGATCTACCTGTGCCTCAGACAACGGCCCTAAACAACGGGTTAAAAACCGAATTAGAAGCGTTGTCTCAGCTTCTCTCCGGCCTTCCTCACGGCCTTCCTCACGGCCTTCCTCACGGCCTTCCTCGCGGCCTTCCTCGCGGCCTTCGGCCAAGACCTCTTGGTAAAAACGGGTTTGCCGGATGTCAGCCGTTTTGATGTCTAACATCGCCAGAATCTCCTGAGTGGTCAACTGCGGGAATCTATTGATTAGTATAGCTTCCACCAGATTGAGCATCTGCTGAAAAGCCTCTTCTCCCTGGGGTTTGACGGTGCGCAGCAGGCTACGCGCCGCCTGGGCCGTAGCGGCACTGGGCAGCACAATCAGCTGGAGCAGAGCTAGGGCCGGGGGGAGCTGGGTTTCGTGCAGCAGGTCTTGCAGGTAGATGCGCTGCACCTTATCCTCTAGCAGATCGGCATAGGGCGCTTCGCTACCCAGCCTTTGCTGGCGCGACTGAAGAATGAGCAGCCCGCGCCAGGGGCGATCGACCTGGTACTGGTAGAGATACAGGTAAGTTTCCGCGAAGTAGCGCCCGTAGAAGCGGCTGTCGGGCTGCATCTGCGCCTCCAGGAAAATGACCGGCACCGCCAGATCATCCGAGAGCGGTATCAGCAGCCCGTCCAGACGAAATTCGCTCTCTTTGACCACCGGCGCGACGTACTCAAAGGCGCAGTCGGCAGGCAAACCAGGAATCAGGTCAGCCAGCAGGGCAGGCTGCGCGAGAAAAATTTGGTAGTAGAGTTTATCAGTTCTCACGCGATCGCACCCTTACACCCCCCGGCTAAATCACATCGGCAAAGGTGCGCTCCATACGGCGGAAGTAGAGAATGCCTGTGACCAGCAGCACCACCACCAGCAGCAGCGACAGCAAAAAGCCCGGCCAATACAGTTGTACGTCGCCGCCAATAATCGCCCAGCGAAAGCCGTCGATCACCCCCACCATGGGGTTCAGCGAGTACAGCAGCCGCCAGCGATCGGGAATGATGGAACTGCTAAAGCCCACGGGCGAAATGTAGAGGCCAAACTGCACCAAAAACGGCACCACATAGCGAAAGTCGCGGTACTGCACGTTGAGGGCGGCTAGCCATAGGCCAGCACCCATAGCCGCTGCAAAGGCGATCGCAATAAACAAAGGCAGCATCACCACCCGCCACGAGGGTATTTCCTGGTACCAGGCCAGCAGCCCCAGCAAAATAATGCCCGAGATTAGAAAGTCCACAAAGCTGACGATGACGGCGCTGGTAGGTACTACCAGCCGAGGGAAGTACACCTTAGAGATCAAATTGGCATTGGTGATCAGGCTGTTGCTGCACTCACTGAGGGCATTGGCAAAAAACTGCCAGGGCAGCATCGCCGAAAACACCAGAATGGGATATGGCGCACCCCCCTCGCTGGGCAGGTTGGCCAGGCGACCAAACACCACCGTAAACACCACCATGGTCAAAAACGGGCGAATCAGCGCCCAGGCCACCCCGATCGCGGTTTGCTTGTAGCGCACCAGAATATCGCGCCAGGCGAGAAAGTAGAACAACTCGCGATAGCGCCACAGATCGCGAAAGTATTGGGCTTCGGTGCGGCCCGCCTCGATGATTAGTTCGGGTGGAGC
>NZ_JADEXE010000191.1 GCF_015207265.1 Nodosilinea sp. LEGE 07298 | reverse complement strand
GATCAAGGTTGTGCGCCACCCTGCCCCACCGATCGCCCTAGGCAGATACCATTTGCCCCTGCGAAACCCTACCAACAGACAACGCTCTATCCTCTCGACAAGAATGAATATTTCATAAAATTACTATTGATCCCTACCTCACCAGTGAGACAGTCTGTCCACCTCCAGCCTACCCTTAGCTATTGATAGCTGTGATACCTACCCTGTAAACAGCAGCTTGTTATGCTCAAGCTGCTGTTAGCCTCAAAATTACCTAAACGCTAAACTCTAACTGTCACCCTGCCGTTCCGCCCGGCTCAAGCGACCTAAACTCCCAAGGAACCCGCCGTGTTTGAGTACTTGCCCCCCCTCAACAACCACAACCTGCCCTACCCCGACACCATTCACCCGATCGTGGTGCACTTTGTGATTGCGATGGTGCTGTTCGCCGTGATCTGCGACCTAATTGGATTTTTCACCAAAAACTCCCGCCTGTTTGAAGTTAGCTGGTGGAATATGGTATTTGCGACGGTGTCTATTTTTATCGCCATCATCTTTGGCCAAATCGAAGCCGGTCTGGCCGAGCCCTACTCAGCCGCCGTTGGCGATCTCAATTTGCACACCCTAATTGGCTGGTCACTCTCGGGCATCATTGCAGCCCTAACGGGTTGGCGCTACATTATTCGCATTCGCACCCCCCAGGAGCTGCCAGTAGCTTACCTGGGCTTAAACGGCCTGCTGACAGTAATTGTGCTCTTTCAGGTTTATTTGGGCGACAAGCTGGTGTGGGTCTACGGGCTGCACAGCGAACCGGTGGTAGAAGCTACCCGTGGAGGTCTGCTGTAATGATTGGTCCTGTTATCGCTGCGGGTGCTAATAATCTGCCCTACAGCATTCCCATTCACCCCAACCTGGTGCATTTGACACTCGGTCTGTTTATTGTGGCGATCGGCTTTGATATTGTGGGGGCGCTGTTCCCCCTAGAAAAGCGAGTCTTTAAATTTTTGGCCATTCCGGCGACCCGCTCTAACCTGTTTGATGTGGGCTGGTACAACATGGTAGCTGCCGCTATCATCACCTTTTTCACCGTGGCGGCGGGCTTCTACGAAATTTTGATGGCCGATATGTCGGCAGAAGGGGTCAGCGACTGGGGCCTAGGGTTTAAAGACACCATGATTTGGCACGGCCTCGGGGGCGTCCTGATCCTGACAATGATTGTGGTGATGAGTATTTGGCGAGGGTTTCAGCGCTATGTGTGGCGGCAAGACCGGGCTCGACAGGTGCAGTGGAGCTACCTCCTGGTGGGGCTTTTGGTTTTTGCGCTGATGTTTGCCCAGGGCACGCTAGGAGCCCATCTGGGCGGCGAGTTTGGCGTTCATGTCACGGCTGATCAACTGCTGCGATCGGGCGCTAGCCCCAACCAGCTCTAGACGAATAGGAATACCGACAGCGCTATGACGACACCGACAAACCCGACAAAACCCCGTAGCCTTTCTGTTCGCACGGTCGCCCTGCTGATTGCCCTGGCGATCGCCGATGCCGCAATCAGCTTTTGGGTGGGGCGGCAGGCCTATCTCTGGATGCCGCCCCAAGCTTCGGCTGAAGCCCTACTGGTTGACGATCTGTTTGGCTTTTTGACCACGATTGGCAGCTTTATCTTCATTGGGGTAACCACCGCCCTGCTGGTCTCGGTACTGTTTCAGCGGGCCGACAAGTACGACACCAGCGATGGCCCCCCGATTGAGGGCAACCTGCTGGTCGAGATTCTCTGGACCACCATTCCGCTGGGGCTGGTGATCTGGATTGCTACCTACAGCTACCAGATCTACGACCAGATGGCTATTCTCGGACCCATGGAGCACATGAACCACGTGCCTAGTCTGAGCATTATGCCCCCGGCGGAGGCGGCTACCCTACCCGCCGTGCCCGAGAAAACCCCGATCGAAGTCCACGTGCGGCAGTGGGCCTGGGAGTTTTACTACCCCGACCAAAATATTACCAGTACCGAACTGCATCTACCGGTCAATGAGCGAGCCAGGCTGGAGCTGATCTCGGAAGATGTGCTGCACGGATTCTACATTCCCGCCTTTCGCATCAAGCAGGATGTAATCCCCGGCAGCGCGATCGACTTTGGCTTTACCCCCATCCGCGAGGGGCGCTACCGACTGCGAGACTCAGACTACAGCGGCACCTACTTTGCCGCCAACCAGGGCACCGTGGTAGTCGAGTCAGCCGAGGCCTACCAGCAGTGGCTGACCGATGCCGCCGCGCAGCCCCTTACCGTGGCCGACAACCGAGCCTTTCGCGAGTTCAGCAAAGCGGTCGATCGCCCCATTTCTATGGGTTGGAAAACCGTCGTACCGGCCCCGCCCCCCCGTGTAAACTACGCCAGCCCTGAGGATAGCAGCTATGAGTAATGCGTCGTTAGAGGCGATCGCCGCCAAGAGCGGTCAGCCCTTCCCCGGTGCCCCCAATAACTGGCAACGCTTTTTCACCTTCAGCACCGACCACAAAGTAATCGGCATTCAGTACATTGTCACCGCCTTTGTGTTCTTTTTAATTGGCGGGCTGCTAGCGATGGTCATGCGGGGCGAGCTGATCACCCCCGAGGCCGACCTGGTCGATCGCACCGTCTACAATGCTCTATTCACCATGCACGGCACCATCATGCTGTTCATGTGGACCTTTCCGGTGCTCAACGGTCTGGCCAACTACCTGGTACCCCTAATGATTGGGGCGCGAGATATGGCCTTTCCCAGGCTGAATGCCGCCGCCTTCTGGCTGGTGCCGATCTTCGGCACCCTGCTGATGGTCAGCTTTTTTATACCCGGCGGGCCGTCGCAGTCGGGCTGGTGGGCCTACCCCCCGGTCAGCCTGCAAAATCCCACCGGTAATCTGATCAACGGTCAGGTGCTGTGGCTGCTGGCGGTGGCCCTGTCGGGGGTATCGTCAATTATGGGGGCGGTTAACTTCGTCACCACCATCTTTCGCATGCGGGCACCGGGCATGGGCTGGTTTAGAATGCCGGCCTTCTGCTGGACAGTACTCAGCGCCCAGATAATTCAGCTGGTTGGCCTGCCGGCACTGACGGCGGGGGCCGTTATGCTGCTGCTAGATTTAACCGCAGGCACTAGCTTCTTTGACCCGGCCAAGGGCGGCGACCCAGTACTTTATCAGCACTTCTTTTGGTTTTACTCCCACCCAGCGGTTTACGTGATCATTCTGCCGGTTTTTGGTTTCTTTTCAGAAATTTTTCCGGTGTATGCCCGTAAGCCCTTGTTTGGCTACAAATTTGTCGTGGTTTCTTCGCTCATCATCACCATTCTTAGCGCCGTGGTGTGGGTACACCATATGTATGCCAGCGGCACCCCCAGCTGGATGCGGATGCTGTTCATGTTCTCCACCATGCTGATTTCGGTACCGACCGGGGTGAAGGTGTTTGCCTGGGTGGCCACGGTATGGGGCGGCAAACTGCGGCTCGATACCCCCATGCTGTTTGCCCTGGGCGGCCTGGTTTGCTTTTTGTTTGCGGGCATTACCGGCGTCATGTTGGGGGCCGTGCCCTTCGATATCCACGTCAACAATACCTATTTTGTGGTGGGCCACTTCCACTATGTCATTTACGGTGCCACGGTGATGGGGGTCTACGCCGCCATCTACCACTGGTTCCCTAAAATGACCGGCCGCATGTATTACGAAGGCCTGGGCAAGCTGCACTTTGCCCTCACCTTTATTGGCGTCAACCTCAACTTTTTCCCTATGCATCCCCTGGGGCTAATGGGCATGCCTCGGCGGGTGGCCTCCTACGACCCAGAGTTTGCCTACTGGAACGTGATTGCTAGCCTGGGCGGCTTTTTGCTGGGCGTATCAACTCTGCCCTTCATTCTCAACATGATCAGTTCTTGGGTACTGGGCAAGCAAGCCCCGGCTAACCCCTGGAATGCGATCGGCTTAGAGTGGCTGATTCCATCGCCGCCGCCGGTCGAAAACTTTGAAGAAATTCCGATTGTCGTGTCTGGCCCCTACGGCTATGGCTCCCATGAACCCTTAGTTGCCAACAACCCTGCTGGAGAGTTGATCAGTGAGCACAGCTAACCTAGACCCCACCCTAAACACCCACGGTGCCCATACCGCCGAGCACGAAGAAGAAGACCACCGCATGTTTGGCTTCATCGTCTTTCTGCTGTCAGAAAGCGTCATTTTTCTGAGCTTTTTTATAGGCTACACGGTCTACAAAACCAACATCACCGACTGGCTGCCCGCTGGAGTCGAGGGCCTGGAGGTGCGCGAGCCGCTGATCAATACCATCGTGCTGGTGTCGAGCAGCTTTGTGATCTACTTCGCCGAGCGTTTTTTGCGCAAAGAAAACCTCTGGGGCTTTCGCGCTTTTTGGCTATTGACCATGGCCATGGGCAGCTTTTTCCTCTATGGCCAGGCGGTGGAGTGGATGGGCCTGCCCTTTGGCTTTACCGACGGCGTTTTTGGCGGCACGTTCTACCTGCTGACCGGCTTCCACGGCCTGCACGTGATGACCGGCGTGCTTTTGCAGGGGATTATGCTGGGGCGATCGTTCTTGCCTAACAACTACGCAGGCGGCGAGTTTGGCGTAGAAGCAACCTCCCTGTTCTGGCACTTCGTCGATGTCATCTGGATTGTCTTATTTATCTTGATCTACGTGTGGCAGTAGAGCATTATCCCAGATCCCAGGGTTCTTCTTTGGTTTCTCAACTAGCCTGTGTCTTTCCCCAAGAACCCTGGGATCTTCTAAACAGAAAAACCTTTCCATCGTTAACTCAACAGGTCAATATTTTGATAGTCCTATGAGCACTCAAGTCACCCTCACACTGCCAGACGAGATTTATCGGCAAGCGCTGCGCTTTGCCCACTTGGCTAATCGAGATGTGACCAGTGTTTTAACCGACTCAATTTTGCGCTCTATCCCAGCCGTTCGAGAAGAAGCCCTTGCCCTAGCACCAGTCTCATCCCTTGCTGATGATGAGGTTATAGCGCTAACTCAACTACAAATGGAGCCTGACCAAGATCGACAGCTGAGTCTCTTGCTCGATCGCCAGCAAGACGGAAGTTTGCTTGAGTCTGAACGACTAGATCTACAAAATTTGATGCAGATTTACCAGGAGGGGCTACTTCGAAAAGCTACGGCTCTCAGCGAGGCCGTTGAACGTGGATTGATTGAGCCATTGAGCCATTAAGCAGTGAGCCAAATTAATTCAAACCTTCGCGATCGCGTTAGGTCTCAGGCCAATTATCAATGTGGATATTGTCGCAGCCAACAAAAGTATGTTCTGGGGGTTTTAGAGATAGAGCATATTATTCCTAAAGCTGCAGGTGGCTCGGATGATGAAGAAAATTTGTGGTTAGCTTGTCGCCTATGTAACTCCTATAAAGGCATCCAAACTGAATCCAAAGACCCAGTTACTAACCGCACGGTAAATCTTTTCAATCCACGGCAACAGCTTTGGAATCAGCATTTTAAGTGGGTGAACAATGGCATTTTTGTGGAGGGATTAACGGGGGTGGGGCGAGCTACTGTCTTAGCTCTACAACTTAACAACCCTTACGCCGTTACAGTTAGGCAAGCCTGGATTTCTGCAGGATGGCATCCTCCCAGCACCTCTTCTACCTCAACTTCTGATAGGGAAGCACCATGATTATCGACGACCAACACTACGACGTGATCATTGTCGGCACCGGAGCGGGGGGTGGTACTCTGGCCCGCAAGCTCGCGCCGTCGGGCAAGCGCATTTTGCTGCTGGAGCGGGGCGACGCCATGCCCCTAGAAGAACAAAACATTAGCAATGTCGATATTTTTCAGAAGCAGCGCTACCACGCCCCCGAGCAGTGGTACGACGAGAACGGGGAGCCGTTTACGCCGCAGATGAAATATGCGATCGGCGGCAACACCAAAATCTATGGGGCGGCCCTCCAGCGGATGCGGGAAAAAGACTTTGAAACGGTGGCTCACCAGGACGGTATTTCGCCTGAGTGGTGCCTTAAGTACAGTGACTTTGAGCCTTACTACACCGAGGCCGAGGCGATGTACCAGGTGCATGGCCAAAGCGGCGCAGATCCTACCGAACCCTTTCACAGCGCTGATTATCCCTACCCGGCGATCGCCCACGACCCCACTATTCAGCCCGTAGTAGACGGCATTACTAAGCAGGGTTGTCATCCTTACCCGCTGCCCATATCGCTATCGCTGCGAGACGATGACCCCACCGGCGATGCCGAGGTGTTTGGGGTGGCTCCGGCGCTCGATTTTGGCAACGTTACCCTCAAAACCTCAGCTCAGGTAACGGGCGTTTTGACTAACCCCTCGGGAACGGCAGCCAAGGGTGTACAGGCTACTATTAATGGCCAGCCCTACCTGTTTTTGGCCGATATTATTGTGCTGGCCTGCGGGGCGATTAACTCGGCAGCGCTGCTGCTGCAGTCGGCGAATGAAAAGCACCCCAGCGGGTTAGCTAATAGCTCAGATCAGGTGGGGCGCAACTTGATGAAGATTCAGCTGAGTTCGATTGTGGAGGTGACAGCCCAGCCGAACTCCGGCAAGTTTCCGCGATCGGTGGGCATTAACGACTACTACTGGGGCGACGGAACCTGGGGCGACGGACAGGTTGCTTACCCCATGGGCCATATTCAAAATATGGGCGGTGTGCTGCAAGACGCTATTTTTGCCGAGTCGCCCCCGGTACTCTCGCTGGTTACCAAGTTCATGCCCAACTTTGGGCTCAAACAATTAGCCACCCGCTCAATCGCCTGGTGGGCCATGACCGAGGTGCTGCCCGACCCCAAAAACCGGGTAGAAGTTAAAAACGGTAAGCTCTACGTATCGTTTACCGCCAACAACGCTGAGGCCCACGATCGCCTGGTGTACCGCTGGCTCGACGTGCTCAAGGCGGTCGAAAAAGATAGCAGCCTGTTTTCGCGATCGGGCCTGCACCCTCGTGGCGAGGTACCCCTGCCGGTGATGGCTTACCAGTGTGGTACCTGTCGCATGGGCACCGACCCGACTACCTCAGTGCTCGACATTAACTGTCGCACCCACGAGCTAGATAACCTCTACGTAGTGGACAGCAGCTTTATGCCCTCTAGCGCCAGCGTGGGGAATGCTCTGACGGTGATTGCCAATGCCCTGCGAGTGGGTGAGCATTTGCTAGAGCGGCTAAGGTAGGCTACGTAACCAGCGTGACGGTCCCGGTATCGAGGTCGTAGCGGGCACCGACCACTTGGAGCTGGCCCGACTGCTGGCGATCGCGGACCAGCTGCGATCGCATCAGCTGCTCCATTTGGTAGCGCACGTTAGCCGAAACCGCATTGTCCACCGCGTTGCCCGGCTGACCCTTCACCCGGGCAACCGCTGGCAGAATCGCCTGCACAAAGGTGCCAATTTCGCCGGGCAAAGGACCATTTTCGACCGCCGCCGTCACCGCCCCACAGCGTTCGTGGCCTAGCACCATCAGCAGCGGCGTGCCCAGTAGCTCCACGGCGTATTCAAGGCTGCCCACAACTTCGGGGGTAGCGATATTGCCCGCCACCCGCACGTCAAAGATGTCGCCCAAGCCCTGATCAAAAATGATCTCAGCCGTCACTCGCGAGTCGGCACAGCTGAGCACCGTAGCAAAGGGGTGCTGTGCCAGGGTTAGTTCCTTCACTCGGGCTTCTGACTGGTCCGGGTGTTCTAGGTGGTGCTGAGTAAACCGCTGGTTGCCAGCCATTAAGCGATCCAGCGCCTGCTGGGGAGTTAAATCGCTAGGGCTAGGCGATGCGGCAGATGCGGCCGTTGCTTTAGTTGGCCAAAGCAATGCCCCTCCAATTAATCCAAGAGCCCCACCGCAGCCCAACTTCAAAACACTGCGACGATTTATGCCCCTATCGTTGCAATCCATAACCCGATTCCTTATAGTGACGCGACACATTTCACCGAGCGAATCTCCATCACATCGGAGATGTAACAGGTGCCCCCAAATTTGTTTAGCAGCGGACGCACATTTTCGGCTACGGTTTTGATTTCGTCGGGCATGCAAAACGCAATGATATAGACATTGTCGAGCATGGTCATATCAAGGTCTTCGCTCCCTCCTCGCAGCCCCTCGCCTTCTACATTGCGAATTACTGCATGACCATGAACGCCTGATTTTTTTAGGCTGTCTAAAATCTTGGCCAACTCGAAGGAGTTGGCAATAATCTCAATCTTTTTAACAAGGTGCATAAACTTAGCTCCACAATAGGTTGATGCCGTATAAATACAGTGGAATGCCGACAATGATGTTGAACGGAAACGTTACCGCTAGTGCTGTAGAAACATACAGGCTAGGGTTGGCTTCAGGTACGGTCAGCCGCATGGCCGCAGGCACCGCAATGTAAGATGCACTGGCGCACAGTACGGCAAATAAAAGGGCATTACCCTGGGACATATTGATTGCCCTGGCGATAAGTAAGCCAACCCCTGCATTGAGTATTGGAATCAGTATGGCAAAGGAAATTAGGAATACACCAGTTTTTTGCAAGTCTTTAATTCTTTTGGCGGCTACCAAACCCATATCGAGCAAAAAGAAGGTCAGCACACCGTAGAACATCTCCTGGGTAAAGGGCGACAAGACTTCCCAGCCGTGTTCTCCGGTAAGCATGCCGATGATCAAACTGCCGACTAATAAGAAGACTGAGCTATTCAAGAAGGCATCTCGCAGCACCTCAGACCACACAAAGTCCCGATCTTCATCCACTGCAAAGAAATTTACTAGAATTAACCCGACAATAATGGCGGGAGATTCCATCAGGGCTAAGGCTGCTACCATAAACCCGTCAAAGGGAATACTCAGTTCTGTCAAAAAAGCACTAGCAGTAATAAACGTAACGGCGCTGATAGAGCCGTAGGTAGCTGCGATCGCAGCCGAGTCGTAGGTATCTAGCCTTAGCCTTAGGATGAAGTAGGTGTAGAGCGGTACCACACAGGCCATTAAAATAGCGGCTACCAGCGTCAACACCACCTGTTGATTAATGCCGCTTTTAGTTAGCTCTACCCCTCCCTTAAATCCAATCGCTAACAGCAAATAAAGCGAAAACAGTTTGGGAATTGGCGGCGGAATTTCTAAATCAGACTTCACCAACACAGCCGTCATTCCCAAAAAGAAAAACAGCACTGGAGGATTCAAAATATTGGACATGATCAAGTTGGCATCCATGTCTACCCCTCCTGCTGCATATACTGCTGAAAATTAAAAAAACTTTTCATTTTGTGAGTGATTACTGCCCTATTCTCCTTGGTGTATCGCGTTAAATTATCTCCTGTCAATGATTTCGTCAAAAACTTTGCTGAAAAAGAATTCGTGTAACGCCTGCCACATGGGTGGAGTTTGAGACAACTTGAATGTCACTTTTTGGACCGCTTCATTAAAAAAAGGAGCTAACCGCTAAAGGGCTAGCTCCTAAAACCTAATTGCTAATGAGTAAAACGTCCTTTGGTAATTGCTTGCCAAAGGCGACAGCTATTAGCCAGCCGTGGTCTTTTGTAGACCCATTTTGGTTACAGCATTGCGGGTAAAGTTAATCCGCTGCTCAAAGTCAAGCCCTTTAATTTGGCTGACAAACCCTTCGGTATTCTCAGGCAAAGAGTAGTCGTTGGGGACATTAATGATGTCGCCCGACTCCATGCCCTGGGCCAGCAACAGCCAAAACTCTAGCTTGGTTGAAGGGCTAAGGGCACCATACTCTTTGCTGATTGTGGTGTCGGCTCGGTTGGCGATGTCGCGTTGAGCCTGAAGTTGGTCATCTTTAGACAGCACAACAACCTGGCTGTACAGGGCTTGGCCCAGCCCTTCTACCTTGTTGTCGGGGTTGGGGTTGAGCTGATCTTTGATGTCTAGATAGCCGTACCACAACAGGGCAAGCTGGGTATCAGCATCAAATTTTTCGAACTGATTTAGGGGTTCTTTAACAGCGTCTACGGTTAAGTAGGTCATAGTGACCTCCTGTGTAAGTTTTGGCGCTGTATTTTTGCTAAAGCGATTGACCTCAAGCTTGGCTTGGGTTTAACGAGGCTAAAGCTTACAGCGCTTTCGTTACAAACTTTAACGATTTTAAGCTGGTACTGTTGTCCCTCCGAAGAAGTAAACTAAAACCCTCGATTAGAGGGAGTGACAAGGGCTCCGTCACCCCTACGTCACCCTCCAAGACGACTTGTTCAACCCTAGCCGCCGCCTCGCCGTCGTCACCTGCGCTCTCACAACTAACCCCAAGCGTGTAAGCCTCCCCAGCAATGTGGCTTTCGAAGCTGGCCTTCTGAAGCGAAGCATTGTTGAGGTGGGTAAACTCACGTCCCTGCAAAAAACTCAGCTCGGTTTCTATATCGGCATTCTCACCGAGGCACGGGTGGTCAAGCTCCTTGCAGGCATCCGGTTTCTTCGCAGATTACCCGATGAGCGGCGATCGCCCCTAAGTCTCGCTCTATAATCTTCACGCTATTGTCAGGAGGCGTGCCATGATCCTCGAACACACAGGCTTCTGACTATTGCCTTCATCGCCTCAAACCTCCACCTCTTGAGCGGTGCCGCAGTGTCGGCAGTAGGGCAAATACTTGTAGGTGGGCTGGTGGCAGTGGTGGCACTCCACGTCCTGGTGGTAGCCGCAGTGGGGGCAGTGAGCATCGCCCCGGCGCAGCTTTTTGGCGCAGCGAATGCACTTCTGGTTTTGCACCCGCCCCGCCACCTGTAGCCGGGGGTTGAGCACCACCTTTTGAAAGAACTTGATCATGCCGTAGCCGACCAGCGGCACCAGCAAAATGTAGAGGTAGTTGATTAAAAACAGCAGGCCCCCCAGCAGCGCCACAATAATCTGCGACAGCCAGCTAAACAGCGCCCCAAACTGCAATACCTCAAACAGCTTGATCACCAGAGGAATGCAGAAAATCACCAGCAGGTGCCAGCTCTGCAATGCCACCAGCCCGTAGCCGCGCCGATCGGCAAAGCGATAGACGACCCAGGCTAACCCCACCAAGGGCAGCAAAAATAAGCTCTGAAACAGCAGCTGCACCGTGGGGTACCAGAAGGTGGCTCGCTGATACTGGCGATCGAGCGGCTGAAACTGCGCGTCGTTGCTGAGCAGGGCGAGAAACGGCTGGCTGGCCTCAGTTTGGGCGAGCTGGGTTTGCAGGTCGCTCTGCTGCTGCCGCAGCTGCTCCAGACTGACGTTGTTGCGATCGAGGGTAGCGCGGGCATGGGCAGCTTCCACCTGGTTGATCGACTGCTCCGGCGGCTGCCCGGCAATTTGCTCTAGCAGGGTCGAGTCGTACTGGCTGCGAATGGTCTGATTTTCTTGCTCCAAGCTGTTGATGGAGTCTTGCACCTGATCGAGGCTGGTGAGAATCTGGCGATTTTCGGGGGTGTCGAGGCCGTCAGCGGTGGCGGCGTAGTCGAGACAGATGGAAGACACCTCGCCCAGGTGGCCCTCGGCCAGATTGCGGTAGTTAGTAGCCCAGCTAAACTCGGGCTGGGTTTGAAACTGAATGCTGTTGCGCAGAATGTCGTAGTCGCGGTTCCCCTGGGTTTGGGCGCGATAGCCCGTCCAAGGCTCGTGGCAAGGGTGGGCCTGGTAGGGGCTGAGAGGCCAGCGGCTAATGTCGCTGAGGCCGCTAAACACATTGAAGAGAATGAACAGGTCAATCAAGATGATCACCGCCAAACTGGCCCGGTTGACGGGCTCATTGTTGACGGTGCGGGCCTGCCTAAAAAAGCGGCGAAACTGCCGCCGAACTCGATTGACCATATCCCTGGCTCCAAAAGCGTGATGCTACCGACTGTAGCCTTGGCTCAGCCCAGGACTCATTGCCGTCGCCCAGTTTCCAGTTCTGGCCTGCTGCTGGCGGCAGGATAGGCTGTTTGCCGGTGGGCGGAGTTAATACTTGAGCGCCTGATCGAGGTCGGCAATCAAATTGTCCACCTGCTCCAGACCAATCGAGAGGCGCAGCAGGTTGGGGGCTGTTTGAGTGCCTTTCTCAATCGAGGCCCGGTGTTCTACGGTGCTGTGGGGGCTGCCAAAGCTGGTAGCACGGGCAATCAATCGGGTTTTGGCGGCTACGCCCATAGCAGTCTCCTGATCGCCCTTGACCAAAAACGATAGCAGCCCCCCGTAGCCACTCATTTGCTGCTGGGCAATAGCGTGGCCGGGGTGCCCCGGCAGCCCAGGGTAGAGCACCTGTTCAACGGCAGGATGCTGGGCCAGCCAGGTGGCAACGGTCTGGGCGGCCTGGGCCTGGGCACGCACCCGCAGAGGTAGGGTTTGCAGACCCCGCAGGGTGAGCCAACAGTCGAAGGGCGAGGGCACCACGCCGCCGATGGTCTGCACCAGTCGCATTTGCTCAAACAGCGGGTTGATCCCGCGGGCGACCACCGCGCCACCAATCACATCGCCGTGGCCCGCCAGGTACTTGGTGGTGGCGTGAATAGCAAAGTCGGCACCCAGGGTGAGCGGCGTTTGTAGCACTGGGGAGGCGATCGTGTTGTCGCAGGCTAGGTAAGCGTCGGACTGGTGGGCTAGAGCTGCGATCGCGCGAATGTCAGTCACCGCCAGCTGCGGGTTCGACGGCGTTTCGATTAGCACTAGGCGGGTGTTGGGTCGCAGCGCCTCTTCCACCGCTGCCAAATCCATCGTATCGACGAGGGTGTAGCTCAGCCCCCAGGGGGCAAAAATTTGGCTCAGCATCTGCTGCACGCCAAAGTACACACTCTGGGGCGCAATCACGTGGTCGCTGGGGCCAAGCGCCTGCAGCAGGCTAAAGGTGGCGGCAGATCCAGAGGCAAAGGTGACGGTTTCGGCCCCTTGCTCCAGGTCGGTGAGGGCCGTTTCGAGGGCGTCGCGGTTGGGGTTGCCGCTGCGGCCATAGATGTAGCCCTTGGGGTAACTGCCATCGGCGTCGCGCTCAAAAGTGGTCGAGAGATGAATGGGGGCGGTCAGCGCTCCGGTAGCGGGGTCGATACCCCGACCGCTGTGGATGGCCTGGGTATCGGCTGAGAAAGGCATGGCGTCGGGAGACATAAAATGATGGAGGAATGACAGTCCCCTGATTGTAGGAGCGATTTTTCAAAGGCATTGACCCAGGCGATTCCCGCTTAGGGAGGCTTCGCCAACGCACCCAAATCAGCCCTCCCATCTGGGC
>NZ_JADEXE010000190.1 GCF_015207265.1 Nodosilinea sp. LEGE 07298 | reverse complement strand
CCCGTAGGGAGAAAGGGGGTGATGGTCCCTGAGCGGAGTCGTTCGCGCTAGCGTCTCCCGTAGAGAGAAAGGGGGAGGGGTTTAGGGAGTTGATTCAACTGGTTCTATCGCTGGTTTTTGCGGGGAAGGGCGCTGCTGGCGGCGAGTGCGGGGTAGGCGAGCTTTGCCGCCGAGGGCGTAGATCCACCCTAAGACTACCGCCCAGTGCAGGAACGCACAAAGCAAGAGGGAGCCGGTGATCCAGTACAGCCCGGTCAAAAACAGTCCCAGCCAGCCAGCCAAAATCAGGAAGCGGCGATCGCAGAGGGTGTGGTGGGCGGCTCTGTACAGGGTTTTGCCCAGCAACCAGTGGTAGAGCACAAAGAGAATCAGGCTGGCGATCGCCCACAGTAGCCAGCGCCCACCCGGTATGCCCTCATTGGGGTGGGGCAGCAGCATGACCCGAAAGACAATTTCCTCCAGCAGGGCGGGAGCAAAAAACAGCCGCAGAGCATGAAAGCCAAAGCGTACCGGGCTATGGACGGCATTCTGACGCACCAAAAACCGATTTTGCAGCCCAAAGGGAATCGCCAGGGCAGCGTAGAGAGCCAGGAGCAGCAGGGTGAGCAGTACCTCGCCCCAGACGATCCGAGTGGTCAAGCCATCCACCAGGCGCTGCACTCCTCGACCCAAGAAGGGAATGCCACCCAGCAGGGTAGTGGGTGGCACCGGCTCTACCAGCGGGTCATGGCCGCCCACCATGTTGGTGCGCAGAAACCAGAGCTGGGCACCGTGGCGCAGAAACACCCGCGCCACTTCATCGTGGGTCCAGCGGGGCATCATGCTCTGCCAGCTCAGCACCCCGCTCAGCAGCCCTGTATTACTGACAAAGTCCCCTCGGTGCGCAATTCCGGCCAGCGAATCGGCATTGTTGCGCCAGTCGGGGCGAACCACGCCGTAGGGAACGAGCATGGCCTCCAGATCGGCTCCCAGGGCTACGAACTGCCGAGCGCGAACGGCCTCGGGGCTGTCGGGGTTTTGCCGAATCCATTCGACAATCTCCGGGTGGGTTTCAATCTGTCGCCGCACCTGCTGTATGGCGATGAACAGCGCCTGGTTCGAGTCCTGCACGCAGGATGTGGCCGGGGTAACGCCTGCAACCCCTGTGCCATCGCCAGTGCGGTAGCGGGCGGCCAGCACCTGGGTTTGCATCAGCAGCTCGCGAAACAGCGAGATGCGCGTCTCCCCAAACTGAAAGGGCGCGACAAACGCGTCGAGCTTCACCACCACATCCGACACCGGGCGAATGCCCAGCCAGCCCCGCTGCATGTCGCCCATATAGGCACTCCAGTCTTGGGTACCCGAGATCACCCCTGGCGAGTTGTGGGCATAAATTTGCTGGTAATGAATATCGAACTGCAGCTCATCGGCGATTGGCTCACGCACCACTCGCGCCAGCCCGTAGGCAAAGTGGCCCGTCACCGTTCCCGCCGGAATGAACTCGCTATTTTCACCGCCAATGCCGCCAAACAGGTGAATCACCAGGGCGTAGTCGCCCTCCTGCCAGCGATCGCGGGCCGCATCTGAGCTGCCGCCGTCGGGGCTGACCAGCACCCGTTGCAGGGTGCCCTGGCGCTGGGGAGTATCGCGCCAGTTCTGCCTGTCAATGTACTTAAACCCCGGCTCGCGGCCAATCACCACCTGGTCGGGCATTAGCTGCACCAGGCTGCGGGGCTTGAGCGACTGCACGGTGAATACGCCATTCGCATCACGCGCACCGTAAACGTACCAGCCCACCGCCCCCGCCGGAGAGCTGTCTAGCTCGCGCAGGTTGGAGAAAAAGCGATCGCCGTTGATCTTCGGCTGCTGGGGAATGCGAATAGTGCCCGTGGGGCCAGTAAAATCTCGGGTCGTCACATCGTAAAACTGCACCCGAAAAAACTCGGTGGGGCAGGGTACAGCCCCAGGGCACTCGGTGGGCAGTGGCTCATTTACGTTTGGATCTGGCCCCAAAATTTTCACCAGGCCGTACTCGCGCCCGGTGATTTGAATCGGCTCCAGGCCGGTTTGCAGCACCGGCTGACCCGACTGGCTGACCAGCTCACTCTCCGCCAGTCGCACAGTGACATCGTCGTTGGGTCGTGCCCCAGCTAGGGATTGCAGCGGGCCAACCTGGCGACGCCCGTTTAGCCGCACCGGCACCAGGTTGCCGTTGGCCAAAAATCGCTCGGCCTGGGAGCTAAAGGCAACGTCACGGGTGACAGTTTCAACGTAGGCATTGGCTAGGTCGCTGGGCTTCCAGGTCAGCTTGATCGTCTGACCTACTAGCTCCGGGGCCGTACCATGCCACACCTCAAACCAGACCCAGTCGCCGGGATCAGCCGTGTAATCAGCTTCGCTCGGTAAGATCAGCCGCCCGTTCCAGACCCCGTTGGGCCGCAGGTTTGGCGAACTGGGCAGGGGCTGAACCGGGTAGGTGGTGATTTGGTTGAAGGGTTGGGCCTGGGCCAGCTCGTAGTTTGACACGCTGGCGATCGCGGCCACACTGCCCAGCAGCACAACTAAAGCTGTCAATAGAGTCAGGATCAGCCCGCGCCATCCCCGGTTAATGCGCGGAGGCAACCAGCGATTGGGTAGTCGAACTATCATGGCAGGCTCTCTTGGATAAGGTCAGCGATCGCAGCGGTGAGTGGTCTTTTTCAGGCTTGACCCTGGCCAACTTCTTGACAACCAAAAGTTGGATCAGCCTGCAACCCGCTTAGGGTAGGGTATTGACTCTTTATAAAAAACTTGTAAGGCCCCAGAGCCAGGGCTGTGACCTGAGGTTAAGAAAATTTATGTTGCTCCATCGGCTCAGGCCAGCAGATATGCCCTCATTCGCAAGGTAGTTCTGATTTCAGCCCCAAAATTGGCCTTGGTACTATGGTCGTGGCTAGCGATCGCACGCAGACCCATGACCAAACCTTCAAAGGGATCCAGATTACAACGCTACGGGAAAGGGATAGCCGTGGGGTTGACCTCCGCTCTGGGGCTGCTTATCGTGGTTGGCGCAGGCACCTATGCCGCCTTTCGTCTTAGCCCCTGGCCCTCGGCGCTGCTCATTCGCCAGGCCTTTGATGCCGAAGCTGAACAGGTTTCTGAAGCGCTGGAGCCCTACCTGCCCGAGGGTGTAGTGGCGGTGCTAGATCAGCGCTACGCCCCAGGCCACGATGCCTACCTCGATGTCTACTTCCCCGCCAGCCTGAGCGAGGGCGAGAGGCTGCCGACCGTGGTGTGGAGCCACGGGGGGGCGTACATCTCGGGCGACAAAGACCAGATTGGCAACTATGCCCAGGTGCTGGCCGGGCAGGGGTTCACCGTGGTGAGCGTGAACTACTCCATTGCGCCAGGGGCTAAATTCCCCACGCCTATTCGCCAAGTCAACCAGGCACTGGGGTACCTGGTCGAAAATAGCGATCGCCTGCGCGTTGACCCCAACCGCATTTTTTTGGCTGGCGACTCCGCCGGGTCGCACATTTCGGCCCAGTTGGCTGTAGCCATTACCGAACCCGCCTACGCCCAGCAGTTGGGTCTCACCCCGGCGGTCGCTCCCAACCAGATCGCCGGGATGCTGCTCTACTGCGGCCCCTACAACGTGCGATCGGTTAACCTCAGCGGGCCACTTGGGCAGTTTATGACCACCGTGCTGTGGGCCTACAGCGGCGATCGCAACTTTGCCGAAAATGACTACTTTGCCCTGGCTAACCTGAACGACCACGTCACCGCCGACTTCCCACCCACGTTCATGTCGGCGGGCAATGCCGATCCGCTGCTGCCCCACTCCGTGTCGCTGGCAGACCAGCTTGAGCAGCTGGGCGTGCCGGTTGAAACGCTGTTTTTTCCCTCCGACCACGAGCCGGGGCTGGGGCACGAGTATCAATTTGTATTGGACAGTGAGGCCGGACAGCTCGCCCTGGAGCGGTCGGTGCAGTTCATGAAAGAGCTGGCAGCACCCGCAAATTCGCCTAACGCCTCACCGCAGTAGCTGGTCGATCATGCGATTAGCCTGCGACTCATAGCTGCCGCCAAACAGAGTGAAGTGGTTGAGGATGTGATACAGGTTGTAGAGCGTTTTGCGGGTTTTGTAGCCTGCGTCGAGCGGGTAGGCGGCATCATAGGCCTCATAGAAAGCAGGAGGGAAGCGGCCAAACAGTTCGGTCATGGCGATGTCTACCTCGCGATCGCCGTAGTACGTTGCCGGATCCAAGATCACCGGCTCACCGTCTTTCGTCACCGCCGCATTGCCCGACCACAGATCGCCATGCACCAGGGCCGAGGCGGGGGAATGGCCCGCTAGCAAATCGGGCAGCGCCATCAGCAGCTCGTGCTGACGCGGAAACCGCCCGCCGCGACGACCCGCCAGGCGAAACTGATGACGCAGGCGGTGCTCGCGGTAAAACTCCAGCCAGGTCGTCGTCCAGGGGTTGGGCTGGGGGGTTGCGCCAATGGTATTCGTTTGGTGCCAGCCAAAGCCTTTCTCGTTAGTGACACGGTGCATAGCCGCTAAATTTTCCCCCATGCGGCCCCATGCCTCGCCGCCGCCGCCCAAATCCAGCCACTCCAGGGCAATGTAGGCCGAGCCATCCACCGTGCCCCAGCAGATCGGCTTGGGCACCCGAATGGTCTGGCTGTCGTACATGTCTTTGAGGCCTAGAGCCTCAGCCTCAAACATAGCCACCTGCGAGGCCTGGTTGAGCTTAAGAAAAAATGATTGTGTACCGTCGCTGACCTGGTAGGCCTGGTTAATGCAGCCGCCCCCCACCGATCGCCGGTCGGCAATGGCAAACGCGGTGCCGGTTTTAGCTGCAATATGCTGGGCGATCGCAGTCCACATATCGACCTGTCCTATGCTGCTGGCTGGAGAGCGACCACCCCGTAGGCCTCGCTGGAGAGGTAGCTCTGGGCCGCCTGTAGCACCTCGTCTACCCCTAGCTTTTGAATGTAGGCCGGGTAATTGAGGCCTTCGGCAATGTCACCGGTCAGCGTGTGGTAGTAGCCGTAGAGACCAGCGCGATCGCTGGGGGTTTCGTTGGCAAACACAAACCGATTGGCCACCTGGGTCTGCACCCGGCGTAGCTCGGCCTGGCTGACTGGCGCTTGGGTAATGGTAGCGATGTGCTGGGCGATCGCAGCTTCTACCGTAGCCAAGTGCTCTGCTGGTAGCTGGGCCGACACCATAAACACACCCTGATGGGCCAACGTCATGTTGCTACAGCTAATGCTGCTCACCAGCTTGCGATCTTCCCGCAGATCGCGCACCAGGCGCGAGGTCAGCCCCCGTCCCAAAATTGAGGCCACAATATCCAGGCCGTAGGTGTCGTCAAGCTGGGCTACCCCTGGCACTCGCCAGGCCATCACGAGCCGCGCCTGGGCCAGAGCCGCATCGTAATGCACCGCTCGCCGCACCGTAGTAAAGGGAGCCTCCAGATCGCCGGGCAGCAGGGGCTTAAACCGCTCCATCAAGTCAGTCGTTTCGGGCGCGGTACGCTGGTGCATAGCGCGCTCAAACCCCTCGGCCACGGTGGCAATCAGGGTATCTACCGGCAGGTTACCCACCGCTACCGCCGTCATGCTCTGGGGCTGGTACCAGGTGCCGTGAAACGTCCGCATCTGCTCCGAGGTCAGGTTTTCGACTACCGCCGTTGGTCCCAGCACGGGGCGGCGGTAGGGCAACCGATCAAACACCAGCTCCATAGTGCGAGCGTAGGTGCGGCGGCGGGGATTGTCATCGGCGCGGCGAATTTCTTCTAAAATCACCGGGCGCTCACGCTCAAAGTCGTCGTCGCTGAGGCGTGGGGTCATCACCATCTGAATTTGCAGCGGGGCCAGGGCGACAAAGTCTTGGGGAGCTGTGGTGATGTAGTACTTGGTGTAGTCTTGGCTGGTGGCGGCGTTGGTAAAGGCTCCTCGCTCTTCTACGCGCCGCTCAAACTCGCCGCACTGCAGCTGCTGAGTGCCTTTAAAGATCATGTGCTCTAGAAAATGAGCCATACCGTTAATGGCGTCACTTTCTGCTGCCGAGCCCACCCGCAGCCAAAGGCTCAGGTTTACCACCTCTAAAGGCATTTGCTCAGCAATGACCGTCAAGCCGTTGGGCAGGCGACGAATGGTGGGCGACACGAGGCGAGAAGGCAGATCAGCGGTCGCTGAGAGCAAAGCCATAGCAAAAATTTGCAACCTGAAAAAACATTAGGCCCTGAAAAACACCAGGCAAAAACACCAGGCTTTGAATATCTTAACGACTGAATCGTCTGCCTGGGACAATCGCCTGCCAACCCCCACGCCATTCAGGGCCAGAAACGGCCCCAAAATCGTCAAGAACCAAGCCAGTCAAGTCCACAGGGCCAGTTTACAAGGCTAACATTGGGCGCAGGGGCCAACATGGCAGTTTCCCGATTGGCAGAACTCAGTGTCCCATTCTGGCGAAAGTATTGTAAA
Organism: Nodosilinea sp. LEGE 07298; assembly: GCF_015207265.1. Classification (GTDB taxonomy): domain Bacteria; phylum Cyanobacteriota; class Cyanobacteriia; order Phormidesmidales; family Phormidesmidaceae; genus Nodosilinea. The sequence goes on along the minus strand of NZ_JADEXE010000190.1, from coordinate 6,917 downwards.
TTCCTGGTATGCGGCCTATTCCGGGGAGATTACATGGGCACCTGGATTAAAGAGACAGATATTGCAATTTACCTGATGCAGGGGGGCTACTGGGTCTCCCGCATTACTAAATATCCATCCAGCAACAATCCTAAAGAGCAGGTGGTGAATATTGGCAGCATCAAGTCGTGGTTTTTGCGCGACGACTACCCTCGCGCCATGACGGTATCGATTGGCACAGGGGCTCCAGAACCCCAGCCCATGCCGCCGCCACCGCCGCCGCCACCCCAACCCAGCAACACCATCAATGCCGCTGGTTTAGAAATTGTGAGGGGGTTTGAGGGATTGGGTCTGAGCGCCTACCCTGATCCAGGCACTGGTGGTGAACCCTGGACCATTGGCTACGGTCATACTTCTGCGGCTGGGCCACCGCAGGTGTACAGGGGTCTTGTCATTACCCGCGCCGAGGCCGAAGAGATTCTCAAGCGCGATCTGGCTAAGTACGAAAAAGCCGTGGCTAACGCGGTGACCCGTACCCCCACCAGCGATCAATTTTCGGCCCTGGTGTCGTTTACGTTCAACGTTGGCCCCGGCAATTTTCAAACGTCTACCCTGCTGCGAAAGCACAACGCGGGCGACTTTGCCGGAGCCTCAGAGGAGTTTGGTCGATGGGTCTATGCAGGGGGCAACGTGATGCCCGGTTTGCAGCGGCGGCGACGGGCTGAACGCGCCCTCTACCGCAGCGAAAATTGGCAGCAGTTTATGTAGCTCCAAGGCCATAAGTTGTATTTATATCTGGATTTTGGCGCTGGTGCGATCGCACCAGCGCCTGTGTGTTTAAAGCGTAACTAACGCGAAGCAACGCTAGCTCTTGCTACCGAGTTGGGGCCATTAGGAGCCGTTAGGAGCCGCCATATAGTGCCACTCAAGCCAGTGGTTGGCAGGGGCGACTACTATAGAAAGTATTAAGAGCTATGAATTGCGCCCCCAATGATCGGTACTAAGTGGGGAAAAATAAGCTGAAAAGAACTGGCTGGCACGGTTTGCCTGGTGACGGTCCCCACGAATACTCCCTTGTGCCAATAGGCCTGTTGATTCCCCCTTCTACGGATACTGCCTAGGTGACATTAGTTGGGTGACATCAGTATTTTGGACGGTTTTAGATGGAGTACTAAGGCTGCTTTTGCCCCTAAGAGCTTGATGTAATGACCGATGATGAAATATCGACCAGCCTCAACCCTAGAATGCCTGACAGACGTGAACCGATGGCTGGTGCTGGCCAAACCAGCGAACTAGAAGCCTTTGAGCAGCATTTTCGGGCCATGCTTGAAGCGATGGCCCTAGCGGGGCTAGTGGTCGACGCCCAGGGCTGCATTTTGCTCTGCAACGACTATTTGCTAACCCTGACCGGTTGGCAGCGCCACGAGGTGCTGGGCTGCGACTGGTTTGAGCTTTTTATTCCCCTAGATAACCGGCAGTCGCATCGGGCATTGTTTGCAGCGGCGATCGCAGACGAACAGTGCCCCACCCAACACACCAACGAAATTTTGACTCGCAGCGGCGATCGCCGCCTGATTGCCTGGAACAACACCTTCTTTGCCAGCCCCGACGGCCACATTCAGCGCGTTACCAGCATTGGCCAAGACATTACCGACCAGCACCAGCGCGATCAGCGTCTTCAAGAAAGCGAACGCCGTCTCCACAAGCTCGCGGCCAACCTACCGGGGGTGGCGCTGCGCTATGTGGTGACCGTCTCAGGGGCAGAGGCGGTCACCTACATGAGCCAGGGTTGCGCCCAAATTTGGGAGCTAGACCCTATCCAGGTGCAAGAGCAGCCAGATTTACTGTGGCAAACCATTCACCCCAGCGATCGCGAGGTCGTGCGGCAGCTGATTCAGCATTCTGGCGAAACCCTGACCCCCTGGTTTTGCGAGTGGCCCATGATCACACCCTCCGGGCAGGAGAAGTGGCTGCAGGGCATGGGTCACCCAGAGCACCAGGCTAATGGCGATATCGCCTGGGATACGGTTGTGCTCGACATCAGCAATCGTAAGCAAACTGAGCAAGCACTGGGCAATGCCCACGAGCAAATGCAGGCCTTCATCGACAACACCCCGGCCCTGGTTCATTTGTTTGATGCCAACGGACGCTATCTACAGGTGAACCAGTCCACGGCTGCCCAGTTTGGGCTTCGTCCCGAAGCCATGATCGGCAAGTCTTTTGCCGATCTGTTACCAACATCGGTGGCCAGCATCTTTATGGAGCGGATTCAACAGATGGTGGCCACCCAAGCCCCGCTCACCGTCGAAGATACCCTTTTGCTCAACAACGAGCAAAAGGTGTATCGTTCAGTGCTCTTTCCGATCAACACCAGCGGCGACGATGGCCCTACCTTTGGCGCGGTAGCGACCGATATTACTCCCCTAATCAAGGCCCAACAGGCCCTGCGCCACCAGGCCGAGGAAGAGCGACTCATTCGCACCATTACCCAGCACATTCATCAATCGCTGAATGTCAACCAGATTTTGCAGACCACTGTGACCGAAGTGCGGCAGTTTTTGCAGACCGATCGGGTGCTGATTTATCGCTTCAACCCCGACCTCAGCGGCACTATGGTTGTTGAAGCCGTGCTGCCCCCCTGGCAAGCCACCCTGGGCCTCACTGTAGAAGACACCTGCTTTCTCACCAGCCCTAAGTTGGCCAAACACTATCGCCAGGGCCGCACCCACCATATCGACGATATTGACCAGGCCAATATCGCCCCCTGCTACCGCGATCTGCTGGCTCGTTTTCAGGTACAGGCCAATCTGGTCGTACCAATTAACTGCGACAGCAAACTTTGGGGGCTGCTGTGTGTCCACCACTGCCGAGGGCCACGCCCGTGGCAGCCCAAAGAAACTGCTCTGCTGACCCAGCTGGCTGACCAGGTCGGCATTGCCCTGCAGCAGAGTCAGCTGCTGGCCCAAACCGCCACCCTGGCTCGTCAGGAAAAGCTGCTCAATAAGATTATTAGCGCCTTTAGCGACAGCTCGGAGCTGAATATTCTGCTGCAGCGGGCAGCCACCGAAATACTGCCCACTTTTAGGGTTAGCCGCAGCCTGGTCATTCTCTGCCAGGCCACTGACGCGCAGCTGGTGCACACCAACTGCGCCAGCGTGCCCGACTGCGACAGCTTGCAGGGTGCAGTCATCCCCATTTATGGCAACCCCCATGCCCAGCAGGTACTGAACCAAGAAGACCCAGTGGTGGTTGACGATGTCATCCAGGCACCCACCCTAATTCCCAACCTGGCTCTGGCCTTAGAATTCAAAATTGGGGCGATTTTAGCCGTCTCTATTCGCTACCGGGGCGTGGTCAAAGGCATTCTCAGCGTGCACCAGTGCCCCGGTCCCCGCCGGTGGAGTCAGGATGAAGTCAAACTGATCAAGCGGCTGGCCGACCACCTGGCGATCGCCATTCACCAAGCCGAGCTCTATGCCCAGGCCCAGAGTGAGCTGGCCGAGCGCAAACGGCTAGAGGCCCAGCTCCGCTACGATGCCTCCCACGATCGCCTCACCAATCTGCCCAACCGCACGCTGTTTTTAGAACGGCTGGGCCAGGCGCTCGATCAGCTGCGCCACCATTGCCAGCACCACATGCCCCTGGCCGCCCTAACGCCAGATTTATCCAAAGTCGCCCCCTGCTGCGATCGCCAGTTTGCCCTGCTGTTTCTCGACTTAGACCGCTTTAAAGTCATTAATGATAGTCTGGGCCACGCCATAGGCGATCATCTGCTCCAGATCGTGGCCCAGCGGCTGCTGACCTGCCTGCGCCCGATCGATATGGCCGCCCGTCTAGGCGGCGACGAATTTGTGGTGCTGCTGACCGACCTCAGCGATGCCGCCATCGCCATCAGCATGGCCCAGCGCATTCATGCCATTCTCGAAACCCCCGTCCTGCTTGAAGGGCACGAGGTCTTTATCCACGCCAGCATTGGTATTGCCCTCAGCTCTACGGCCTATACCGACCCCAACCAGGTGCTGCGCGACGCCGATATCGCCATGTACAAAGCCAAGGGCAGCAACCGTGAGTACGCCATCTTCGATGCTCCTATGCACACGCTGGTCGTGCAGCAAATGCAGCTTGAAAACGACCTGCGCCGCGCCCTAGAGCGGTCTGAACTGCGGCTGTTTTATCAGCCCATTGTCAGCTTGGCAACAGGTGAGACCCAGGGGTTTGAAGCGCTGGTACGTTGGCAGCACCCCGACCGAGGGCTGGTGCCTCCCCTAGACTTTATCCCCATCGCCGAAAATACTGGGCTGATTACCGCCCTTGACCTCTGGACCCTCAACGAAGCCTGCCGTCAGCTTAGCCACTGGCACCAGCAGTTTGCGGTGAGCCAGCAGCTCACCGTCAGCGTTAACCTCTCAGGGAAGCAGTTTGTGCGCCCCGATCTGATTCAGCAGATCGACGCTGCCCTAGACCGCCACGGCATGCAGGGGCGGCATCTCAAGATCGAAATTACCGAGAGTGTGCTGATTCAAAACGCTCAGCTAGCGATCGAGCTGCTCAAACAGCTGCGCCTGCGCCACATTCAGGTCTGTATGGATGATTTTGGCACCGGCTATTCATCCCTAAGCTACCTGCATCGCTTTCCTATCGACGTGCTCAAGATCGACAAGTCGTTTATTACCACCCTGCACAACCCCGCACCCAACCACGGCGACTACGAAATTGTCAAAGCCATTATTAGCCTGGCCACTAACCTCAATCTGACAGTGGTGGCCGAAGGGATTGAAACCGCCAATCAAGCGCACTACCTCAAGGCACACCAGTGCCAGGGTGGGCAGGGCTACTATTTTTCTAAGCCCCTGGCCGTGGAGTCGGCTACAGCCTTGATCAAGCAGCTCAACGGCTCGCCCACCGCTAAAACGGAAACGGCTTGTAGGGAATCCACTGGGCCCACAGCTTAGCCAAAGTGCCATTGACAATCAGCTGATTGAGGGCGTGGTTGAGCGCTTCCAGCAGTTCACGGTTGCCGGGCAATACCCCAACGCCAAAGGGATGCTGGGTGGGGAGCTGAAACGCTACCCGCAGGGTATTGGTATCGGCTTCGGCGGTCAGCAAGGGCAGAGCGTCGCCCACTAGGGCGTCAATTTCGTTCTGAGCCAGGGCGCGCAACAGCGTAGACCGAGTTTGAGCCGACACCTTAAAGGGCATCCACTCCAGGTCAGGCAGGGTCTCGGTGAGACTCATGGAGGTGCCACCTGCCATGGCCGCTAGACGCTTGCCCGCCAGGTCTGCAACCGTGTGAATGGGGCTGTCTTCGCGCACCAGCACGGCCTCATCGAAACGCCCGTAGGGACGGGTAAAGTCAGCCCAGGCGCGGCGGTCCTGGGTAATAGCCTGACTAAAGCACACCACGTCGTAGTCGCCAGTGCTCAGGGTTGGATAAAATTTGTCGGGCTCAATGTCAAACCACATCGGGTCTAGACCCAGCACTTCACCCACCGCCCGAGCTACGGCGGGTTCGTACCCCAGGCGATCGCCCTCCTGAATAAAGCTCATCGGGCGAGCGTCAAAATCGCTAGCGATAATAGCAAGCTGACCGGGGCGAACGGTGGTGAAATCCATAACCCGTAAAAAACCTTAGTTTAAGAGTATTGTGACACCAAACCCGGTCTCACTAGGGGGGCTGTCTCCCCCCATTTGTCGATCCCGAGTCCGGCTCCAATGTCTCCCTTGAAATCGCTCTCCATTCATGGAATGGTGAAGACAGTATTGCTAGCATGCGCGAGAGCTGAATGACTGTTAGTAACCCTGCTTCTGACCCGGCCTTTGCCCCCCTGCGCGACTTTCGACCGCTGCTGCTCAAAGCCCACAAGATTTTGATGGATGCGGAGAAAGACCGCTATGAGGCCAGCCACGGCGCGATCGCGACCAAGGGCGACTACCTACGTCTGGTGCTCAGCCACGAGCAATTTAGCTGGCTGCGGCCCATTTCTCAGCTAATTGTGCAGATCGACGAAGTGCTGATGTCCAAGCAGCCCCAGCCCGTCGAGCGTGCGCCAGAGTTGCTCAACCAGGCCCGCCATCTGCTGTACGACACCGAAATTGGCCAGGTTTTTCAAGAGCGCACCGATCTAGTTGCCCGCAGCAGCCCCGAAATGGCCGCTATAGCCCAGCGTATGGATGAACTGATGCAGCCCTACGGACCTCAGCCAAGAAACACCCCCACCTGATTGGCCGCGTCTACGTGCAAGCGGCCATCCTGTGCAAAGATAAGAGGGTTGCAAAAAGAAAGTTCCCACCTGGGTGCCAGGCGCTAGGGAGGATTGAGTAAGAGCGAGTGTGTGTTATGAACGTTGGCGATCGCGTCCGAATTAAAGAATCCGTGATTTTTTATCACCACCCGCTACACCGCAACGAAGCCTTCGATGCCAAGGGCCTAGAGGGTGTGATTATCAATATTCTCACCGACTATAAAGGCCGCCCCATCAGCCCTAACTTTCCCGTTCAAGTCGAGTTTGCCGTCGAGGGGGCCAAGCGACCCATGCGTGCCCACCTCAAGCGCGACGAACTAGAGAGCCTTTAAAGCATTAAGAATTTATGGGATAGCCGTCTCGGCTGTGCCGTGCCAGGCAGAATCCGTTAAAGCCAAAGTTCTCAGACCGGGCGACGGTTGAACCAGCGCAACAGGTTCAGCTCCGATCGCATCTGTTCAAGATCGCGCTGGTTTTCGGCAGCCACCTGGTAGTACCACTGGCAGTAGTCATCAAAATTGGCCCGGTGCTCTAGCTCCAGACGAAATTCCTGGGCCGCCTGATGCAACTCCAGGTACTCGATCACCTCCTGAGGGGTTGCCAGCGATCGCGGTCTTAGGTATTCAAACATAGCTACCCGAAGCACCACAGGCTCATCATAGCTTGCGGGCTTGAAGTAGGTAGACAGCACTCATC
>NZ_JADEXE010000018.1 GCF_015207265.1 Nodosilinea sp. LEGE 07298 | reverse complement strand
GTTGCAGGCAGCCAGCGATCGTACTTGGGATAGACGGGTAGGCGGGGGTGCAGTTGCCAACTAGCGGGGGCGATCGCAGCCCGCAGTGACTCCGGTGTGGGGTGATCGTAGTCGGGGTTGACCTCATCGATGGGGCTAATGCCGCCGAGATCGCGTGCGCCTGCGGCCAGACAAGCCAGCAGTCCTGTGTGACTGACCAGGTTGGGCGGAATTTGAAGGGTGATATCGGCGGGCAGGTGTTCTTTTGCCAAAGCTACGGCCCTCACTAGGGCAGATTCACCAAGTGCCATCCTCGGCTGTAGCTGGTGCTGGCCGGGGCTGTGGGGCTGCAAAATGACTTCTTGAATATGGCCGTAGCGGCGGTGGATGGTGGCGATCGCCCGCAGCGACTCCACCCAGTCTGACTCCGTTTCACCCAGCCCCAGTAGTAGCCCGGTGGTGAAGGGAATGCCCAGTTCGCCCGCCCACTCCAGCTGCTGCAAACGCACCTCGGGGCGCTTGCTGGGGGCGTAGCGGTGCACCGTCTCCAGCAGCTTGGGTGTCACCTGCTCCACCATCAGCCCCATTGAGACGTTAACCTCACGCAGCTGCGCCATCTCGGCTTGGCTCAGAGGGCCAGCGTTGGTATGCGGCAGCAGCTCAGCCTCTAGGGCCAGCTCGCAGATTTGTCGAATGTGGCCCAGCCAGTCGGCGCGGCGGGGGCTACCGGGGGCAACCTCGCCGCTGAGCACCAGCACCTCACATACGCCTCGCTGGCGCAGCATGGGCAGCTGCTGCGCCACATCGCTGAGCCTGAGCCAGGGCGATCGCCCCGGCTCAGCCCGAAAGTTGCAGTAGGTGCAGCGGTTAAAGCATTCGTAGGTGGGCACCAGGGTGTGGGCGCGGCTATAGGTTACCACCTGTTTACCAAGCTTTTCTACGGCAGAAGAATGACCGCTATTCTGCACAATGCCTGTCGTCTGCCCCATGCCGCTGCCGCTAGTCTGACGTTGCTACTCGATGTCGAATGTCACTAAATTAAGGCTGGTGGGCCGTGCTCACCCTTGTATTTTAGAAAGTATTGCAGACCGAGACTTCTGGCGATCTGCGAGGGCTTATTTCAGCTTATTTCAGTGACATTTACGTTAGGTCAGTTTAGGCTACCGTGCGGATGACCTCGATCGGAAAGCCAGCGGCCTTCCATGCGGCGACCCCACCGCGCACAATGGCCACCCGAGAAAAGCCAGCGGCTCGCAGCTGCTCGGCTACCGCAGCGGCCTCATCGTCGGTGTTGCTGTAGACATAGAGATCGCGAGTCACCTCAAAGCACTGAGGGGCCGTAGCCATCAGCGAGTCGGCGGGTATGGAAATCGCGCCAGTGATGTGGCTGTGGTTGAAGTCGGCGCGATCGCGCACGTCGATGATAGTCAGGGCTGGTTCGCCCCAGTCAAGCCGCTCTTTCAGGTCGTACACGCGCGACTTGGGCCGCAGAGGAGAAGGCTTGGGCAGGAGGCCAAAGAAGCGATTCATGGTGAGGAGGATCCTGAGGAAGGCGTTCTCCTGCAATGTAACAAACCTTAATAGGTCCGGCAAACTTTATATGGCAAACATAGACAAAACTGCAGCCTAATTGGCTCCTATGAATGAGAAAATTCAATCGATTGTCTCCCAAAACGGTGTTAGACGCCATTTTTACGATTTTTTCTTTTGGCGAATTTTTTTAAAGCGTGTTTGAGCGTCTTTCTAGATAGCTGCAGGCAAATCGCTTCAAAAATGAGTATTCATCCTGGTATCGCCGCTGCTGTCAAACCATCCTCGATCCTTTGTACTGGTCTGGTCTTCTCGCAGTAGCATTGAAAGAGTTGCCCCTGGAGAGTGGTTCCCATTCCTGTCGCCGACTCGCCCCCCACCGACCCCAGTCGCCCTATTCAACCGCTGCCTGGGGAAGTGGTTCACAGCATTGCCGCCGGAGAGGTAATTGACTCGCTGGCGGCAGCGGTGCGCGAACTGGTCGAAAACAGCCTTGATGCTGGGGCCACCCATATCACCATTGCCCTCTGGCCTGAGCAGGGGCGGGTGCAGGTGGCCGACAACGGCATCGCTATGGCCCTAGACAACCTTCACCAGGCGGCGATTCCCCACAGCACCAGCAAAATTCGCACCCAGGCCGACCTGTGGCAGGTTCACAGTCTAGGCTTTCGGGGCGAAGCTCTGCACAGTCTGGCCCAGGCGGCCCAGCTAGAGATTTGCAGTCGCCCCTCCAGCGATGAGTCGGGCTGGCGGGTTAACTATTCGGCCCAGGGGGAACCGTTAGCCACAATCCCCGTAGCGATGGCCCCCGGCAGCGTCGTCACCCTGACCCACCTGTTCGATCGCTGGCCTGCCCGCCGCCAGCGGTTGCCCGCCATCCCGCGCCAGTTAGCCCAGGTGCAGCGGGTGCTGTACCACTGTGCCCTGGCTCACCCCACTGTGACCTGGGCCGCCCAGCTCAACGATCGCCCCTGGCTAGCCCTGACCCCCAGCCCCACCGCTCGGGGCCTGGTGCCGCAAATGGTGCGATCGCTCGCTGAGACCGATCTGCATGAGGGCTGGCAGGCGGTTCCCTGGGCCGAGGAAGATATCGGCATGGACAAAGGCATTTACGGTCTGATCGGCCTACCCGATCGCTGTCATCGCCCCCGCCCCGACTGGGTCAAAGTAGCGGTAAATGGGCGACTGGTGATGGTACCTGAGCTGGAGCAGTGCCTTCTGCAAGCGTTTCGCCACACCCTGCCCCGCCACCGCTACCCGCTGGCCTTTATCCACCTCACCGTCGCCCCCAGCGACATCGACTGGAACCGCCGCCCCGACAAAAGCACCCTTTATCTGCACCAGCTCGATGGCTGGGTAAAGCTTTGTCAGAGCCATATTGAGGCGCTTTTGGGTCAGAATGCCGCTAGTCTGCCCGATAGTCACCAGCAGCAGCGGGTTACCCAGTTGCTCAAAACGGCAGAACCGGGAGGGGCTTATGGCCCAGCAGGCGATTTGTCGGATGGGCTACCCTACCGCGATCGCCCCGGCAGTTTGCGAGCGATCGCCCAGGTGCACAGCCGCTACATTTTGGCCGAACAAGCCGACGGGCTGTGTCTGATTGAACAGCACATCGCCCATGAGCGGGTGCTCTACGAACGGCTGCAAGACCAGTGGCAGCTGGTGCCGTTAGCTACTCCAGTTGTGTTGGAAGGGCTAAATGAAAAACAGCTGGAGCAATTCCAGCGATTGGATCTAGCGCCGGAGGAGTTTGGCCCTAACCGCTGGGCGATTCGGCAAGTGCCAGAACCCCTGTGCGATCGCGACGATCTGCCCGACGCGCTGCTTGAACTCAGCCTGGGCGGCAATCTGGATACGGCACAGGTGGCGATCGCCTGCCGCACCGCCATCCGCAACGGCACTCCGCTCAATCTCCCTACAATGCAAACCCTGCTCGATGACTGGCAGCGCACCCGCAACCCGCGCACCTGCCCCCACGGCAGACCCATTTGCCTAACGCTGAGCGAAAGCAGCCTGGCTCGCTTCTTCCGCCGCAGCTGGGTAGTAGGCAAAAGCCATGGCATCTAGGGCGGGGTTAGGCACCCGGTCCCTTTGATGCCGCCTTTAAGCCTCTATTAGCAGCACGGAAGGGACCGGGTGCCTCAGCGCACAAACCCTATACCATCGCAAAATTGGCCGGGTCTTGGTCGCGGCGATGGCGGATGGGCAGTGGCTCGGGTTGGGCGTCTCCGGCCAGGGCAGCGGTGGCCTCCAGCGCTTCGCGCAGGCGCTTGGCGGCGTAGATCGACATATCGCGGGGCACATTGATGCGATCGCGCAGGTACCGCAGTCCCATCTCTGATCCGGCGGGCGGCTCACACACCTCCCCCGTCATCAAACGCGTCAACGCACAGCGCAAGGCCAGATCAATCACATCCCGCTCGACAGGATTCACTTTAATCACGTTGTCCCGGTGCTTCACCATTCGGGTCAGAGCCTCAACCCGAGACGTCTCCGGTTCTGGATAAGCGACATCAGGCAGGCCAAACCAGGGGCCTAGATCAACCTGAGCCTGGTTGCGGCGCGTCTGGGGCAAATCATTCTCATAGCAGCCCCCCATCTGCGGCGGCAGGTCGTGCACGTGAGTATGAAAATCGCTTTGAGTGCCGCGATAGGTAGAGCGGCTCTCTAAACCGTCAAACCAATCCTTCAGTCGAGGGTTTTCTTCCCGTAGCCCATAGCCTTTGTAGTAGTAAAGGCTAGCATTCATGCGCTCCACATAGGGCACAAACACGATATCGGCGGTGCTAAACTCTGGCAAAAAGAAGGGGCCAGGGGTACTGGCCAGCGCCTGCTCAACCCGCTGCACCACGCCCACAAACTGGTCGCCCGCCCGCTGGTCTGCTGCGGGCGATCGCGCTGGCTGACACAGCCACATACACCAGGCCCGAAACAGCATCCGCTCCAGCTGGCGCAGGGGTACCACCGCTGGGTCTTTCATACCCCAAACTAGGGGACCGAAGGCATTTTCTAGGGCCAGCAGAATGTCGTCGCTCTCGGTAATCATCCGCCCATCCAGATCCAGGGCGGGTAGCATTCCCGAAGGCACCTTGCGTTTGTACCAGGCTTCTTTCTCGCCGTAGCAAAACATGGTGACCTTTTCGATCCGGTAGGGCACTTGCTTTTCTTCCAGCCACAGCCACACTTTTTGGCAGTAGGGGCACCAGGCGTGGTTGTCGCGGTAGAGCGTCACCCGTACCGCACTCTCGGGGTGGCCAAACAGGCGCAGCCGAGACTGAGCATTGGTGGGGCCATTGACGTAATCAACCGAAAAGTCGGCTATCTCTTCTAGGGCCGACCAGCTGAGGGGCGCAGTTGTCATAGGAGGAAAGGTTCACGGTTCACGGGTATAGGGTTCAAGGCAACTCCTCAAACCTCACACCCTGTACCTTAAACCCTTTTCTAAGCCTTATTGTTTTCGATCGCCCAGCGGGCTAGCTCGGTGCGGTTATTCAGACCCGTCTTACCCAGCATATTGCTGACGTGGCTCTCAATCGTGCGCTGGCTGACCTGTAGCTCGTTAGCAATCTCACGGTTGGCCATGCCTCGGGCCACAAACTGCACTACCCGAAGTTCAGTCGGGGTAAGCTCTACATCAAAGGGCACCTGAATGGCCGGGCTGCCGCCACCTTTAATTTGCTGCTTGATCAGCCGCGATGCTTGCTTGAGCGAAGACTCGACCTGAGCCACCAGTTCTTCGGGCTCAAAGGGTTTGACCATGTAGACATCGGCACCGGTATTCAGCCCCTTAACCCGATCCTGACTTTGCCCTTTAGCCGACAAAAACAGAATGGGAATCCACTCAGTAGCGGGGTTTTCGCGCACGTTGCGCACAAAGGCATGGCCATCCATCTCGGGCATCATCACATCGCAGATAATCATGTCTGGGATGGTGTCTTCCAGCATGTCCAGCGCTTCTCGCCCGTTTCCTGCTGTCTTGACTTCAAAGCCACGGAACTCCAGATAGTCCTTGACTAACAAGATCAAGTTGGGGTCGTCGTCAATCAGCAGAAGCTGCTTTTGGTCGCCGGGAGTGGAATCCTTCATGCTCTGACATTCACCGCAATTAGCCTGTCGTTGAAACCGTCACTGAAATCTAAGTATGCCCCTAGAGCGAAGTATGCCCTCAATTGCTACGTGCCCTTACACTGGTGACGCAGGTACCAGCTCTTTTGAGCCACGCCGCTAGTCTGGGGCTAATAAAAACCTTGCTCCTATTGCTGATGATACTTCAACAAACTGTTCTCAGCGAACGAGCGCCTCGATTAGCCTGTTCTAGCTCGTTACTTTCTAGCTCATTACTTATCTGGGTTTCACTGCGACAGGCCGAGTGGGCTGAGTTTTGTCCTGGGCCAAAGTCTTTGCTTCAAGAGTTGAGAGGTGAGCCAAATTGTCTCTGCACACAAGCGATCGCCCTAGCAGGACGACCGCTCGCGAACTATAGCGATGGCTAATGCGGGAGACTACATCGGCAGCAGCACCGAGTCAATAACATGGATAACGCCGTTGCTAGCTTCGATATCGGTAGCAAGTACGTTTGCGTCGTTAATAGTGACCGCTTCTTCACCCACCATCACCATAATGGGAGCACCAGCCAGGGTATCGACTTCCCCAGAGGCCAGATCGGTAGAGAGCACCTCACCATCCAAGACGTGGTAGCTCAAAATTTGGGCGAGTTGGTCACGGTTCTCAGGCAGCAGCAGGGTATCTAGGGTGCCTTCGGGCAGCGCTTCAAAGGCTTCGTCAGTAGGGGCAAACACAGTTACAGAGAGGTCTGGATTGCTCAGGGCTTCGGTCAGGCCAGCCGCTTCAATTGCGGCAGTTAAAATTTCGAAGTTTTCGTCGCCAGCAGCAATCTCAGCAATCGACTGCTCCATAGTGGCCATGGGCTGCTCGACCTCGGTCGGCTCCTCAGCAGTAGGTTGGTCAACCTCAGCGGGTTCTTCCGCAGCGGGCTCCTCAACTTGAGACATGTGGGTATCGGAAATAGCCTGCTGGGGAAAGGCGGTAACCGCTAGAGGAGCAGCGCCAAACAGCAGTAGACCTAGTGCGATGCGCAGAGTGTTCGGAGTCATTTGAAGTTACGTCCTGACAGGGTTTGAAATCAACTGGCAAAACAAATTTACATTGCTTAACCAGACCTGAAGAGTTGTAACACGGTAGGAAGAGGCGACTATCTATCTAGCGATAGAACCAATTCGTTCCCCACACTGGTTAAAAACAATTTCTAATCGCAAAACAAAGGGCGATTGAGCAGTGCTGATTTGCGGACTAGGCTATGAAAAACATGGGGTTAATAACCCTGCCGCCGCCAAACCGCCTACGGCCTACGTCAGAATGAACCCTGTGAAGAATAGTGAAGAGCACTGGCTTTACAGGGAGAAATCGTTCTTTCTAAATCTACTCATTGCGCTGGACAACTTTTTGCTCGCGCCCTGGAACAGCTTCCATCGCCGCCAGTACTGCCTGCTGGGCGGCCAAAATGTCGCGTTCTTCGCCCCCTAGGTAGAGTCGCCCAAAGCTGCCCACCGAGCTAATCTGCAAAATATTGATCAGGGCTGCTTTTTCAGCTTCGTTAGCCGCTAAAGAGGCATAGGCTGCAGGCTCTACCTCAAACACGTAAAGGGTTTGACCCGCAACAATCATGTTGCCCCGACGAGTGCGGTTAATAAGCTGTACGTGATGCGGATCCAGATTGCGAATCACTTGGCTAGAAATAATCCGGGGTTTGAGCCGCTCGCGATAGGAAGATAGCCCTAGGGCCGAGAGCATTGCCCCGCCTGCGGCATGCACTTCGCCTTGGTTACTGGCATGAATTTCAAGCAGCCCGTAGAGACGCTCCACAATTAGCGTGCCTGGGCGTACTACCGCTGCCTTGAGGCCAATATCGAGAATGCGGTTGATTTCAATACCGGGGGAGATTTCTATCCAGAGGGATGCATCACCTGGCAGCGGTAAAAAACCCAGCGATACAGTGCCCATGTAGGCCGCATGCTGGGGCTGAAGATTATCAATGTAGACATAGCTGCGAAGATCGACGCCCAAAACCCGGTATCCCACTTTCCTTCCTTGGTAGTATACCGGGCTGGGGTGACTGCTTAGCGCCTTAGCCCTGGGGGCAGCCCTAGGCTAATGGGCTAGGCTAAGCGGCAATAAGCCCAAGCTAGAACAAACTAGAACTTAGAGCCAAACCCGACTGATGTTGTGCCCATAGCATCGTAAACAGTTAGCCCCAGGGGCAGGTTAAGCTCCCCAGACTCATCTACAAGGTCGTTTAAAAAGGGCATTTGCAGAGAATCAGCCAGTTCGCCAATGCCGTTGCTTTCTTGAGGTCCGACCTGTTGATCGACTTCGCTAGCCAAGCGGTTAAGACTATCCTGACTGTGCTGTTCGACGGCCAAGGCGTCGGCCATAGTCATGGGAGTTGTTTGCAAGTCTCGGGGCGCAGCCACAGCCTGTGCAGACGCACCGCAGATCCCTAAAACTGCTGTCGCCGCAATCCAATAGGAGTAATTCATAGTTCAGGTGTGTGAGGGTGAACAATGGTTGACGACCAGAAACTCCAACCCTTAGCCCTGACAGAAAGGCGACGAGTTTTTTCAGTTATAGCCCGTCAAATCAAGTTGTCAAAGCAAGCTTAGTTTTAGGTTCATGAAGTTGCAGGTTCATGAAGTAACGTATACAAAGTAACCTGCATCTAACATGGCGCACATCGGTCTGCCGATGTATGTTGCCCCATCCCTCCGTAGAACTACCAGGTAAAGGTATTAAAGTTTTGTGAGCAATTCGGTAAGCAAACCACGACTAAACTGAGATGATTTCACCAGTTTCAGCGGCAGTGGAAATAGCGGTCATCACCTTGACCAGTTCAGATGCCATTTGTCCTGAGGAAATTGGCGAAGGCTGATTTGCCGCAACGCAATGAAGGAAATGGCGGCACATTTCGCGTAGGGGTTCGACAGGCGCGATCGCGATCGCCTCCGCCTGGGAACCTATGGGTACAAAGGGGAACGATTGGGTCTGAAACTGCCCCCGATACAGGGTAAGCGGATTGGTCTGGGGGCTTTCATCGAGCACCAGGGTGCCGCGATCGCCCACCAGTGCTAGCCGTCGCTGCTTGTCGGGGTTAGCCCAGCTGGCGTGAACCATCACCTCCAGAGGATGGGAGCGATCGCCCAAGTCATAGATCAACCGTAGCCAGCCCACATCGCTTAACCCCGAGGCAACGTTTTCCTGAAGCTGGGTCTGTAGCCACGCTTGCCCCCAGGCGGCAACGGCGGTGGGTTGCGCCCCCAGCCAATGGTTGAGAATAGAAACATCGTGAATGGCCAGATCCCAGAACGCGTCGGCATCGGGACGCACGGGGCCAAGGTTGGTGCGGGCCGAGTAGCCGTAGCGCAGAGTACCCAGTTCTGGACAGAGATCTCGCCCGCGCTGCACCGCCGGGTGGAACAGGTAGGTATGATCAACCATTAGCTGCCGCTGCTGGGCGATCGCTAGTTGAACCAGGGCAGCACTGGTGGCGTGCTCCAGGGTGAGGGGTTTTTCGCTCAGCACATGCAGCCCTTGCTCTAGGGCGGCTTTAATCATTGGGTAGTGGGCGCTAGCGGGGGTCGCGATCACCGCTGCCCCTAGGCCTGGATGGGCGATGGCTTTGGTCCAGGTGTCGTAGCATGCAATGGTGCTGGCTAACCCGAAGCGATCGCACAGGTCATGCAGCCGCTGGCGATCGGGGTCAACCAGGGCCACTACCCGTGCTTCAGGCAGGGCAAGGAAGTTACGCAGCAGGTGGGTACCCCAGCGGCCCAGGCCAAAAATGGCTAGCTCCAGGGGAGCGAGATCGGGGGCAGCCCGATCAGGGGGATCCAGGCGGTTGGTCATGGGTAAGGGATTGGCAAAGGCGATCGTAGGCGGTGGCAGCGGCGGCCTGCTCTGCCTGCTTTTTGGTGGGGCCGCAGCCGGTTCCCCAACAGGTTTCCCGAAACCACACGGTCGATTGATACCGCTGAGGATCGCCGTCTATAGGGTGCTGTTCGGTAGTGCAGTACTGGGGTAGGGCCTTACTGTGAGCCTGGGTAAGTTCTTGTAGGGCAACTTTATAATTTTGCCTGGCGGGGTCTTGCTGTACCGCGATCGCTAACTGGCGCAATGAGTCGTCCAGCCAGGCTCGTACCAGCGCCAGGGTACGGGTTTCTAAATACAGTACGGCGACTACGGCCTCTAGGGCATCGGCCAGATGAGTGGGGCCAGCTTTCATGCTAGGGCCAACGGTCAGATAGGAGGCCAGACCGCGCTCGTGGGCCAGTTGAGCCAGGCTGCGATCGCTGATCAACACCGACCGCACCGCCGAGAGTTCACCCACCGAGGCCTCAGGGAAGCTCTCCTGCAGGCACTCTGTAGCCGCCAAGCGCAGGACTGCGTCCCCCAGCAGCTCAAGCTGTTCGTAGTTATAGCGGGCATCCACCGACTTGTGCGTTAGCGCCTGGTCTAAACGACCCCAATCAAGGCTGATATCGGTGGGTAGCCCCAACTCTTGCACACAGCGCTCCAGCTGCCGCTGTCGGGACAACGGTAGTTCAGTCACAGCCGATAGGGTTAATAAATGGGAAGGAGGTAGACATAAGCCGGGTTCTGTTCCCCCATTTCGGGGGGGCGGTTATCTATCTGGGACGTTTGTTGCCAAACGCCTCTTGCGGTACTTAACAACGGGGCCGGAAAAAGACCAACCTTGCCCCTTGACCTTGCACCCAACCGGGGTTTACCGAGCCAGCACCTCTCGATACTGCTGGTGCGCTCTTACCGCACCCTTGCACCCTTACCTGTGCCTGAGATTATTGACCTAAGGCCATCGGCGGTATGTTTCTGTGGCACTATCCTCACGGTTGCCCGCACTGGGCATTACCCAGCAGGTCTGGTCTTTCGGGAGCCCGGACTTTCCTCAGACTGGCAAACACCAATCCGCAACCACCTGCGCTACCTCCCTCTTACCTTCAGTTTAAACCCCAAGGTAGAGAAAGCTGACAATAACTTCCTCTACAGCCGATGCCGCCCCTGTAAACCAAAAACCAGACGGCCCCGGCTGATTCAAATCAGCCGGGGCCGTCTGGTTTTTGCAGTCCGACCTAGCCAGCTTCGGTTTGATCGTCGATCAGCAGGTCATCATCGTCCGCACTGGCACCATTGCCAAGCCCAGCCGAGTCGCCATTGCCTGACCCACCGCCGCGAGAACCGCCATCATCTAAAGACATGCCGCCGATCATCTCATCGTCATTGAGCATGCTGAGGTTACCCTCCAGATCATAGCTACGGGCGGTAAAGTCATCCAGCACCACATCCTGTAGCACCATGTCGTCATCCAAAATGGCCGACTCGTAAGCCGGGTCGATTTCGGGAGTCGGTGACTCTTCGTAGGCATTGTAGCCGGTACCGGCCGGAATCAAGCGTCCAATAATGACGTTCTCCTTCAGGCCGCGCAGCCAGTCAGATTTGCCCTCAATCGCCGCCTCGGTCAGCACCCGGGTAGTCTCCTGGAAGCTAGCCGCCGAGATAAAGCTGTCGGTGTTCAGTGAGGCCTTAGTAATACCCAGCAGCACCGGAGTATATTCCGCCGGGGCACCGCCAGTAATGGCCATAGCCTCATTTACCTGCTCGACCTGGTAGATTTCAACTAGCTCACCCGGCAGCATGGTGGTGTCGCCACCATCGTCGATACGGCACTTCGACGACATCTGCCGCACAATCACCTCGGTGTGCTTGTCGGAGATGTCGATACCCTGCGACTGATACACCGACTGCACCTCGTTCACCAGGAACGACTGCACCTTTTGCAGCGCCCCTAGAGCGGCATCGTGAATACCCATGCCCTGGCTGAGATTGTACTTAAAGAACACCTCCAGAATCTGGTGAGGGTTGGCGGGGCCGTCGGTCAGGTGCTCAGCAGTGCTGACCCGCTGGCCATCAGACACCAGCACGTTTTGCCCAGGACTAATGGGGTACTCCGTAACTACGCCATCGTCTTCGATGATTTTGACCTCTACGGTTTCGTCATCGCTGTAAACGACTTGAGCGTTACCGGGGCGCTCGGAAAGTATGCAGCCTTCTTTCGGCTTGCGAGCTTCTAGCAGCTCTTCAATCCGAGGCAGACCCTGAATGATGTCGCCGGTCTTAGCCCGCTCAAACACCAGCAGCACCAAGTTGTCACCCCGTTGTACCAGGTCACCATCTTCAATGTGCAGCACGGCACCGGTAGACACACGATAAGGACGGGCCAACCGCAAAGATATTTGACTGCCTTCAATAGCGGTGACTTCTGCAGATTCTTCGTGGGTAAGGCCAGGGGCTAGTTCGGTGTTGGCTACCACCAGATCACCAACTTTTACAGTTGGCTCCTTGCCCTGAAGGTCGACCTTCATGCGGTCGGCTTCCCGAACCACTAGCACTCGGCGAATGGCTTCCTGTCCTTCGCGAATACCACGTACTTCTCCCGCTTCTTTACAGCGAATCTCAGTACGGGCTACTACTGCTCCGGGATCAATTTGCTGGCCGTCTTCTACCAGCAGTCGGGTCACAGTTTTACCCTGGGTCTGGTCGGCAACCGCGTCGCGGCGAATTACCTGGGTTTCTAGCACCACCATTTGTAGGCGCATTAGGTCGACGTCTTGATCGTCGGGCACTAGCTCAATGTCGGCGACCACGTGGGGTGACTCGTCTTCAATATCAAGCACTAGCTGAGTGCGCAGGAGCTCAACGCCATCTACCGACTTCACCCGCTCCCCATCTTTAAAGGGAATGCGCTGGATAGCACGCAGCTTGATCGAACCGGCGGCATCAGCGGCGCTGTCTTGGCTAGGCACAGCGGGCTCGTTTGGCACTACGTACTCCTCCACTGGGCGCAACAGCAAGGCGGGGCCATCGGGAGTTTCAACATACTCTACGTAGCGCAGAGCGTCAGATACCAGACCTGGCATTACCTCTTCGCCAGCGTTGACCAGGGTGCCATCGCGATCCATCACGTCTTCAGGAGCATCCACCATATGGATTTCGCCCGGCTTGACCAAGATCTCGCGCAGAATGTCGTTCTTCTGGGTCACTTCAACCACGCCGCTATTTTGACAAAAGATGTCTTTCACAACTTCTGTTCCCGCTTCGAGGTACTGACCGTCTTCCACCATCAGTAGCGAGATATCTTTGTTGACCTCGTGAGCTTCTTCAGGAATCCACAGTAAGGTGCCACCCTGAACCACTTCGTAGCCCTGTTTGCCCTTGCCCTTTTTGGCTACATCAACACCAGAAAATTTGACAATACCGCCGGTTTGAGTCCGAAAGCGATCGTCCTCGAGTTCGGCGATCACCTGGCCGCTGGTGACCTTAGCCCCTGGCGTAGCAATTAGGGAGAAGCGCTGGCCGTGGGCAGTCTCAACAAAGTAATGCTCGCGGCCCTGGCCGTGTTCTTTGCGCACCTGAGCCTGATCTAGCATCACCGAAGCGGTGATGATTTCGACCTCGCGGGTGCCCTTTTCGTCGTCGGCTTCGGGCAGGCGCACCAAACCACCCCGTTCGGTGGTGAGCTTGGTTTCAGCCAGGGTATCATCGGCATTAACATAGTCACCGTTGCGCACCACGGGCTCAGCGCTTGGCGGCAGGTTATACACGTCGCCAGCCAATACCCACAGCAGACCGCCTCGCTGGGCCAGGCGAGTGGTGTTGCCCTGGCGATCGGTTTTTTCTTCTTGGACTAGGCCAGCAAACTTCACTTCCCCAGCTAGGTCAGAGGTGACGTCTTTGGTGGCCTTTTCAGTCACCTTACGGGTACGGCCAGCAGAGGGCAACTCGGCTAGCAGCTGCTCTTTCTGAACCGTTTCGCCATCGTTGACAAACAAAATTGTGCCCTGGGGCAGAGACTCAGTTTTGTTTTTGCCCGTGCCTTCGATCACAATGTCAGCGTTGGCCTCCATCATGAGCGCTTCTTCGCCGTAGCGGGTGCGGAAGGCGCGGGTCTTGAGATTTTTGGGCAGCTTCACGGTACCGTCTTTGCTGGCCCGAATGCGAGGTGCCACTTCGCCTGTAAAGGTACCGCCCGTGTGGAAGGTACGCATGGTCATCTGAGTACCAGGTTCACCGATAGACTGGGCGGCAATGATGCCTACCGCTTCGCCCAAATCAACCATTTCAGAGTGAGCTAGGCTCCAGCCGTAGCAGAGGCGGCAGACAGAACGGGTCGCCTCACAAGTGAGAGGCGATCGCACTACTACCCCTTCAACCCCGGCCTCCGCCAGCATTTCTGCAATCTCCGGAGACACGGCATGATCTTTCTCTAGCAGCACCTCACCGGTTTTGGGGTGCACGACATCCTCAGCGACCACGCGTCCCAGCAGGCGGTTCTCTAAAGGAATGAGCACCCGTTCACCGTCGGTCATACTGCGCAGGGGAATGCCGCGTTCAGTGCCGCAGTCGTGCTCGCGAATAATCACATCCTGAGACACATCGACCAGACGGCGGGTCAGATAGCCCGAATCAGCGGTGCGCAGCGCTGTGTCCACTAGGCCTTTACGGGCACCGTAGGAGGAAATCACATACTCGGTAACGGTCAGCCCCTCCCTGAAGTTAGTCTTAATGGGCAGGTCAATGATTTCCCCCTGGGGGTTAGCCATCAGACCCCGCATGCCCACCAGCTGCCGCACCTGGGAAATGTTTCCCCGTGCCCCAGAGAAGGCCATCATGTAGACCGAGTTGAGCGGGTTGTTTTCTTTGAAGTTTTTGACCACTTGGTCTTTCAGCTCTTCGCTGGTGTCATTCCAGGTGTCAATTACCTTGGTGAGACGCTCCACTTCGGTAATTTCACCGCGAGTGTAGCGCTCTTCGGTAATGCGGATATCCTCCTCAGCGGCGGCCAGCATGCCCTTCTTCTGTTGCGGAACCTGAAGGTCTTCTACGCTGATAGAGACCCCGGCCCGGGTGGCATATTTGAAACCTAGCTCCTTAATCCGGTCGGCCATCTGCGACGTGCGCGCGGTGCCATGGTTAGTGAACGACCAGGCAATCAGCTTCTTGAGCTGCTTTTTATCAATAATGCGGTTCCGAAAGATCAGAGAGGATTGAGGTGCCCCTTGCTCAGCCATAGGTTTTGCCCTTTGTAATGTGCCTGTGATGTTCGTGCTGTGGTGTTTTTGTGGCTCCTAGCCAGCGATCGCGTCGAGCACCGCCTTGTTGTAGATAATGCGGCCCGGCGTAGTCTTGATGTACTGAGAAATCAAGTTGCCCTCACTGTCTAAACGCATCCGGCGATCGGGGTAAATTTCAGTAATGGTGCCGTCCTCAGACTCCATCCGCTCAGGGGCAGATGTCTTGGGTTGGTCAGACTCAACCTCCCCATCAAACCGCAGCCATACCTTGGAATGAAGATCGACTACGCCCTGCTCAAAGGCCATGATGGCGTCCTCCATACTGGCGAAGTAATGCCCCTCGCCCTTGTTGGCATCAGGGTTTTCCGCCGTTAGGTAGTAGCAGCCCAGCACCATGTCCTGGGAGGGGGTGATGATCGGCTGACCCGTGGCAGGCGAGAGCACATTATTCGAGGCCAACATTAGTAGTCGGGCCTCTGACTGGGCCTCCAGAGATAGGGGCACGTGCACCGCCATCTGGTCACCGTCAAAGTCAGCGTTGAAGGCCGGGCACACTAGCGGATGCAGCTGAATCGCTCGCCCTTCCACCAGAATCGGCTCAAAGGCCTGAATGCCCAAACGGTGCAGAGTCGGCGCTCGGTTTAGCATAACGGGGTGGCTTTCAATCACTTCCTCCAGCACGTCCCACACACTAGGGTCATTGTGCTGAATCAGCTTTTTGGCCGCTTTGATGTTGTTGACCAAGCCCTGGCGAATCAGCCGGTGAATCACAAAGGGTTGAAACAGCTCGATCGCCATTTCCCGAGGCAGACCGCACTGGTGAATTTGCAGCTTGGGGCCAACCACGATGACAGAACGGCCAGAGTAGTCAACTCGTTTGCCCAGGAGGTTTTGGCGGAAGCGCCCCTGCTTACCCTCAATAATGTCAGAGAGGGATTTTAGCGGTCGATTGTTAGCCCCCACCACGGTGCGGCCTCGGCGACCGTTGTCGATCAACGCATCGACGGCTTCCTGCAGCATCCGCTTTTCGTTACGGACAATGATTTCTGGAGCCAGAATCTCCTGCAGACGCGCCAGTCGGTTATTGCGGTTGATCACACGGCGGTAGAGGTCGTTGAGGTCGGAGGTGGCAAAGCGGCCACCATCTAGCTGCACCATCGGCCTCAGATCGGGCGGAATCACCGGAATCACGTCCAGCACCATCCACTCGGTCTTAGAGCCTGTGGCGATAAAGTTGTCAATTACCCGCAGGCGCTTGATCAGCTTGGCCCGTTTCTGGCCTTTAGAGTTGGCAATATCTTCCCGCAGCTTTTCCGCCGTGGTCTCTAGCTCCAGATCCTCCAGCAATCGCTGGAGCGCTTCGGCCCCAATGCCGACCTCAACCCCAGACAGCTCAGTTTCTTCGTCATAGAGCTGATCCTCGATCTCAATCCACTGATCTTCGGTCAGCAGTTGCTTGTAGCTGAGATTTTCAGCGTTGCCCGGATCGAGCACCACATAGGCATTGAAGTAGACAATCTGCTCTACGTCGCGCAGGGGCATGTCGAGCAAAATGGCAATATAGCTGGGGATACCCTTCAGGTACCACACGTGGGCCACCGGGGCGGCCAGCTTAATGTAGCCCATCCGGTGACGGCGCACCCGTGACTCGGTTACCTCCACGCCGCAGCGCTCGCACACAATACCCCGGTGGCGCACCCGCTTGTACTTACCGCAGTGGCACTCCCAGTCCTTGGCGGGGCCAAAGATGCGCTCGCAGAATAGTCCGTCCATTTCAGGCTTGAGGGTGCGGTAGTTGATCGTTTCGGGTTTGGTAACTTCGCCCACGATTTGTCCGTTAGGCAGGGTGCGCTCTCCCCACTGGCGAATCCGTTCTGGGGAGGCGAGGCCGATTTTGACGTAGTCAAACCGTTGTTCTAGCTTGGCCATGCTGGGTATTTTCCTTGAAAGGGCGCTTGGTCTAGGGTGTGGAGGATAATGTCTGTCCCTAAGGACTACCTAAGGCACAATCCTTGAGGACAGACGTGGGGATGGGCTAGTCTTCTACTTCTTCTAGCTCCTCATCCCGAGCAGCAATAGACTCATAGGTGGGGCGAGAGGGGGTACGACGACTGTTGACATCGGCCATCAAGTCTACTTCGGTATCGCGGCTGGTCCCGTCTTCACGGGTTTCGACCTTGTGCACCGCAATATCTAGACAGAGGGATTGCAGCTCTCGCATCAGTACCTTGAAGGACTCAGGAGTACCTGGACGAGGAATTGACTTGCCCTTGACGATCGCATTGAGGGCCTCGTTACGCCCCTGCATATCGTCAGACTTCACCGTCAACAGCTCCTGGAGAGTGTAGGCTGCCCCAAAGGCTTCTAGCGCCCACACCTCCATTTCGCCAAATCGCTGACCACCCTGCTGAGCCTTACCGCCTAGAGGCTGCTGAGTCACCAGAGAATAGGGGCCGGTAGAGCGAGCATGAATTTTGTCGTCGACTAGGTGTACCAGCTTCAACATGTAGGCTCTCCCCACCGTAATCGCCTTATCAAAGGCCTCACCCGTACGACCGTCCCGCAGAACAATTTTGCCGGGATCATCAGGGTTAAAGATCCAGTCTTTGCCGCTGGTTTCGCGGGCCTCCATCAGCTTGCCGTGGGTGGAGTTTCGCGAGGCTTCCTCCCCATACATCTCGTCGAAGGGAATAACCTTGAAGCGAGCATCGAGGTTTTCGGCGGCCCAGCCCAGCAAGCACTCAAACACCTGCCCCACGTTCATGCGGGAAGGTACTCCAAGGGGGTTGAGGGCAATATCAATGGGCGTGCCATCGGGCAGGTAGGGCATGTCTTCGATGGGCAAAATACGGGAAATAATTCCCTTATTGCCATGACGACCGGCCATTTTGTCGCCCACCTGAATTTTTCGTTTCAGCGCCACATAGACTCGCACCACCATATTGGCCCCAGGCGGTAGCTCGTCCCCCTGTTCTCGGGTAAAGACCCGCACATCAACCACCCGTCCTTTTTCGCCGTTTGGCACCCGCAACGAGTTATCGCGCACATCTCGGGCTTTTTCGCCAAAAATAGCTCGCAATAGCTTCTCTTCCGGAGGCTGATCAGATTCACCCTTGGGGGTAACCTTCCCGACTAAGATGTCTCCCGAATCAACCCAGGCCCCAATGCGAATAATGCCGGTTTCATCTAGCTGACGCAGGGCATCTTCGCCAACGTTAGGGATTTCCCTGGTAATTTCTTCAGGACCTAACTTAGTTTGTCGTGCCTCGATCTCGAATTTTTCGATGTGAATAGAGGTGTACACATCATCAAATACGAGGCGCTCGCTGAGCAGAACAGCATCTTCATAGTTGTAGCCTTCCCAGGGCATGTAAGCTACCAGCACGTTTTGCCCTAGAGCTAGCTCGCCCCCCTCAGTGGCAGAACCATCTGCCAGGACTTGCCCGGCTAGAACCTGTTCGCCAGGGAACACAATGGGACGCTGGTTAAGGCAAGTATCCTGGTTAGAGCGCTGATACTTTTGCAACTCATAGGTGTGGACACTACCCTCTGGGTCACGCACCTTAATCAGGTCTGCGTCAAGATACACCACTTCCCCATCGGTGCTGCTGATAACGACCATCCCTGAGTCACGCGCGGCCTGGGCTTCTAGTCCCGTACCCACCAAGGGACGCTCGGGCTGAAGCAAAGGCACTGCCTGACGCTGCATGTTAGACCCCATAAGGGCGCGGTTTGCGTCATCATGCTCCAGAAAGGGAATCAGCGACGTTGCTACGGAGATGATCTGCACAGGCGATACGGCCACATAGTCCACCTCGGTGGAGTCAGTGGTCGTGAAGTCTTGGCGGTAGCGTACTGGAATCGTGTCGCCCACGATGTAGCCTTCTTCGTCGGTGGCAATATCGCCAGGAGCTACCCGCAGATCGTCTTCTTCGTCGGCAGTCATATAGATCGGCTCGACGTCTTTGAAGACACGTCCATTCTCAGCCCTAAAGAAAGGCGTTTCAATGAAGCCAAACTCGTTGACTCGGGCGTGGGTAGCCAGGGAACCAATCAGGCCAGCGTTAGGCCCCTCCGGTGTTTCGATGGGACAAATACGTCCGTAGTGGGAGGGGTGAATGTCGCGCACGGCAAAACCGGCCCGCTCACGCGTGAGACCACCAGGGCCGAGGGCACTAATCCGTCGCTTGTGGGTTAACTCTGCTAGGGGGTTGGTTTGATCCATAAACTGAGACAGCTGGCTGGAGCCAAAGAACTCCTTAATAGCCGCCACTAGAGGCTTGGGGTTCACCAGAGACGCCGGGGTCAGCGAGTCAGAATCAGAGACGGTCATGCGCTCGCGGATAATGCGCTCTAGGCGGTTGAGGCCTACCCGCACCTGGTTTTGCAGCAGTTCGCCAACAGAGCGGACCCGGCGGTTGCCTAGGTGGTCGATGTCGTCGATGGAGCCGATGTCAAACTCCAGGTTGATTAGGTAATCGATTGCCGACAAAATATCGGTAGGCGTTAGCACCCGAGTGGCATCGGGCACATTGAGGCGCAGCTTGCGGTTGAGCTTGTAGCGGCCCACCCGACCCAGGTCGTATCGCTTGGGATCGGAGAAGCGAGAGTGCAGCAGTTGTTCACCCCCAGCCACGGTAGGAGGCTCACCGGGGCGCAGTTTGCGGTACAGCTCAAGCAGGGCCTCCTCTTCGCTAAACTGCCCTTCTTTCTCGATGGTTTTTTGAAAGTAGTCGGGGTGGCGCAGCGAATCGAAGATCTCGTTGTCGGTAAGGCCTAAGGCCTTCAGCAGCACCTGAGCCGACAGCTTGCGGGTTTTGTCGATCCGCACCCACACCAGATCATTTTTATCGGTCTCGAACTTAAGCCAAGCCCCTCGGTTGGGGATCAGGTTGGCGTTGTAGGTGCGGCGGCCATTCTTGTCGGTTTCAGCCTTGTAGTAGACCCCAGGGCTTCGCACGATTTGGTTAACGATGACCCGCTCGGCCCCGTTGATGATGAAGGTACCGCGATCGGTCATCAGCGGTAGGTCGCCAATAAAGACTTCCTGCTCTTTAATTTCACCGGTCTCTTTGTTGATTAAGCGGGTGGGCACGTACATCTGCACGGCATAGGTAGCATCCCGCCGCTTGGCCTCATCGACATCGTACTTAGGGCTTTTGAGCTTGTACTGTTTACCTAAAAAGTGCAGCTCTAGCTTGCCGGTATAGTCGGTGATAGGAGAGAAGCTTTCCAGCTCTTCAATCAGCCCTTCTTCTAAAAACCAGCGAAAGCTAGACCGCTGAATTTCTACCAGGTCGGGCAGAACAAAGTTGGGAGTAGTTTGGTAAACGGTGGTTTCAGTCATGGGTCTCCTAGTGCAGGTCGGCCAAGTGCAGATGAGTCAGAATGTAACGACGCATCTCAAACGGAGCGAGTGGGTAAATCGGGGCGGTAAAGTAGGATGGCCGTAGAGGCCGATCTAATGATTGGGGAGAGGTTGCACAACGGCGATCGCACACCCGCACAATAGACCAACTGCCTAGCAGCCCGCCGGGGTGGGGACATAATGCAAATTAGGGTAAGCGGAAAGCAATAGGGATGACTCGGGTAATTTAAACAAGGTCACAGCGTTGTGGGTAGTTGTCTGAGCTAAGGCTTCAAAATTGACCTGGCGTAGCTCAGCTAGGTAAGCCGCCACATGATATACAAAGGCAGGCTGGTTGCGGCGCTCTTTACGCCGAGGTTCGGGGGTAAGAAAGGGACAGTCCGTTTCAACTAGCAATCGGTGGGCAGGCACCATTTGGGCCGAGGCTTTAACCTGATGAGCATTTTTGAAGGTGACAATACCGCTAAAGCTAATGTAGAACCCTAGATCAAGAAACCGTTGGGTCTCTGCCGGAGTACCTGCCCAGCAGTGCATGACACCAGTAACAGGGCCAACATGACGCTGAAACTCCTCAATCACCTCAGCTGTAGCCTGGGCCGCATCTCGACAGTGGACAATGACTGGTAGCCCCAGACCATGGGCAATGGTTAACTGCTGCCAAAAAGCCTCGCGCTGAACAGCTTCGTCATCTGCCTTAAAGAAATCGAGTCCGGTTTCGCCAATGGCAACAACCCGACTGTCAGAGGCAGCCAGCTCAGCAATCTGGGCGGCCGTTTCACCAGTCCACTTATCCATATCGAGGGGATGAAGCCCCACGGACAGGTACAGCTCGGGAATGCGATCGGCGATCGCCTGCATAGCCGCAAACTCTCCAGGCTCGACGCAAGAATGCACCAAAGCTAAAACCCCGGCCTGTCTCCAGGCCTGGGTTAGTTCGTCGAGATCCCCAGTAAACGTATCAAAATTGAGATGTACGTGGGTATCAACCAAAGGCATAACAAATGCAGCGACAAGAAACGGCAGGTAGCCCAGCGTATTTGAAACCTAGGGGTAACCTAGGACGCAGCCCCTGTGGCCTCTTGAGCCTTGAGCACCCGAGCCAGGCCAGACTTCTTGCGAGCACCGGTATTAGGATGAAGCACGCCACGCTTTACGGCCTTATCAATTTTACTGTAGGCAGCAGCCATGGTGGCCTCAACCTGCTTTTGGGTATCAGCGCTAGGGTCAGCCCGATAGGCGTCAACAGCAGAGAGATAGTTTTTGGTCAGAGTTTTGACTGCCGACTTGTAGGATCGGTTGTGCAACCGATTGCGCTCGGTGATTTCAATTCGTTTTAGTGCAGACTTGATGTTTGCCACAGTTCGCCCTAGCTTAACAAGATTAATTGACTGGATAAAGCATGTTAGCACCAATTTGCACCAAACGGTGTAAATGAATGCTTGGTCTGGCTACCAAATTAGTCTGTAGATCGACTAGGATGGTACAACGCTGGTGTTGACTGCCTTTGCGGAATGTTTTACCGCTCCCAAGCAGCTAACCTAGCGCACCGCACCTTGCTGGCTTATCTGGATTCCTGGCTGTAATGCTGCGCATCACCCATCAGCTACCCGAGGCAAAAGCAGAGCTGCAACGCATCTGTGCCCGCACCCACGACGATCAAGTCGTGCATAAGGAAGCCACGGTTCGAGAAATATTGCATGCTGTTCGCCGCCAGGGAGACCAGGCCCTTATTCAGTATACTGCGGACTTTGACGGAGTTACCCTAGCCGCCGATGGGCTGCGCTTCTCGGGGGCTGAGCTGGATGCGGCCTATCAGCAGGTGAGTAAGGGGCTGCTGGATGCCATTCGACTGGCCTGTAAAAATGTAGAAGCCTTTCATCGCCAGCGAGTACCTCAGAGCTGGGTAAGGTTTGAAGACAATGGCGTGGTCCTGGGTAAGCGCTACACCCCCGTCGATCGAGCCGGTATCTACGTTCCTGGGGGGCGCGCTTCTTACCCCAGTACCGTCGTTATGAACGCGATTCCGGCC
This sequence comes from Nodosilinea sp. LEGE 07298, assembly GCF_015207265.1. Taxonomy (GTDB): domain Bacteria; phylum Cyanobacteriota; class Cyanobacteriia; order Phormidesmidales; family Phormidesmidaceae; genus Nodosilinea. The sequence goes on along the minus strand of NZ_JADEXE010000018.1, from coordinate 21,592 downwards.
CGAGTGGCTGGGGTTAAGCAGGTGGTCATGGTCACTCCCCCTGGCCAAACAGGTACAGTCAACCCGGCGGTGCTGGTGGCAGCTCAAGAGGCAGGTATTACCGAAATTTATCGGGTTGGGGGCGCCCAGGCCGTGGGGGCATTGGCCTACGGCACTGAGACGATACCGGCAGTAGATGTAATTACTGGCCCCGGCAATATCTATGTCACGCTGGCGAAAAAATTGGTTTTCGGCACCGTAGGCATCGACTCGTTGGCAGGGCCATCTGAAGTTTTGGTGATTGCTGACCATACGGCTAACCCCGCCCACGTCGCCGCCGATCTGCTGGCCCAGGCGGAGCACGATCCGATCGCCGCCGCTATTTTGCTCACGACCAGCGAGCCGCTGGCGACGAGGGTAGCCGCCGAGGTCGATCGCCAGCTAGCGGGGCATCCGCGCCAGACGCTAACGGAAAAGGCGATCGCTAACTATGGTCTGGCGGTCGTCGTCGATAGTTTGGAGCGGGCGGCTGAGTTGTCTAATGGCTTTGCTCCTGAGCACCTGCAGCTGGAAGTGGCCGAGCCCTGGGATCTGCTGGAGCACATTCGCCACGCCGGCGCGATCTTTTTAGGCCATTCTACCCCCGAAGCGGTGGGTGACTATTTGGCTGGCCCCAACCACACCTTGCCCACCTCGGGCGCGGCCCGCTATGCCTCACCGCTTTCGACCGAAACCTTTATGAAGCACTCTAGCCTGATGCAGTATTCTCCGGAAGCCCTACGGGGGGTAGCGGATGCGATCGCGGTGCTGACCGAGACCGAGGGGCTGCCCTCCCACGGCGACTCGGTGCAGCGACGGGTGCAGCCCGAATCGGGCGGTGGCGAGGGGTCTTCTAGCGCTTAGCCCAGCCTTCTCTAGCCCACTTATTCTCTAGCCCGCTTTACCGACGGCGCTCAGGATCAACACGAATCACCCGGCCCCTGTGGCACAATTAACGGGTTAACGCTCCTGGGGTCTGGGTTAAGCTGCTATGACGAAGTTTGTGTTTGTAACCGGCGGCGTAGTGTCGAGCATTGGCAAGGGCATTGTCGCGGCCAGTCTGGGCCGATTGCTAAAATCGCGCGACTACTCCGTTTCTATTCTTAAACTTGACCCCTACATCAACGTCGACCCCGGCACCATGAGTCCCTTTCAGCATGGGGAGGTGTTTGTGACCGAAGATGGAGCCGAAACCGACCTCGACCTGGGTCACTACGAACGCTTCACCGATACGTCTATGTCGCGGCTCAATAGCGTTACCACTGGCTCTATCTACCAGGCTGTAATTAACCGAGAGCGCCGGGGCGACTACCAGGGGGGGACTGTACAGGTGATTCCCCATATTACTAATGAGATTAAAGAGCGCATTCACCGAGTCGCTCGCAACACTAACCCCGATGTGGTAATTACTGAAATTGGCGGCACCGTTGGCGACATCGAGTCGCTGCCCTTTTTGGAAGCCATTCGCCAGTTTCGTAAAGACGTAGGTCGTCAGGACGTGCTCTACATGCACGTTACCCTGGTGCCCTGGATTGCCTCGGCAGGAGAATTAAAAACCAAACCAACTCAGCATTCGGTCAAAGAACTGCGGTCAATTGGTATTCAGCCCGACATTCTGGTATGTCGCTGTGAGTGTCCGCTGCCCCAGCCCATGAAGGAAAAGATTGCCGAGTTCTGCGATGTGCCTGCCGAGGCCGTGGTTACCTGTCAAGATGCCAGCAGCATTTACGAGGTACCTCTAAAGCTAGAGCACGAAGGGCTGGCTCACCAGGCTTTGAAGATGTTAGCGTTGGATCAGCGACAGCCCCACCTGGGCCAATGGGAAATTATTGTAGAGGGGCTCTACAGCTCTAGCCAACCGGTCGATATTGCGATTGTGGGCAAGTATGTCAGCCTCAACGATGCTTATCTATCGGTGGTAGAAGCCTTGCGTCATGCGGCAATCGCCCATCGCGCCGCCATCAATGTCCGCTGGATTAACTCCGAAGACATTGAAACCAACGGCCCAGAAGCCCACCTAAGCGGCGTCAACGGCATTTTAGTGCCGGGGGGGTTTGGCTCGCGTGGTATTGGCGGCAAGGTGCAGACAATTGAGTACGCCCGGACGCGGGGCATTCCCTTTTTGGGGCTGTGCCTGGGTATGCAGTGCTCGGTGGTCGAGTGGGCCCGCCACGTGGCCCAACTTGACGGAGCCGACAGTTCAGAATTTACCCCTGAAACCCCCAATCCAGTCATCAGCCTGCTGCCTGAGCAGCAGGATGTGGTGGATCTGGGCGGCACTATGCGCCTGGGCCTGTACCCCTGCCGCCTGGCACCCGATACCCTAGCCAGCCGCCTCTACGGCAAAGAGGTGATCTACGAGCGCCATCGCCATCGCTATGAGTTCAACAACGCCTATCGCAATCTGTTTATAGAGTCGGGTTATGCGGTTAGCGGCACCTCTCCCGACGGTCGTCTGGTAGAAATTATCGAGCTACCCAGCCATCCCTTCTTTATTGCCAGCCAGTTTCATCCTGAGTTTCAGTCGCGGCCTAGCGCCCCTCACCCACTGTTTTTAGGGTTAGTGAATGCGGCGCTGAGTGCCACCAAAACAGTAGCCCCAGTGCCGGTAGAAGTAGGAGCCACTGCCGATACGTAAGGGTTAGCCGCAGCACAGGGCAGAACCTGTAGGATGCTCCAGGACCGTAAGCTGGGTAGGTTTGGGGATAGCCTGCTCTTGGGGAATCAGCCAGTAGGTGGTGATGCTGTCGCCATTCTTCAAACCAATTGGGCCTCGGGGCTTGAGGGTAAAGTGGTCTTTGAGGTGGGTATAGGTCAACTCTGAAACCTGAATTTTGCCCGCCTCACCAGTCGTCTCCATGAAACTGGCAATGTTGACGGTGTCGCCCCAGAGATCGTAAATAAACTTGCGAATGCCGATGACTCCAGCTACGACACTGCCTGAATTGATGCCAATGCGCAACTGGAAGGGATGACCGTCGGGCCGCTGGAAGTCACTGATGGTGGTCTGCATATCCAAAGCCATCTGGGCGATCGCCTGGGCGTGGTCAGACCGGGGGCAGGGTACTCCGGCAGCTACCATATAGGCATCGCCGATGGTTTTAATTTTTTCTAGCTTGTACATAGCGGCCAGTTCATCGAACCGAGAAAACATTTGGTTGAGCAAATGAACTAGCTCGCAGGGGGCCAGCTGAGCCGCTACGGGGCTAAAGCCCACGATGTCGGCAAACAAAATCGTGACGGCGTCGAACTGGTCGGCGATCGCCTGCTCCCGCTCCTTAAGGCGCTGAGCAATTTGAAAGGGCAGCACGTTAGTCAATAGCTCTTCAGAACGCTGCCGCTGACGGCGAAGCTCGGCCTCAGCCTGCTGACGTTCTTTAATTTCGGCCTGAAGCTGCTGATTTTGAATCTCTAGCTGCTGCTGCTGTCGCCGCAGGGCTAGCTGGTGTTTGACTCGCAGCAGTACTTCGTAGGCCATAAAGGGCTTAACGATATAGTCGGCGGCCCCCAGGCCAAAGGCCTGCTCTTTTTCGGTTTCGGCGTCGCGGGCGGTCAGAAAAATAATTGGAATGCTTTGGGTGCTCTCGCTGACTTTAAGCTGACGGCAGACCTCAAACCCATTCATGATGGGCATAGTGATGTCAAGCAAAATCAGATCTGGAGGGGCCAGCGCAATGGCATTGAGGGCCAGTGCACCACTAATAGCCTTACGGCAGCGGTAGCCCTCAGATTCCAGAATGGTGGATAACACCCGTAGGTTATCGGGAATATCGTCTACCAACAGAATGTCTGCATCTTTAATGCCTGCCTCCTGATGGAGAGGGGGTACAGCGGTAGTCATAGGTTCAATCGGCTACAGGGAAATGGTTGAGGGGGGGACAGCGGTCAGATCGATAATGACATCGAGGCGAAAATCGTTGACCAGACGATTTAACCGCTGGGCTAGGGGGGCTTGACCGGGGGGTAGTTGGGCAATCAGCTGGCGCACGCGGCGGTCGTCAGCAGCCTGGGCGGCCTGATGAATTTGGCTCAGCCAGTCGGGGGTAAGCACACTAAAGTCGGCCTCGGTAAGAGGGCGATGATCTTTAATCGAGCTTTGCCCACTGTAATCGGGCAAGGCTGCGATCGCCCCTTGCGACCAGTCTTTGACCGTCGCGCCAGCTTCGCTCTCAGGCCTAGGCCCAACGGTGTACTGATAGGTAAGGCCCAGGCTGCGGCCAATGTGATCGAGCAGCACCCGCCGCTGAAGGGGTTTGGGCAATACAGCATTACAGCCTGCCACAATGCAGTCGGAACGCTGCTCTTCAAAGACGCTGGCGGTAATTGCAATAATCGCAGTGGTATCGCCCCCAGGTAGCTCGCGTACCCGCCGCGCCACTCCATAGCCATCGAGCACAGGCATGCGCATGTCAAGGCAAATCAAGTGAGGTTGCCACGACTGCCACAGGTCAAGGGCCTCTTGGCCCTGACTGGCTTCACAGACCTCAAACCCAGCTCCTTCAAGCCAGTGGCGAATTAGCAGTCGGCTCTCGGCCGCGTCATCAGCGACTAAAATCCGGGGAGCGGACTGATGGAGAGCCAGGTGCATGATGTCGTGCTCTGGCTGCTCTGACTTGGCGGTGATGGTCTCAGTGAGCCGGTCTTTGACCATCGTCGCCATACCCACGGGCAAGCTAACAATGAAGGTTGACCCTGCCCCAGGCTGGCTCGTTACCGTAATATCGCCCCCCATCAGCTGGGCAAAGTTGTAGCTGAGCGATAGCCCCAATCCGGTGCCTTCGGCAGAGCGCCGCCCCGACTGGGTCTGGTGAAAGGGCTGAAACAAATGGGTAATTTCTTCTGAATTGATGCCTACGCCTGTATCTTGCACCTCAATGCTGAGACGGTAGGGCCGAGCCGAATCGCCCAGGTTCTGCTGCAGGCGCGATCGCACCACAACACGGCCCTGAGGCGTAAATTTAATTGCGTTGCCAATTAGGTTAATTAAAATCTGCCGCAGCTTGCCCTCGTCAATCCAAAGCTGATGGGGCAGCGGCGGGGGCTGCACCACCTCTAGCTGAATTCCCTTGGCCTCAGCCTTGAGCTGCAGCAGGTCACCTACGGCCTGGATCAGCTGGTGTAGGTCAAAGGCCCCTTCATTCAGGGTAATTTTGTTGGCCTCAATTTTGGCCAGCGACAGCACATTATTGACTAGCCCCAGCAGGTGGTTGCCGCTGCGGTTGACAATAGCAATCAGATCGCGGTGGGCGGAATCTAAACTATCGTCGTCATGCAGAATTTGGGTAAACCCCAATATGGCGTTGAGGGGGGTGCGCAGTTCGTGGCTCATGCTGGCTAAAAAGTCGCCCTTGGCCTGGCTAGCAGCATCGGCGGCACGCTTGGCTACCGCTAGGGCCTGGGCTTGCTGTTGGGTCTGCCGCAGCAGGTCGGCCTGTTGTACAGCCGTACCTAGGTGAGTACCGACCTGAAGCACCATTTTGACCTCCTGACGGGTCCAGGTGCGGGGGTGATGATGGGCGTAGACGCCTAGCAAGCCCCAGAGTTGACTGCCAGCAAAAATTGGCACAATCACGTAGGCACGCACCTGCCATCGCTCTAAAAACTCCAGGTAGCAGGTATTGAACCCTTCGGTGTAAATATCGTTGACGCGGTGGTAGGTGCGGTCCTGGCGATAGGTTTCTGCCTGGGTCTCTTGCAAGTAGGTGTCTTCGAGCAGCAGGTAGCCGTCATCAAAACCGCCGTTTTGCAGCTGGCGAGCACCGCAGTCATCCTGCTCAATGAGGCGATCGCTGACTATCGCCGTCGCCAGCGTAGAAGGGGCCGTGGGGTCAATGAGCGCTTCGGCCACTACGGTACCGCTCCAGTCAGGGTTAAAGCGGTAGATCCAGACGCGATCGCAGCTGAGAGCCTGCTGCAATTCTTCAGTGGTGGCGGCAAAGATAGCTTCCAGATCGAGGGTTTGGCGCATGCGCTGTACGATCTGCATTACCGCTTTCTCGCGGTTGGCCACAGCCCGTACCGCCACTTCGGCCTGCTTTTGCAGCGTAATGTCGCTACAGGTGCACACGACTCTTTCCACCTGCCCAGCCTCGTTAAGCTGAGGGTCAACATTCACTAGCAGCCAGCGTGGCGAGTTGGCCTGGGTAGCACTGACCCCAATCACTACATTTCCCAGGGGCGCTTTTTGGGCGATCGCCCGCTGCACCGGTAGCTCCTTCTCTAAAAAAGGCGTACCGTCCTCGCGCTGAATATAGCCAGCTTGACCAAACACCAGGGGGTGGCTTTCTCTCTCAGGCAGGTGCAGCAGCTGCTGAGCCGCTTGGTTACGGATTAATATTTCGGCCTTAGCGTTGAGCAGCAGCGCCCCCACCGCCATATCACGAATTAAAGCCCGAAAGCGCTGTTCGCTATTGGCCATGGCCACCTCCTGCACGCGCTGCTGGGTGAGGCTTCGATTAATCCGCAGTGCGACTAGGGTGATGATCAAGATGACGGCGGCTCCAAGCCCTACCGCCAGGGCTAGCCACGGAGCATCTAAGTTGGGCAACGCTCCTGCATCTATGGTCAAATCATGGGTCAGATCGTTAGTCAAATCATTGGGCTGAAATGCTGTGGCAGCCATAGCAGTATAGTGTAGGCCACCAACGGCAACCCCCAGGGCTGGTACTGCTAACTTAGCAAACCAGGGCTGCCCCTGCCCGTGACGGCGCTGCGGCCAGAGGTTGAGCGCTAGCGCTGCCGTTGAAGCGACCACGGCAATGACCACCGAGAGGGCAACTAGGGGCCAGTGGTAGCTCAGGTGAGCCGGTATTTCCATCGCCGCCATGCCGGTGTAATGCATCCAGGCGATCGCCAAACCCATGGCGAGTCCACCCGTTCCCAGCCCAGACCAGCTTAAGTTGGGGCGACTCACCAGCGCTAGCGCCACACTAGCCGCCAGCACCGCACTCACCAGCGACAGGCCCGTCGTCAAAAGGTCGTAGGTTACCGGTATGGGCAGTTCAAGCGCCAGCATACCGATAAAGTGAGTAGCCCAAATACCCGTACCCATGGCTAGCCCACCGCCAATTAGCCAGGGCCACTGGTAGCGCTCTATGCCTAAAATTTGCCGTCCTAAACTCAAGGTGGTGAAAGACGCTAGCGCTGCAACGCCCAAAGACAAGCCGATCAAGCCAGCATTGTAGTGTCCAACTACCGCGTAGGGCATTGTGATAGTTTCAACCAAAAACTTAAAAACTAGTCTGAGATGCAACCCTAGTCTTCCCGAAAATGTGCCTCTACTTACCAGCTATCGGTATCAGAGCACACAATCTTTTTGAAACTGCATTACTTCTATGAAAGTAGCTTACAAAACATCAGTATAGGCATGCTAAAAGCCCCTAATCCAAGGGGACTTCAAAACCTTTCAAAAAGAGAAACATGCGCTGCTAAATATGAGTGGCAAAATTACCGTTTAGATATCAGGGTATCCCTTCAGGATAGATGCCCTGATTAAGCTCTGATGATGCACCTATCTTGAGGAAAGCAAGTTTGAAACAGAATGTCTCCTGCCTTTAGGAGGATGTCAGCTGAACTTAGCAGTTGTGCGCAGCAATTTTCACATGCGTTCTAGCACTCGAATGCCTAGCAGCGACAGACCTAGTTTAATCGTTTTAGCGGTTAGATCACAAAGCAGCAGACGGGAGGTGCGCTGGGGTTCTGCCGCCTGAAGCACCGAGCAGCGATCGTAGAACTGGTTAAACTTTTGGCTCAGCTCAAATAGGTACTGGCAGAGATAGTTGGGGTAGAGATCGCGGGCAACTTCTTCCACCAACTGACCGAGTTGGAGCAGATGTCGGGCCAGGGCAAACTCGGTCTCATCTTCGAGGTGAATGCGGGCCTCGGCGGGCAGGTGATCGAAGTCAATATCGCCCTTACGGCTAATCCCCTGAACCCGTACGTAGGCGTAGAGCATATAGGGGGCTGTATTGCCTTGGAGAGCTAGCATTTTGTCGAAGCTAAAGATGTAGTTGCTGGTACGGTTGTGGCTCAGGTCGGCATACTTTACGGCACCAATGCCTACGACTTCGGCTGCGTTTTGAATGAAGGCTTCGGTTTCTTGCCGCTCCTCAGCTTGAATGCGATTTTCTAGATCGGCGCGGGCGCGGCTGACCGCTTCATCGAGCAGATCCTTGAGACGGACTGTATCGCCAGCGCGGGTTTTAAATTTTTTGCCGTCTTCACCCTGCACCACGCCAAAGGGTACGTGGGTGAGTTCGATACCACTGGGAATCCAGCTAGCCTTGGCGGCTACCTGAAACACCTGGGTAAAGTGGTTGCTCTGCCCGGCATCGACTACGTAAAGCACGCGATCGGCCCCATCCTGCTGAATGCGGTAGCGAATGGCGGCTAGGTCAGTGGTGGCGTAGTTGTAGCCGCCGTCAGTTTTTTGAATGATCAGCGGCTGCGGGTCACCGTCTTTGTTGGTGAAACCTTCGACAAAGACGACCTTGGCACCCTGGTCTTCGACCAGTAACCCCTGGGCTTCTAGATCTTTTACTACGTTGGCTAACAGAGGGTTGTAAAAGGATTCGCCGCGTTCTTGAATGTCAATATCGAGGCGATCGTAGAGTGTTTGAAATGCTTTACGCGACTGCTCACAGAGAGCTTTCCAGGCTTTGGTAGCGGTATCTTCGCCCGATTGCAGATCGACGACGGCTTCGCGAGAGCGAGTCTTGAAAGCATCGTCTTCATCAAAGCGTTTTTTGGCCTGCTTATAAAAGGTCACCAGATCGCCGATGTCTACCGATGAACCCACTTCTAGCGCTTTGGGGCAGACCTCCTTCAAGTGGGTAATCAGCATGCCAAACTGGGTGCCCCAGTCGCCAACGTGGTTGATGCGCAGTACATCGTGGCCCATAAACTCCTGCACGCGGGCAATGGAGTCGCCGATGATGGTCGATCGCAGGTGGCCCACGTGCATTTCTTTAGCAATATTGGGGCTAGAGAAATCGACAATTACCTTTTGGGGCTGCTCGGCAGGGGCCACCCCGAGGCGCGGGTCGGCCTGCATCGCCCTGAGCTGATCTTCTAGATACTGGGTTTTGAGCCGCAGGTTAATAAAGCCAGGGCCAGCTACTTCGGGCGGTTCGCAGAGGTCGCTAACGTCTAGGTTTTCAATGATTTGGGTGGCAATGTCACGGGGTTTCTGCTTGAGCGGCTTGGCCAGCGACATGGCTAAATTGGCCTGGTAGTCGCCAAACTTAGGGTTAGTGGTGGGCACCAGCATGGGGTCGGTACCGGCTAGCTCTGGGCCAAAGGCCGCGACCAAAGCTTGGTCAAACTGAACGGTGAGTTGTGCCAGTGTAGACTTCATGGTGTGTTTTCCCTAACCTCTGACTGAGAAATCTGTTTGCTGCTGCCGTAGGGTGGGCACTGCCCACCAACCCATTTACGCTACTACGGGAATTGACCTATGACCGATCCTCATCCACTACTGACCGCCGCGACAATCGCAGCTCTACCCGAGGCTGTCTTTGTTCACCCTCTTAATCCTAGGGCAATCCGCCACGGCAAGTCGCTGGGCGACGAAACCGGACTGCATCACCTGGGCATTCACCTGGTGCGGGTCGAACCGGGCCACGACTCGACCCAATACCACGTCCACCAGGCCGAGGAAGAGTTCATCTATATTCTCTCAGGGCGGGGACTGGCAGAAATTGGGGCAGAAACCGTTGAGGTTGGCCCCGGTGACTTTATGGGCTTTGCCCCTGGGGGGCTAGCCCATAGCCTCAGCAACCCGTTTACCGATGATTTGGTTTACCTGGTAGGTGGCATGCGATTGGATTTCGACATTTGCGACTACCCCCGGGTCAACACCCGCCTGTACCGCCGGGGGCTAAAGCGGGATTATGTGGATCTGGAAGAATGAGCGAGTCTTACCACCGCTTTCTCGGCGTTGACCTGGGCTGGCAGAGTGGCCCCACAGGCTTGTGCTGCCTGCATCTGGAAGATAAAACACTCAAATTAGTAAGGCTCGATCGCCTTCAATCCACCGCCGACATTCTCGCCTGGATTTCGCACTGGGCTGACGGTGCAGCCAATGCCGTGGTCGCCGTCGATGCCCCAACCCTGATCCCTAACGAAACCGGGATGCGCCTGCCCGATCGCCTGGCCCACAAGTACTTTGGCCGTTACGATGCCGGCTGCTACCCCGCCAACCAGGGCCGTCCCTTTGCCGAAAAGCTGATCGCCTTTGGCCTAGCGCTCGAATCCCTGGGCTTTGCTCACGTGCCCCACAGTCCAGCCCGACCCCAGGGCTGGTTTCAGCTGGAGGTGTTTCCTCACCCGGTGACGGTGCACCTGTTTGGCCTCAGCAAAATTTTTAAGTACAAAAAAGGCACCCTGGCCCAGCGACGGCCTGAGCTGGAGAAACTGCGCCAGCATCAGCTTGACGTGCTGCCAACCCTGGAACCTGCTCTCAACCTGGAGGACTCTGATCTGCCTGAGATTCCGCTCACAGGGGCGGCCATGAAGGCGGTAGAGGACCAGCTCGACAGCCTCACCTGCGCCTACGCGGCGGCTCACTGGTGGACCTGGGGCATGGAAAGGAATTGGGTATTGGGCGATCGCGATGAGGGATACATTGTGGTGCCTGCTCCTCTTAACGGGGCGACTCCGACCGCTACACCGATGCCTAACTGAATTGTCTTAAGAGACAACTCATTGTCTGAAAGTACAATTAGTTATGCTGTGGTCTATACAATGCCGCCTGTATCACACCCCTTCCGACAGGGATTGTTGGTCGTTTTGATGAACTACAACGACCATGCACCACCCCATGTCCATATCAAGTACCAAAACGATTACGGTAGCTACCGAATTGAAATTAAGTCTCGGCAATAGATACAACCCGGCAAATCACTACCACCCAAACTAAAGCGCTTAATCGAAGCTTGGGTAGACGCTCACGAAGAAGCTCTTCTGGAGCAGTGGCAACGAGCAATGCACGGCAAACCAATTGAAATTGTGGGGTAAAGGTCTTGATGTGGGAGACTTGGCGAACGTTGGCCACCAATACAACCCAGTGGCAAAACAATCATGAAAACGGGTTACTCAAGGCCGAGTATTTAGATGCATATGTGCTGAGGCTCTGGTTTGAGGCTTCATTAGATGTGGAGATTTACGAGTTAGATTTCTACCCTCTGCTGATTGAGGAAGATTCTGGCCCAGCACTTTTGCCCTTGAGAGATTTAGAGCGATTTCAGTTTGTGAAGGGAGATTACGCTTTGATTTGGCCAAATCCAAATACCGGAGCCTACGATGAGCTGGCGATCGACCTGGCTCCCGAATGCGTACGTTTCTTTTGCGATCGCTACGGCAAGCTGATAAAGCCGACGAAATTTGTAGCAATAGCCTGATTTATGCCAAAGGTTCTCGATATCGACAGCTTTTTATGCGGCCCTGGTCCAATTTTGGACGTTCGCAGCCCAGGGGAATACGAGCATGGGCACATCCCTGGGGCCGTGAGCTTCCCATTGTTTACGGATGACGAACGCGCTAAAGTCGGCACCTGCTACAAACAGGTGGGGCGCGAATCGGCGGTAGAACTGGGCTTTGATATCGCTGGCCCCAGGTGTGGCGAGTTCGTTCGCGCGGCCAAGGCTTTGGCCCCCGATCGCCACATTCGGGTGCACTGCTGGCGAGGGGGTATGCGCAGCGGCGGCATGGGCTGGATTTTAGAACTGGCCGGGTTTACCGTCCGTATTCTAGATGGCGGCTATAAGGCGTACCGCCGCTGGGTACGCGAAACCCTAGCGACACCAAAGCCGATCACCATTCTGGGGGGCATGACGGGCAGCGGCAAAACGCTGATTCTCAACGAGCTGGTCGCCATAGGAGAACCTGTGCTGGATCTCGAAGCTCTGGCCAACCACCGGGGCAGCAGCTTTGGAGCGCTGCTGCTGCCACCCCAGCCTTCGACTGAGCAGTACGAGAATTTGCTGGCGGCACAGTGGGTAAGCTTCTCGGGGAATCGCCCCATTTGGCTGGAGGCCGAGAGTCGCCGGGTGGGCACCTGCCGCATTCCTAGCGAGCTGTTTGCGCAGATGGAGACGGCTCCGGCGGTGGAGGTGGTGCGATCGCTCGATGAACGCCTCGATCTGCTAGTCGATATCTATGGCGAGGCGTCTACGCAGGATCTGGTAGAGGCGACCGAGCGAATTCGCAAGCGCCTGGGGGGCGATCGCACCCAAGCTGCCGTGCAACACATTCAGTCCGGGAACCTGCGCGCCGCTTGCGCGATCATTCTCGATTACTACGATCGCGCCTACCGCCACGATCTGGAGCGCCGTCGCCGAGTCATTCCACAGGTTGACATTAGGGGCCTTTCCCCTGCCGATAGTGCCCAGCGGCTGGTTACCCAGCGGCCACAGCTACTTTACCCGCCTGGTCCGGGTCTTCCAGTTGAGATTGGATAGAAGAATGGCGTAGAAGAACAATTACTAAAAACGCCAGAACTAGAGCGCTCTAGTTCTGGCGTGGATATTGGTTAGATATTAACCGTTGTGATCTTTAGCCCTAGGCGTTTGGCTGCGTGGTCACATTGGTCGCGCCATCTACGGTCATGGCAATTTTCTTGGCCTGATCCAGTACGCTCTCGGCATCGGAGTTGTACTTCAGCACCACGGTGGAACCGGTTTGGGCCACCCACAGACCCACACTGTCAGACAGCCCGGCTTCGTCAAACGCCAGGGCCACTCGCTTCGCCAGACCGCTCTCGTCGAACTCACCATCAATGCCCACCTTGGCGTCATCGATTTTGGCTTTAGAGGCAGCCTGCTTGACATTAACTTTGGGGGAGGACTTAGCTTTTTCTTCTTCTTTCTTACCGAACAGCTTGCCTAGAAAACCCATGATGTATCTCCTAAATAAATCGAACCATTTTGTCTGGTACAGACTAGCCCTGGTCAAGCGTTCAATGCTTTACCCAGTGAAGTAGCCACACCATGCTGAGACTTACCAGGAAATCGTAAAGAATTGATAAAGGGGCAGCAACGGCCGCTGGATACAGTTGTCAACTCAACCTCTAGAGATATTTGCTTGAGCTGTGGGGCAGGGGTTTTGGGCTAAAGGCTTTGGGCTAAGATAGAACACTGGCAACGCATTCGCCGCCCCTTTCAACGCCAGCTTTCAACGCCAACTAAGTTTCACCGTTTTTGCCTACAGGTTTGCTATGAGCAAGGGTACGCTGTTCGACAAAGTTTGGGATTTACACACTGTTGGCACGCTGCCATCGGGTCAAACTCAGCTGTTTATTGGTCTGCACCTGGTGCACGAAGTTACCAGCCCCCAAGCCTTTGCCATGGTGCGCGAGCGCCAGCTGACGGTGATGTACCCCCAGCGCACCGTCGCCACCGTCGACCACATCGTACCGACCGAAAGCCAGGCCCGTCCCTTCGCTGACCCTTTGGCCGAGGCGATGATGCAGGCGCTGGAGCAAAACTGTCAGGAGCACGGCATTCGCTTCTACAACATCGGCTCGGGCAGCCAGGGCATTGTCCATGTGATTGCCCCCGAGCAGGGGCTGACCCAGCCGGGCATGACGATCGCCTGCGGCGACAGCCACACCTCGACCCACGGCGCGTTTGGCGCGATCGCATTTGGCATTGGCACCAGCCAGGTGCGCGACGTACTGGCCTCTCAAACCCTGGCCCTGGGAAAGCTCAAGGTGCGCCGCATTGAGGTCAACGGCGAGCTGCCCGCCGGGGTCTACGCCAAGGATGTTGTGCTGCATATCATTCGCACCCTGGGGGTCAAAGGTGGCGTGGGGTACGCCTACGAGTTTGCTGGCACCGCCATTGAGGCGATGTCGATGGAAGAGCGCATGACCCTCTGTAATATGGCGATCGAAGGGGGCGCTCGCTGCGGCTACGTTAACCCCGACCAGATTACCTACAGCTATCTCAAAGGGCGCGACTTTGCCCCCAAGGGTGCCGCTTGGGATGAGGCTGTAGCCTGGTGGCAAACCCTGCATAGCGACGCCGACGCCGAATACGACGACTTAGTGGTGTTTAGCGCCGCCGACATTGGCCCCACCGTAACCTGGGGCATTACCCCCGGTCAGGGCATTGCCATTCACGAAACCCTGCCCCGGCCCGAAAGTCTACCTGACGAAGAGCAGGTGCTAGCCCAAGACGCCTTTGCCTATATGGATCTCACCCCTGGCCAAAGCCTAAAGGGCACCGCCGTTGACGTGTGCTTTATTGGCAGCTGCACCAACGGGCGGATCAGCGACCTGCGCGAGGCCGCCAGGATTGTACAGGGCCACAGTGTGGCCGCAGGGGTAAAAGCCTTTGTAGTACCCGGCTCTGAACGGGTGAAGCAGGAGGCCGAGGCCGAAGGGTTAGACCAGGTCTTTACCGCCGCAGGCTTTGAGTGGCGGGAGGCGGGCTGCTCCATGTGTTTGGCCATGAACCCCGACAAGCTCCAGGGGCGACAGATCAGCGCTTCCTCGTCAAACCGCAACTTTAAGGGACGCCAGGGGTCTGCCTCAGGGCGCACTCTGCTGATGAGCCCGGCGATGGTAGCAGCAGCGGCGTTGGCAGGCCAGGTAACCGACGTGCGCGACTACCTGCCAAAGGCCTAGGCCTTCTTTCGGTGTGGCTGAGTTGAAGCATGAATTTGGGTAAGGGCAAACGGCCGTTTGCCCTTACGAGAGACTCGGGCGAAATGTGTTGCAGATAGCCAAACCCACTGTGGCTGGTGCGGCAGATCACAAACATTAATGAACTATTTGCCTGGGCTTAACCTAATTTGAGGAGTTTCTTAATTTAAGCCGTTGAAGATGATGGCGGGGAACCCTGCTGCCATCGAGTCGGAATCGACCCAAGCTCGATAACTATATATCGCGCTTTGACTGTCGCGCTTTTTATGGGCTAGCAGGTTACCTCGGCGAACTCTAGGTAACCCAGTGTCTGTAACCGCAACTTCCGCTGCCCGCGATGCTGCTATCGACCCTCGCAGCCACCAGACCTTCATTCAGCTCCTAGAGCAGTTGTATCGTGAGCGTGCCTTGGTACCCTACGCGGCGGGGCGGCCCATGCCGCTCCGGGCTGACGAAATCTTGATCATTTGCCGAGGAATTGTCCAGCTCTTCACCATTCAGCAAGACGGTAGCGAGACCCTGCTTGGCTTGGCTGGGCCGTCGATGCCCGTGGGGTTGCCCCTGACCACCGTTGACCCCTACTGGGCCACCGCCCTCACCGATGTCGATGTGCTGTCGCTGCCGATGGCCGAAATTGAAGGGTCTTCGGTGCTCATGGCGGGCATGTTTCGCAATATCACCCTGCGGATGCAGCAGGTTGAAGCGTGGCTAGCCCTCTCAGGTAAGCGCCTGGTCGCCGATCGCCTCAAGCACTTTTTGCTTATGCTGGCCCAAGACTTTGGCCATGTTGAACCCGGTGGTATTCGCATTCCGATGCGGCTGACCCACCATCAGCTGGCCACCGCTATTGGTACCACCCGAGTTACCGTTACTCGCCTGCTCAAGGATTTTAAAACCGAGGGCTGGCTGACTATCGATCAGCGCCACATATTACTTCAGCTCGATCCTCGGTTTCCGGCCAACCAGCTCGTCAACCCTATGGCTCAGCGCTAGATCGACAAATGGCTCATGGCAGCCAGGGCGATCGCAGCCGGGTAAATGCGGTGCTCCTGTACCTGAATGCGAGCCTGGAGGGTCGTCGGGTTGTCGGCTGGCTCCACCGGCACCGCCGCCTGCATGATTACCGGGCCACTGTCGACCGCCAGTTCAACCTGGTGCACCGTGCAGCCCGCCACCTTGACCCCTGTCGCCAGCGCCTGCTCTACGGCCCGCAGCCCTGGAAAACTGGGCAGCAAACTGGGGTGGATATTGAGCACCTGATGCGCAAACGCGTCGATCAGTACCGCCGTTACGCAGCGCATCCAGCCCGCCATAATCACCCAGTCCACGCCGTGGGCCTGGAGTGTTTGCACAATATCGTGGTCGAGGGCTTCACGGCTGGGGTAGTGGCGATGGTTGAGCAATACCGTCGGTAGCCCCAGTCGGGCAGCGCGCTCGGCCACTCCTGCGCCAGGATTGTTGTACAAAACTACGCAAATTTGGGCGTGCAGTTCGCCGCGCTCGATGGAATGGGCGATCGCCTCCAGGTTGCTGCCATTGCCCGAGGCCATGACCCCCAACCTTAGCGGCTGCTCAAACCGGGGCCACACCACAGGCAGCGGTGGCGAAACAAGGACAGGGGCAGTCTCCAGCATAGGGTCAGAAAATAGTGAAATTGGGGTCTATCATATGACAACACGAAACGCCTCTATCGCAGGGGCATAAGGAGTGCGCTGGGTGAAGCGGGGCATACGGTTAGGACTCATTTTTTTCTGCGGGCTGGCGATCGCGGCGGTGCTCTGGTGGGTGCCCGGCGATCGCGCCACCGCCTACTCTCCCTCGGTTGAATCGCCCCCAGCCCCCTTCCTCTACGCCCAGGCCAATGAGGCCGCTAGCGAGAACGACGGCGGTAGCAACTCCACCCCCAATGCCTCCACCCCGGTTGAACCCGGCAACCTCAAACCCTTCGACGATGTAGTCAGAGGGCTAACGGTTTCGACAGGGCTGTTTACGATCTACCACGATTTGCAGCGCAATCGAGCTCTGCTGGGGCTCAAACCCAGCCAGCTGAACCAAAATCTGCTGTTTATGGCCAACCTGGAGTCGGGGCTAGGAGAGCTGGGGCTGTTCCGGGGCTGGCCCGTCAACGATTTAATGATTCAGTTTCGCCAGATTCCTGACAACCGTATCCAGGTGGCGGTGCCCAATGTGTACTTCCGCGACCCCCAGCCCCAGGCTCAGCGGCTGCTGCGAGAATCCTTTGGCGACTCGGTGCTTACGACCCTGCCCATTCAAGCCATCCACGGCGACACTGGAGAAATTCTGCTCGATCTAAAAGATTTTTTGATCAGCCGCGACCCCGCTAACCTATCAGCTCAGTTTCCGTGGGCCTTGGGCAGCTATGCAGTCAGCGCCGAGGCATCGTACCTGGGGCCAGTCAAGGCCTTTCCTAACAACATAGAACTTGAAGCGGTCATGGGGTTCTCGGGCGGAGGCAGCACGACATCGCCCTTTTCCCTGGGGCTCAGCAGCCTGCCCGACAGTCGAGGGTTTAACCTACGGGTGCGCTATAGCTTGTCGGCCATTCCTAAGCACCCCACCTTCCACGCTCGCCAGGCCGATGAACGGGTAGGCTACTTTATCACCGCCTACCGATCGCCAGGTCGACCCGGCATTTCAGATCCCTTTGTGCGCTATATTCACCGCTGGTATTTAGAAAAGCAGGACCCCGCCGCTGCCCTCTCCCCCCCTAAAGAACCGCTGGTCTTCTGGGTTGAAAACACGACCCCTGTGGAGTACCGGGCCGCGATCGCCGACGGCGTGAACTGGTGGAATGCTGCCTTTGAGCGAGCCGGCTTTACCCAGGCGATCGACGTGCGCCAAATGCCCGACAACGCCGATTGGGACCCTGCCGATGTGCGCTATAACGTCATTCGCTGGTCAGACTCGCTGTACCCCTGGGCTAGCGGACTGGGGCCAGCCCGGGTCAACCCGCTGACCGGCGAAATTTTAGATGCCGATATTATTCTCGATGCCAGCATCGTGCGCGACCTGGCACTGGAGTACGACACTCTGGCGACTGGGGCAACCTCCATGGCAGGCCCTATGGCAGGCGGGCTATCCCCCTGTGGGCATCCCCTGGGCGATCGCCTGATGGCACGCCTGTCTGCAAGCACCGACCGACCCCGGACCAATGCGCCCCAGCGGATCGACGCAATGGACTACTGTGCAGGCCTGCGAGGCGTTCAGACCACGGCCTTTGGGTCACTGGCCGTTGCTACGCTAGCGCCACCCTTCTCTAGCCGCGAGGCCAAAGAGACCTACATTCAGCAGTATCTACGGGTACTTACCGCCCACGAAGTCGGCCACGTGCTGGGGCTAAGACACAACTTTTTGGGCAGCACGCTGCTATCGCCCACAGATTTAAATGACCCAGCTAGGACACAGTCGCAGGGCATGGCCAGCTCGGTCATGGACTACTTACCCCCCAACCTGGCCCCCCCGGGTCAACCCCAGGGTGACTACTTCCCTACCCAGCTCGGCCCCTACGACCTGTGGGCCATTGAGTACGGCTATCGTCCGGTCAGCAACCCCATTACCGCCCAGCGAGAGCTGCGGCCGATCGCCGATCGCGCCGGAGCCGCTGAGCTAGCCTACGCCCCCGATGAAGATGTCTTTGCCATGCTCGACCCCATGGCCAGCCCTTGGGATATGAGCGACGACCCCCTGAGCTATGCCGAGGGTCAGATGGCGATCGCAAAAACGATCTGGGACCGCCTAGATTGGTATTCGGTCAACCCCGGCGAGGGCTACGGCCAGCTGCGACAGCGGGTTAACCTGGTCTTTTTTCACTACGACATGCAGGCCACGATTATCGCCAATTACATCGGCGGGCAGCGCTTTACCCGTACCGACCCCTGGAGTTCTGGCGGGCAGGCCCCCTTCGCACCGATCGCGGCAGCGGAGCAGCGGCGCGCCCTAGATGTCCTCAACCAGCGGGTGTTTGCCCCCGATGCCCTGACGCTATCGCCAGAGCTAATCAACCGCCTTGCCCCCGATCGCTGGATGGACTGGGGGCAAGACCCCTTCGTAAACCGCATTGACTACCCCATTTACGATCGCCTCTTGTTTACCCAGGCCTTTACCGTCAGCAACCTGCTAGACGGCTATCGCTTGCTGCGGCTGCGCGATAGCGAGTTCAATCAGCCCAGCGGCGAGGCGTTTACCCTGGCAGAGCTATTCGACACCCTGGGGCAATCGATCTGGGCTGAGGTGCTCAACCCGCCCGCCCAGTCCACGGCTATCTCCAGCCTGCGTCAGGGGCTCCAGCGACACTACTTAAATACGCTGACTAGCCTAGTACTGCGCAACCATGGCTCTGGCGAAGGAGTTACCAATCTGCTCGGGTTTGTGGCCCAAGAATTTACTGCGGGTGCACCCGAAGA
Source organism: Nodosilinea sp. LEGE 07298 (assembly GCF_015207265.1). Classification (GTDB taxonomy): domain Bacteria; phylum Cyanobacteriota; class Cyanobacteriia; order Phormidesmidales; family Phormidesmidaceae; genus Nodosilinea. The sequence goes on along the minus strand of NZ_JADEXE010000018.1, from coordinate 2,506 downwards.
AGCCCGGGTGCTGGCTCGCTACCAGCTCAGGCAGCTCCAGGAGGCAATTGCTCGACACCTTCGCCAGGGTCAGCGACTGGATGTGGCCACCGTAGCCTATTTGGAAGATGCCAGCGATCGCATTGTGAAGGTGCTTGATGCGCCCCTGCGAGGTCAGTAGCTCAAGCTAGGAAATCTATAAAGATTCGATGATTTTCCCTAAAACACAGCCAAATACCCCGCCCCCCAAGGTGGTATTGTGGATCGGGCCAATATAGTTTTGGCTTCCTATCGGTCACGGTTACCTTTCTCTCGTCACGCTAACAAACGGCAGTCCCCAGCCTGGCTGCCCAGTTTAGTTAAGCCCTTCAGGCAAACGGAAGCCGTTGCCAGGGTCGTCGTCTACTGCTTCAGGATTATCATTCCCTGGGCACACTAAATTCACTGGTACACCAAGTCCAGCTTGGGATCTGGAGTTTTCCCACCGGCAAAACTCCACTTCTGGACTTGAATTTGGTTTATTTTGGTCGTTCCGCGGGTTATTCATGCTGAGTGCGTTAGTCGCTATCACCCTTTCTCCTCTGTTTGCTCAACTTCCCCCCGGCGAGGTCACCCCTACCCCCGAAACCAAAACGGTAGTTATTCCCCGCGATGGCAGCTACGCCGAGGTCATCCGCTACCAGGAAGTACGGCCCCTGCCTGGCGGCCTAGATGAAATTCCTGTATTTAACAGCAACAGCCCCGAGGTCGTGCAGCAGAACGGCATTCTGCTCTCCACCTTCCCAAAAGACGGTATGGCCTCTCCCGAGGCTCACCTTGATTACGCCTTCAATGGTCGCTTCGACATCTTCGCCCACCACATCGCTCGGGGCGTGAACCCCGACGATCGCCGCACCCTGTTCATGGGTGTAGTGGTTTACAACCCCGGCACCGAACCCGTCGACATCACCATTCACCAGGGGGTAAGCTACCTTAGCCAGGAAGCCCCCTTCATCAACCTGCCCGACGCGCGCCTGAGCAGCAACGGCAATGTTTTTGCTGGCCCCGGTAGTCGCACCACCACCGATATTCTGCGCGGGGCCAACCAGTCCCACTGGCCCGATCGCATTACCGTTCCGCCGGGTCACGTGCAGCTATTGATGAATACCCCCATTCCCCTTCGCCAGCTATCGGTGCCCGTCAACGGTAGCTATCCCCAGGGCAGCGCAATTCCTAAACCACCAGTGCGTCCTGTTAGCCTCACTGCCGCCGATGCCCAACTCAATCCAGAGAACGGCGAAAGTAATTCTTCTACCTCCCCCCGCCCGATCGCACCTCGCCCCATACCCAGCAATGGTCGCACGGCCATGATGTACCTCTCCAGCAGCGGTCCGGTGCACGTCGCTAGCCTGTCCCGCTATGCCGACCTACTGCCCAACGGCAACGAGCGCGTGCCGACCCTGCAAGACTGGCTACAAGTGCTCAAGCAAGGCCGCTTAGCTGGCCCCCGCGACATTCCCCCCTCCGACCCAGAAACTTACCGCTTTGGGCGGTTTTACTATGGTCGAGTGGCTGGAGTCGCCAAGGGTGCCAACTGGAAGGCCACCGTTACCGACTCTCCCGATACCGACGTGCTGACGATTCCGGCACCGGGCAACGCCTTCTCCTACGTCATTAGCTCCGTAGACCGCAACACCTTTGGCACTGGGCAAATTCAGAGCGCCCCCATGGTCGCCCGCTACTCAGACACGGCCTATCGCGCCCACGGCAACTACGGCGTGCGCTACAGCCTCAAGCTCCCCTTTTACAACAATCGAGGCTCTGAGCAGACCATCACTCTCAAGTTTCAAACCCCCATGCGCGACGAAGACCTCGTCCAGGGGCTCAGGTTCCGTCGGCCCCCCGAAGATCGCGTTTTCTTCCGGGGCACCGTGCGCTTGAAGTTTAAAAACCAGATGGGCCTAGAGCGCACCCATTACGTTCACCTGGTGCAGCGTCGCGGACAGGAAGCCGAGGCACTGCTGAGGCTCAACATTCCTGCCGAGGCCCGTCAAGATCTTGAAGTTGATCTGGTCTATCCTCCCGATGCCACTCCGCCTCAGGTCATTACCGTGCTCAATGGCGGCATTCCCGAGGTATTTGAGGCCGAAACCATTGAGATGTCCCCTTCACCAGCGCTCAGCCGCGATCTCCCACATTAGCTTTGGTCTATAGCTACGCCAGCTAGAAGGGGTTTTGGCTGTTCTCAAACTAGCGTTAATCGAGCGCATTCCAAAGTTTATCGGGCACGGTACGAGGCTTACGCGAAACCAGGTTGGGCTTAAATAGGGCCGGGTTTGAGGCCTCATCAGTGGTTAAAAATCCCGCTGCGAGCAGATTGTCCAGCATGTTCTGCACGGCAGCGGGTTCCGCCTGGGTATGGGCCACAATATCGGCCAGGGATGCACCCCGCTGACGCACCAGCCAATTTACCAGGGTGCGCTCTGCATCGGGTAATCCCAGCAGGTCGGTCATGAGTTTCGGTCCGGCAGCAGCAGTCCACTGGTGC
>NZ_JADEXE010000189.1 GCF_015207265.1 Nodosilinea sp. LEGE 07298 | reverse complement strand
CCCACAATGTCTACCAGCGTTTTCGACATCTTCAAAATCGGCGTTGGCCCCTCCAGTTCCCACACCGTTGGCCCCATGAAAGCCGCCCGGCGCTTTGCCCAGGGACTAGCCGCAGATGGCCTACTGCCCCAGGTCGAGCGGCTTCAGATCGATCTGCATGGTTCGCTAGGAGCCACTGGACGAGGGCATGGCAGCGATCGCGCCGTACTGCTGGGCCTAGAGGGCGAGGCCCCCGACATGATCAACATCGATCTGATGGACGCTCACCTACAGCGCATCGGCCATACGGGAGCACTCTGGGTACTGCGGCAGCACGCGATCGCCTTTCACGAAAAAACTGATCTCAAGCTGCACTGGCAACCCCTGCCCTACCACCCTAACGGCATGGTGTTTACCGCCTTTGACAAAGCCGCACGTACGCTGCGGCAGCGCACCTACTACTCCACTGGCGGCGGGTTTGTAGTCGATGAGCACGCCGCCTGCCTCGATCGCCTGCAGCTGCATCATTCGCCCCTGCCCTACGCCATCCACAGCGCCCGCGACCTGCTAGAGCTGTGCCAGCGCGATCGCCTCTCCATCAGCCAGCTCACGCTCGAAAACGAGAAAGTGTGGCGTACCGAAGCCGAGATTAGGGCCGGACTGCTGAGGCTGTGGCAGGTGATGCAAGACTGCGTGGAGCGGGGCTGCCGCACCGACGGTATTTTGCCCGGTGGACTCAAGGTCAAGCGGCGCGCCGCCGAACTCTACCGCAACCTCAAGCAGCGCTCAGAATACGCCCTGGCCGACCCGCTCAGCATTATGGACTGGGTAAACCTGTACGCCATGGCCGTCAACGAAGAAAATGCGGCGGGTGGGCGGGTGGTTACGGCCCCAACCAACGGCGCGGCGGGCATTATTCCAGCGGTGCTGCACTACTACAGTCGCTTTTGCCACGGCGCTAGCGACGACGGCATCGTGCGGTTTTTGCTGGTAGCGGGGGCGATCGCCATGCTCTACCAAGAAAATGCCTCCATCTCCGGGGCCGACGTAGGCTGTCAGGGCGAAGTCGGCGTGGCCTGTTCTATGGCCGCCGCCGCTTTGACCGAAGTACTAGGCGGCACCCCCGAGCAGGTCGAAAACGCCGCCGAAATCGGGATGGAGCACAACCTCGGCCTCACCTGCGACCCGGTGGGTGGCCTGGTGCAGGTGCCCTGCATCGAGCGCAACGCCATGGGCTCCATCAAAGCAATTAATGCGGCGCGTATGGCCCTCAAGGGCGACGGTCAGCACTGTGTTCACCTCGATAAGGTGATCAAAACTATGCGCGACACCGGCCGCGATATGCACGAAAAGTATAAAGAAACCTCTCGCGGCGGTCTGGCCGTGAACGTGATTGAATGTTAGATTCTGATTAGTGCGGCTGCGGACCAAACAATTTTTCCAGCTGTTTTTGCACCCAGGCCACAGGATTTTTGTCATAGTCCTGGCTAATCAGCCCCAGCTCGCGCAGGCGGCGATTTTGCTGCGTGAGTTCAGCCTCATGGCGACCCATCTCTTGCACAATCATGTCGTAGAGGCGAGGCTGACTGTGCAAAATCTTTTTGAACCCATCCGGGCTAATGGCAAACACCGTCGTGTCTTCGATCGCCGTGACCGTCACTGTGCGAGGAATGCCCAGCATCAGCGAAAATTCACCAATAAACTGCCCCGCCCGCATAATCGTCGGCTGATCTTCGCCGTTAATGCTGTACTTCACCGCCCCCAGAAGAATGACGTAAAACTTATCGCCTGGCTCCCCTGCCTTATAGAGCACTTCGCCCGCCTCTAGCCGCCGGCGGTGGCCAATTTCCACCAGTTTCCGCAGTTCGAGGGTATTGCAATCACCAAAATAGGGCAGCTGTTGTAGCAGGTCTCTCACCGCGACTGGCTTTGGGTAGGCGTCGCTAAAGGTGGCTACTGCCCGCTGCACATGGGCGTGATCTTCATATTCTTCAACAGTTGACTGCACTACTACGTTGGGGTTGCGATGCCAGAGGTCGTAGCGAGGGGAGGCCAGGCGAATATGGTGCTGCCGTAGGTTTTGGTCAATGATGAAGCGCAGCGAACTTTCGGTTTTGTGCTTCAGATCAACCCGGTCGACCCAAATCCACAGCACAAAATCTAGCGAATTTTGACCAAAGCCCGTAAAGAATACCTCTGGCGGATATTCGTAGGAAACCGATTCTTCTAAATAAGCCGAATCCAGCAGCGCCTCAATCACCAAAATGGGGTCACTTTCATGGACAACGCTGACATTAACCGGAACCCAGCCTTTAAAGTCGTTGTAGGTCCAATTAATCACTTGGCTGCCGACCAGATTGCTGTTAGGAATCACGATGTGTCGCTTGGTAATGGTGCGAATTACCGTCGATCGCAGCGAAATTTCAGTGATGTAGCCCGACAGTCCCTCCCACTCAATAAAGTCGCCCACCTTGAGCTTACGCTCGACCAGCATGGCAATGCCGCTGATAAAGTTGCGGGTAATATCCTGTAGGCCAAAGCCAATGCCAATGCCCAGACTGCCCGCCAAAACGGCTACAGATGCAAGGTTGACTCCTAAGGCCTGCAGTAGAATCAGAACCAGGATTGTAGCCAGACTGTAGCTGGTAATCGTGGCGATCGATTCGCGGGTACCCTGTTTGAGCCCCAAACGGCTCAAAATCTGATTGGCAAAGATGCGCTTAAAGCCGAGGGAAAATAGCAGCGCTATGAGCAGCACCAAAAAAAACTGCGCGATCGCGCTTAGCGTCAAAGACGCACTGCCAAAATTGAGAAATGGCGTGTTTAGAACTTGATTGACGGCCTGCAAAAAACTACTCATTAGCGCACCCAAACCATCTTTGAGCAGGATTTCAAACAGGCCATACTAAGCTGTTATAAGATCAGATTTAGAGCGAAAAAACCAACATTATCGAGTTTTGAGCTAAGCAGCTTCAAATTGTGCTAGACCGCAGTGTCAACATAAGCTTCAGATCTTCAGGATGTATCAACGCAGGGCAAGCATTTTTTATGGCAATGTTACTGCGGTATCAAATCACTATCATAGATGACATGCCGACACCAAGATCCAAAGAATCTCCATCCACTCTAAAGCTGGGTGAACTATGAAGCTAGATGACGTTGTTCCCTGGGGCCGAACCCTGAAGGAATACCGGGCCATGTTTCACCTGTCAGAGGCAGACTTAAACACAAAGATGCTGGGCTGTGGCGATGGCCCAGCTAGCTTCAATGCCGAAATGACTCGGTTAGGATATTCTGTTGTTTCGATTGATCCAATTTATCAATTTTCTGCCGAGCAAATTGAGCAGCGCGTTCGAGCAACCTACGAACCCATTATTTCGCAGGTCAAGCAGAATTCTAATCACTATGTTTGGCAGAGCTTCAAAGATGCCGATCAGCTGGGGCAGGCTCGTCTCCAAGCGATGGAAACGTTTCTGCTAGATTATAACTCTGGCAAGGCTACCGGGCGATATTTGAATCAGTCTTTGCCCAGTCTCGCCTTTGCCGATCGCCAGTTTGAGCTGTGCCTTTGTTCCCATTTGCTCTTTCTCTATTCAGAGCAGCGATCGCTTGAGTTTCACGTTGCCTCAATCCACGAACTGCTGCGGGTTGCCGCAGAGGTGAGAATTTTCCCCTTGATTAAACTCAATGGTCAGCCCTCACCCTATGTTGAGCCAGTAATAAATTCATTGCCCGATGAACGGTTTAGCATTCAAATTGAAGCGGTGGACTATGAGTTTCAAAAGGGCGGAAACCAGATGTTAAAAATTAGCCGCCGAGCGATTCCGGAACGGATACTCGTTTCGAGTCGGTTCCCGAACGCTTCGTGAAGCGCAGTCTAAGCTATTCCATCTTAAACATCTAAAAAACGTCCTGATCAGGATGTGAACTCAGCTCGGCGGGTTGGTCGCAGTGAAACGTTTAGATAAGCATTGAGCCAGAACACTCTAACGTTAGTTTTCTCAGCCGCAAATCGAACTACAGAGTCAGCTATTGTAGTTACTGCGGTTTATGGTCTTGTTGGCACCGCTAAGTTTGAGCGCCAGACTATAACCAACCCCTTAGACAGCTAGGATGAGCCATGCCGACCTATCGTTCCAAAACCTCTACCTATGGCCGCAACATGGCCGGTGCCCGTGCCCTCTGGCGGGCCACCGGCATGCAAACCGAGGACTTTGAAAAGCCCATCATTGCGGTTGCCAACTCCTTTACCCAGTTTGTGCCTGGCCACGTTCACCTCAAGGATCTGGGTCAGCTGGTGTGCCGCGAGATTGAGGCCGCTGGCGGGGTCGCCAAAGAGTTCAACACCATCGCCGTTGACGACGGCATTGCCATGGGTCACGACGGCATGCTCTATAGCCTGCCCTCACGGGAGATTATTGCCGACTCAGTGGAGTACATGGCCAACGCCCACTGTGCCGATGCCCTGGTCTGCATTTCAAACTGCGACAAGATTACTCCCGGCATGCTGATGGCGGCATTGCGGCTAAATATTCCCGCTGTGTTTGTCTCGGGCGGCCCGATGGAAGCGGGTAAAACCAAGCTTGCGGAACACAAACTCGATCTGGTTGATGCCATGGTGGTGGCCGCCGACCCAAACATCAGCGATGAGGTAGCCGACGAGTACGAGCGATCGGCCTGCCCCACCTGCGGCTCGTGCTCGGGCATGTTTACCGCCAACTCAATGAACTGCCTGACCGAGGCGATCGGCCTGTCGCTGCCGGGCAACGGCACCACCCTGGCCACCCATTTCGATCGCAAAGATCTGTTCCTCACCGCCGCCCGCACCATCGTCAGCATTACCCGCCGCTACTACGAGCAGGGCGACGAGTCGGTGCTGCCCCGCTCCACCGCCAGCTTCAAAGCCTTTGAGAATGCCATGATGCTGGATATCGCCATGGGCGGATCCACCAACACCATTCTGCACCTGCTGGCGGCAGCCCGCGAAGCCGAGGTGGACTTCACCATGGCCGACATCGATCGCCTGTCGCAGCAGGTGCCCCAGCTGTGCAAGGTAGCCCCCAACACCCCCAACTACCACGTCGAGGATGTGCACCGGGCCGGGGGGGTGTACGCTATTTTGGGCGAGCTCGACCGGGCCGGGCTGTTGCATAGCGACGTACCCACGGTTCACAGCCCCACCCTGAAGGACGCCCTGGAGCGCTGGGACGTGACCCGCACTGCCGACGAAGCCGTTCACACCTTCTTTAGAGCTGGCCCGGCGGGCATTCCCACCCAGGTTGCCTTCAGCCAGGACACGCGCTGGCCGACCCTCGATCTGGACCGGCAGTCGGGTTGCATTCGCAGTGTGGAGCATGCCTATTCCCACGACGGTGGCCTGGCCGTGCTCTACGGCAACCTGGCCGTCAATGGCTGCGTCGTCAAGACCGCAGGCATCGACGAAAGTATGTTTGCGGCGGAGCAGTTGCGTTATACCACCAGTGTCCCAACCTCGACCCTGCGTGTGTTTGAAGGGCCTGCCCGCATCTTTGAAAGCCAGGATGCCGCCGTCACCGCCATTCTCAATGACCGAGTGCAGCCCGGCGACGTGGTGATCATCCGCTACGAGGGGCCAAAGGGCGGGCCGGGGATGCAGGAAATGCTCTACCCCACCAGCTATCTGAAGTCGAAGGGGCTGGGCAAAGTCTGCGCCCTGCTCACCGACGGGCGCTTCTCTGGCGGTACCTCGGGCCTCTCCATTGGCCATGCCTCGCCCGAGGCAGCCGCAGGCGGCAACATTGCCCTGGTGGAAGAGGGCGATCGCATCGTGATCGACATTCCCAACCGCACCATCAATGTTGACCTCTCGACAGAGGAACTGGCCAACCGCCGCGTGGCAATGGAAGCTAAGGGCAAAGATGCCTGGAAGCCTGCCAAGCCCCGGCAGCGGCGGGTGACAGCGGCCCTTAAGGCCTACGCGCTGCTAGCTACCAGTGCCGATCAGGGCGCGGTACGCAACCTGGATATGCTGGAGTAGCCGAGGCCCACTGAACCCCTGATGCGGGGGTGGGCTGATTGCTGAACGGCTTGCGATCGCATCGAGCGGCCAAGCAAAAATAGCCTGAAAATCTAAGCTCACCACATTAACAAAGCCAGCGTCAGCCACTCGATTGACGCTGGCTTTGTTAATACAACCGGCAAATCTGAGGCTTCGTAAGTTCATCCCTAGGGCGCAGAGAATCTCAGACCCATAGTCGATTTCGTTTTGGGCCGTAATAACTAACCTAGCAATACGGGATTCAACAGTGACCGAGCGATCGGTCTGGGCCATTACTTATCTGGTCCACGGTTGAACATAAATTTTTTAGCATGGAATTTAATTGAAATGAGCGTTAACAACAACGACGAGATTAATCCTAAATCGAACCCCGATCGCAATCCCGATCCAATGACGGGTGAGCCGGGCTCCCATCCGGTGGGTACAGGCGTTGGGGCAACTGGCGCAGGCATTATCGGAACCGCTGTTGGGGTCGCTGTAGGTGGTCCTATTGGCGGAGCCGTTGGTGCTGTAGTTGGTTCAGCCGCCGGTGGTTTGCTCGGCAAAAGTGTGGCAGAAACCTTTGATCCTACGGTTGAAGACGAGTACTGGCGCAGCAACTACAAAACCCGTCCCTATGTGGATGCTGACTATAGCTATGACGACTATGGTCATGCCTATCGCAATGGCTATGAGGGTTACTCAACCTACTCTTCACAGGGAATGTCGTATCAAGAGGCTGAACCCCACCTGCGGCAGCGCTACGAGCAAGATCAGCGTACGGGTCGCCGCCTCGGCTGGGATAAAGCTCGATATGCTAGCCAAGATGCCTGGTATCGGCTGGAGCACGGCGCTTCTAGCACCGATGCTGCATTTAGGTAGGTAGTCGTCGTTGACATGCACCTTATCTTTAACAGGATGGGGTGCATCCCAAGATTGCAGGTATCTGCGTCATTCTTAAGCAAGTTGAATCCTACCGAAGTAAGGCTGGTGGGCAGTGCCTGCCCTACAGCAGCTCAAGGCTTCTGGCGATCTGCGAGATTTGATTTCAACTTATTTCACTGACAGCCAAGTCAAGTTAATTTTTGCCGCGACTTTAACCCCAGCTAACGCGAAGCCGATATCCTGAGCATAAATCTTTTGGGGATTTTGGAGAACGGCGATGAGTAGTTTTAGCTCTGATTTAACCGATCGTGACTATGATGTCAAAATCGGTGATTATTTTAGCCGTGGCTGGGAAATTTTTAAGCAAAAAGCCTCGCTTTTTATTTTATTTACTCTGCTGCTGTTTATTATCCAGGTTGTTATAGCCGTTTTGCCCTACCCATTGGGGTCAAACAGTGATGAACCTGTTCCTGGAGGCATTCTCAATTTTGCCTTCAATGTCATTACCCCAGCGTTAACGGCAGGCTATTACTTTGTAGCCTTTCAGCTGGCTCGCGGACGAGATGCCGTCTTTGGCGACTTCTTTCTGGGTTTCAACAAATTTTTGCCGATCTTTCTCACCGCGCTGGTCGCTGGCATTTTGACCGCCATTGGGTTTGTGCTGCTGATTCTGCCAGGTATTTATCTAGCCGTAGCCTATCTATTTGCTCAACCCCTGGTCATCGACAAGAGTGCTGATTTTTGGCAAGCGATGGAAACCAGTCGCAAGTTAATTACCAAAAAGTGGTTCTCGTTTTTTGGCCTGCTGCTGCTGCTTTTCTTGCTCAACCTGGCTGGGGCCATTGTGCTAGGCATTGGCCTGCTTGTGACTGTGCCCCTTTCGGTCTGCATCATTTCAGCCGCCTATGAAGACATTGTTGGACTCAACTCGGTAGCGGAGATTTAGTCAGGACATGATTTAGGGCGCGATCGCATACAGCTGCCTGTCTGACGACATCCGAGGGCCTCAAACCTGATTAGGTTGAGGCCCTCGTTCTTTAAAGGAGTAGACGTTAGCAGACTATCCCCAAGGACTATCCCAAGCACAGATGCAGTTAAGCTTTTATTTGAGGAGTATTATCAGCCCTTGGCAGTTTCTAGCGATTTAATGCGATTGTTCAAGACGTGGCAAATACCATCTACAGCGTTTTGGATGGCGGTGTGGTTCTTGCTTGCCCTGGCCATTCGCCTGGCGTTTCTCACCAGCAAGCCCCTCTGGATGGATGAGGTGGCTACGACAATCTTCTCCCTGGGCAACAGCAGTCGCTCTGTTCCGCTCGATCAGGTGATGTCGCTAAAGCAGCTGTTGACTCCCCTGCAACCTCGCCCAGAGGCAACGGTGGGTTCCACCATTCACTACCTGATGCAGGAAGACAACCATCCGCCTGCCTACTTTGCCCTGGCCCACTTGTGGATGAATATCTTTCCGGCTGTGCAGGGTTTGGCTTCGCCGTGGGCGGTGCGAGCCCTGCCCGCCCTGCTCGGAGCCCTGAGCGTACCGGCAGTTTATCTGGCTGGCTGGCTAGGGTTTCGCTCGGTGCTGGCGGGTCAAATTAGCGCCGCCCTGATGGCTGTCTCTCCGTTTGGGGTGGCGATGGCTCAGGAGGCTCGGCACTACGGCATGGCCACCCTGATGATTTCTCTGGGGCTGGCCTGCTTTGCCGTTGGAGCCTGGAGCCTGTACGGTGCCGACACCAAAGAGCCCTTGACTGCGCCAATTTCACCGGCCTTTGGGCTGCTGTGGGTGGGGGTCAACGCCCTGGCCTTTGCGACCCATTACTTTACAGCCCTGGCGCTGCTGGCGCAGGCATTGGTATTACTGGCGCTGGCCTGGCACCAGGGGCGATCGCAACCTCAAGCCCTCTGGCGACGACCCTGGCGGCGGCTGTACTGGGTCATACTGGGCACCTTGGCCTCCTGCCTGGTGTGGCTGCCGGTGCTGCTCAACTTCTACGGCAGCAGCCAGTCCTCCAATTTAGCGATCGATCTCAGCCAGCCGATGCGGTGGCTGGACCCGATCGCGCAGATGCTGGCCGGGCTCATCTTTATGGTAATTACCCCCATCACTCAAGCCCAGGGCGCGATCGGCATTGTGGCCGTGGTGCTGTCGGTGCTACTGCTGCTGCCCGTGCTGCTGTGGCTGGTGGTGCGACTGGTCAAGGCCAGGCCCCTCGTTAACCAGTCGGCCTCTGGTCGGTTTGGGCTGTTTACGATGGGTGGGTTTGTGCTGGCGGCGATCGCCCTGTTTTTTGCGGTCAGCTACGGTCTGGCAATGGATATCACCCGAGGCCACCGCTACAACTTCGTCTTTCATCCCGGCGTCATGGTGCTGCTGGGGGGGCTACTGGCGGTCTACTGGCCAGAGACAATGCCGCAGGAGACATCGGCCCGCATTCCCTTGACTTTATGGCGCATTTCGGGACGGCGCAGCGTTCAGATAATCTGGATCGCGGGCCTGGCCAGCGCTCTGTTCGTGGTCAGCAACCTGGCCTTCGCCAAATACTACGCGCCCGCTCAATTTGTACGCACCCTACAAACCGAGTCAACCCACCCGGTGGTAATCGGCTTTCCCAACCCTATTGAAACAAAACCGACGGTCATTGGCATTGAGTTCCTCAGCATTGGCTGGGAAATTCAGCGCCACTTTAACCCAGCGGCCCCAGACAGTCAGTGGTCGGTGCCGCCCCAGTTTTTCATCTGGGCCTTACCCAGCAACCCTACCGTCTCGCCTGAAGAGACGCTGGCAAATATTCTCTCAACTCCGCCTCGCCCCTTCGATCTGTGGTTTCTTCATGTCAACTTAGACTTGAGCAGCCATGGCTGCACCCATGTGAGCGAGGCCAGTAGCGGCAGTCATCACTACATCCACTACACGTGTACATCACAATAAACACATCAAATACATCAAACTTTTGCATTGAGCATCGCTGCATTCAAATTTGATGAGAGCACTACCGTAGATCGGCTCCAATGCCAACGGCTAATTTAAAATCAGCAGTTGGCATCACCCATTCGGCTGATAGCGATCTCTACCTTTAGACGTAGGTTACAAATGTATCCTGACCGACGCATTTGTTAACGATTAAACTTATATAGGAAATGCTGTGGCTACGGTTTCGTTAGCATGAAGAGTGGAGATTAGGTTAAATCACCATGAGAGATCTCTGGAAGGCTCAGTTGCCAAAGCCGAGGCCAGTACGCCTCAAGCCAGCCAAACTGAAGCCGCTTAATCTCAAGACATTGCGCTGGCCAAAAAACAGACTGCAAGGGGCTTTGCCCTGGGCCGCGAGTAGCTCTTCCACCCGTATCAAGGTGTTTGGCGGCCTGGCCTTTGCCAGTCTTTTGCTGGTGCAGGTTTCGGCATCCCCCTTTGGTGAGCGAGACAACAGCAAACCCGGCACCCTGAGACCGGCTCTGTGGCAAACCACAGGTATGGTGCGCCAGTCTATTGTTGATCTCTATCGAGCGCGGCGGTTGCTGGTGCAGGCGGCGCTCCCCCCCGAGACGGCAACCAATGCGGCTACAGACGCTCCCGCTTCTGCGGCTGCCGCGCCTCCGTCTGCTCAGCCCGCTGTTGCCAGCAGTGGCGCTACCCCCCAGGCCAGTTCGCGGTCTGTGCCCCAGCCCTCTGCGCCGCCGGCCCCTGCTTCCGCTAGCAGCTTTGACCCCAACAAAACGATTGACACCAATCTCGAAATGCGGGTTGCGATCGCAAAAAAGGCTTCCAACCTGGAGGTAGCCACCTCCGTTGACGGCTACCTGATGGATCTCAGTGGTCAAAATTACTGCAACATGCCCGCCCAAAGCAGCCTGGTGCTACAGCCCCAGGGGTCGGGTATGGCCGCCGGTAGCTGCACCCTCTCCAACACCGTGTGGCTAGAGCCAGGCGAGGGCGGCTATGTGTACGTGGGTAATAGCTGGTACAAAGGTCGAGTCTTGCTGTTGACCGATGGCTCGGGCCTTATGGCCGTCAACTTTGTGCTCATGCACGACTACCTAAGCAGCGTTGTCGGCAGCGAAATGTATGTAAACTGGCCCCTCGAAGCGCTCAAGGCCCAGGCGGTCGCCGCCCGATCCTACGCCCTGGTGCACCACGTGCGCCACGCCCAGCGCAACTACGACCTCGACAACACTCAGCGCTACCAGGCCTATCTGGGCATTGCCAAAGAGACCAACACCACCCAGGCTGCGGTAGCCGCTACTACAGGCGAGTTTATTAGCTACAACGGTGGTATTGTCGAGTCGCTCTACGCCGCTTCCGATGCGATTGTGCAGGCCGCCCACGGCGGCAACGGTATGAGCCAAACCGGCGCAATGGAGCTAGCCTCTGAGGGCTACAACTACAACCAAATCTTGGGCAACTACTACCCCGGCACCAGTCTCTCTCGCCTAGTCGTTGAGTAGGGGCAAATGGCCGTTTGCCCTGACCAATCTAGGGGCATCCAATTTGTAGTAGTTTCTGTGAAGCTCGCGTCCTTGAGGGCGCGAGTTTTTGCATGACACGTACTACAACATGTCACACGTTGGGTTCTGCCGCCACTAATGAGTGAGGGAAAACAAGGAGGCCCAATCGTCATGAGCATCTTAACAACACCCATCAGCGCTGTACTTGAATACAAGTTTTACCCTGGCGTAGGCGTGATTCACTCGGTGGAGCAGCCCGGTTCAGAGTGGGTTGTGCGCGTCAACGGTGTATACTGGACGGCCCGCGCCGCCTTATCTAGCTACAGCTTTCAAGCGGGCGATGCGATTCGACCAATCGATCGCCAGGGCAACACGCTGCTGATTGAACCGGCCTAGCCTCACGCTCGGCTAGGACCACCTGTTTAGGGAAGAGGTCAAATTTTTCTGCATCGCTTGTTGTTGGCATTCAGTTGAATACGGTTGCTTCGAGCTGCTGCTGAATTAGCTCGGTGAGTGCTGTAGCTAAGGGCTGGTAGTCGGCGATCGCCCCTAAGGGCTCCATCGGCAGCAGCACGCTCACCGCTACCCAAGGCGTCAGGGTGTGGCGGGTGAGTTGCGACCACTGGTTAGCCCAAAACCAGTGGCTCGGTGACGGATGACCGCTGCCGGGCGTGGCGTACCACTGCACCACCGCAAAGCTCTGGCGATCGCCCCAGGCCCGAAAAAATCTCGTTTTCACCGGCCCAGCCTGTAGCCTCCGGCGCGACTCAACCCGCCAGTTTTGCGCCCCGGCCAGGTCAATCCACTCCAGCTGGGGCTGATTGCTGTGCCAGGGCTGGGGGTGCAGCAGCACCGCAAACTGCTGCGCTGGGGCGGTTTGCGCGGTGGAAGAGGTGGCGCGGTATTCTGCCAGCGTCCAGGTTTGGCGGTTGATGGCGATCGGTTCAGCGATGGTGAGTTGCCAGCCGGGCAGCGTCAGGCCGTCTGTTTGCAGCGATCGCAGCTGGTCGAGCTGGGCTACCTGGGGCGTGGTTGTCCAGGGCCACTGCCCGCTGATGTAGGCGGGTAAAATCGCCATCCCAGCCAGGGCAGTTAACACCACAACCAAAGCCAGGTTGACCCAGCGGCTGGGGAGAAGGCGAGAAGACGTGGGCTGGGTGGTCATAGGGTGCGATCGCGCTAAACAACAACACTAAAACAGGCTTATACCGATGATGAGGGCGTCTGCACCACCAGATTGAGATTGGCTGGCACCCGGTCTAAAATCAGTCGCAGCAGCAGAATGATAGTCAGCAACATCAGCGCCGAGTAGAGGTCGCCGCCCCAGCTTTCGTGCAGCCATTCAAACGCCCCGTCTTGGCCCATGCCGTGGAAATAGCTGAGCAGAGCATTTCGCAGAATGTTACCGACTACGCTAACCGCTACCGTGCCGCCCAAAAATAAGCTGGTTCTGAGCCGTGATTTGTAGGCCCCTGTCCAGTACAGCAGCATGAGGGCGACGTAGAGGCTGGTGAAGAGCATTTTCAACCCGGCGCAGTGGGGGGCGACCTCGACCGTTTGGCCATTGACAAACAGGTAAATACCCTCGACCGTGACCGGCACGCTGAGCTGCACTAGCACAAATCCCGCCACTGAAGCAATCAATTGCTGTAGCGGCAAGATATAGGGCTCAATCAGGTAAGGCAGCTGGTTTGGCGTTGCTAGCGCTACCAAAACTAAGGAAATAGCCTGGAGTCGCACCCCTACGACAGATTTTAGGCTCAGGCACAGCCCTACCAGCATCACCGGCAGCGACAGATTCATCCAGTCGGGCAGGCGGGTGAGATACATCAAACTGGCCAGCCCCACCAGCCCCAGCCCCAGGGGGTGGCAGCGATTGGGCAACTCGGCCCAGGCGTTGCGCTTGTCCCAGGCGATGTAGGCTGCAAAGGGCAGCCCCAGCAGCCCGTGGCTAAAGTACTCGTGCTGAATGCTAATCGATTTGTGCAGCCAGCCATCGACCCAGTGCACCAGCAGCGGCCCGTAGAGAATTGTTAGGAGGACGGCGATCGCCCAGTTGGGGGTGAGGTAGCGGCGGGGGGACATTGGGG
>NZ_JADEXE010000188.1 GCF_015207265.1 Nodosilinea sp. LEGE 07298 | reverse complement strand
ATTGCCGGTCAGATGTTTGATAACGAATATGACTTGGCCATGACCGTCATTGACGGCATGGAAGCGCGTAGTAAAGCTGGAAATTATCAGCTAGAACGTTTTATGTTTAAATGCGCCTAGCTACTTACCCGCAGAGAATCTGGACACGGCCTGAATTACTCGAACAGTTGAGTATCGAAAGTGAATCTCAGAGAATAACTGAAAGCCTTGATATCAGAGTAGTTGACGGAAATATTTATAGGCTTAGGAAAGCTATTAGGGATGCCCTAGAAGGTGTTCCTAAGGGATGGTGGATTGATAAAAGGTACAAAGAAGGATTTTTTCACACAGAGCGGTCTGGGGGCTACTTTTTCCTTGATGCGATCAAGATGGAAGGGGAAATTGACGCCAGTGAATTCCATCTCGCCCAACAAACAGCAATGACCGCATAGGTCGTTAATTAATAGGCAAGGTCAAAATAACTTTCCCTTTGATACGACCTTCAGGAATCGGCCCAAGATACCGAGAGTCATAGGATTTATCTCGGTTATCCCCCATTAAAAAATAATGCCCTGGAGTAACTTTAGTTAAAGCGAAGTCCCTCTGTTGCCCGATAGCGTAGGATTCAGTGAAGATGTCCCCGTTAATGTAGAGACTTCCGTTTACGATTTGCAGCTCATCGCCGGGCATACCGACAACTCGTTTTACAAAAAGAACCTGCTCTCTGTTCATAAGTCCTGCCCTAAACCCTGAATCAAAGGCCACGATGTCACCCCGCTCTGGGTCTTTGGTGAGATACTGCATGTTATTCACCATAACGTGGTCGCCTCCATGCAAAGTAGGCTCCATTGATTCGCTGGGAATGTGGCTAATGGGAATGACACTCCTTAGAAGTACAAGGAGAGGGATGCCAACAGCCGAGATCGCCAATACATCGCCTAAGGACTGTCTGATAATTTGGATTTCACCGGGCCTAAGGAATTCACGGTTCTGCATGTTTTAGTCCTGAAAAAGAGCAACAAAGTCGCCAGTCTTGGCAGACAATGAGCCGGATAGCATCTCAATGCCAGCCAAGGCCTTCATCTGGGAGGCAGTCAACGGGCGACCAGAGAGCCGAGCGCAGATGTCATCCAAATCCTTGGCCACCTCAACCAGAGATTGCAGGAGGTTGATCTGTGGCTGCGGCTCTAGCTGAAGATCATTATTCAGTAGTTCTTCTAGGAGAGGAGCAAATAAAGCGATCGCACTCTCGTCCCAATCCAAAGGACCGCCATGGCCTGGTGGGGTGGCCGAGTATGGTGCAGCGTCGTTAGCCATGCCTATATCTCCTAAATGTTTCGGGTCTTACACAAAAACGCTATAACGAAGGGGTAAGCCTTAAGAAAAGTGGAAGGAATGAGTCATGACCCCAACTCCGCGAGTGGTTCGGTGGCTAGAGCTTGTCCTTGGTAGCTTTTTTGCAGTGATGACTGCGTTGTTCTTGTTTGGCAGCGCTTTTGACCATCAAGGACACCTAATACTGGCATTAGCTGCAGGGCTACTTACAACGGGGTTTTGGGTTCCCTCTGCGCAGTGGCCCAGGGCCTGGATTCTCCCAAGATCGATCATAAGAGGTGGGGCAATTGCGGTTGGGGTACTCTTCCTTTCTATTTCCTAAAAAGTGGGCACAACAATGCATGCACTTGGAGGAAACCAACCATATCGATACCATGCAAAATCTTTGCACTCACACCATAAACCTGCAATATCTCCCCCATATCGCAGTAAAGTTTTTGTTACGAAAATAAATAGATCAAAGGCTATCTAAAAAGTCTGATACAGTGCATCCAACCTCAGGATCATCTTGAATAATTAGCTAGGCGCAATCAAATATAAACCGTTCCAGTGGATACTCCTTGGATGGACTGTGCGCCTCCATTCCCTCAATGACGGTCATCGCCAAGTCATATTCGTTATCAAACATCTGTCCAGCAATCCCGTGACACTTCAACTGCCGCCATCGGATTTATCTCCGAAAAATAGGAGCGTTTCCCTAAAAGGCTTGTAATCTGCCAACTGAGGTTCCCCTCCAGATAGCTAAAGTCGAGCTTAGGCTTGGGCCGCTTGCAGGCTCAAAAATTGCCAAAAAAGCTGGCTCTCTTGGCCGGGGAACTGCATTAAACCCCAGCGTACGTCGTTGGGAGCTTGCACAAAGAGCCTGACCATGGCCGCCACCAGTTGAGGGGTAGAGAGTTCATCGGCTAAAAAACCCGACCATTGGTGTTGGGGAATGCTAAAGAAGGCATCGAAGAAATGCTTAAGTCGCTGCTCGTCGAAGCGCATCAGCTTTTCTAAGCCGAAGCGGTAGAGGTAGTATTTCCGCAGCCGATCAGCTGGCCACAATCCCTGCCAACCGGCGCGGGCGATTTGCTGGGGCGGACTTTGTGGATCGGCTAGGGCTGAGGCTAAAGCATCGGCCAAACTGGGAGCGCGGCGCAGTAAAGCGCCCACCATATAGCCTGAAGCCGGATTTACCATACTGGCGGCTCCACCGAAAGCTACCACCGGCTGCTGTAAGTCCGGCAGGGGCAAAGTCATGGGGAACAGGCAGCGCTCTACCTCGTGGACTTCCGTAATTTCGATACCACGAAACTTGAGACGCTGGTGCAGGCGGCGCTCCAACACATCTAGGCCCATCGCCGGAGCTAGAGCTAAGGACGTTTCTTCTATGAGGTAAACATCCTGGCCGAGATCCATAGCGTAGAGAAAAGTGGGCGGGTTTTGGGCTTTTTCCAAGTCGGAGAGGTGATCGCTCCGAAAGTCCTGATGAACGAATCGCTCGGGCTGCACCGGCGGGGCCGAGAAACGTCCCACGATGCCATAGGCAGATTGATAGGCGACTGGCCCTCGGTTCTGGCGCTTGACGAAGACCGGATTGTGACCGCTGGCGTCGACCACCACCCGCGCCTTTAATTCCACACCAACATCAGTAGTGACGATCGAACCCAAGGCTTGATGAGTAATATCTTGTGCTTGTGCCATCTGCCAGTTCACTTCACCCGCCGCGCAGCGATCAAGCAGGTAGCGCTGGAACTTAATTTTGTCGAACAGGCCGTAGGCGCGATTGTGCTTTACTTCCCCTTTAGCATAGTAAGAAACAGTGTTCTCCCAGCGATGACCCAGGAGATCGCTCAAACCCAGAGCCGTTAGTTCGTCTTCCCAAATGCCGTAGGTGTTGGGCCAAGGTTTATCCACCGGCGTAGCGGTCAAACCGCCCACATTGAGACCCCGTTCTGCGAGGCTAGCCGCAATGAGCGTACCCGCTGGCCCCGACCCAATGACTAAAACATCAAATTCGCACATGGTGAAATTTCAAGGAGATTTTACCAATCGTAGCTGCTTCGGTAACTTCTCAATAACTGTTTTACCAGCGGTTATTGAGAAGTTACTGATTTTTGCACCCACAATGTATCGCTTATGGGAAAACTTTATTCAAAATAACTTCATACTCAAACTGGGCAAAAAAATCTTTCAACGAAAGACCATTCCCTGCGGCCAATTTCTTTATTCCGGCCCACCCATCATCAGTGACCCATGCCGCATGGCGAATCAGATCATGGCTGGCAGGTGACTCAGCACGGGTTACAGGCAATGTGAGAGTGAGGTGGGCGCGACCGAGCAACTCAACCAACTCAGAGCGACTTACTGAAAACTGCACAGCTAGGGCGTCAATTCGAGCGATCGCCTCTGAGGTTGCCAGAATGTGCCTCAACTTTTTTTTCACCCCATAGCGGGGTGGTGGAGAAGTCAAATTCAGCAGACTTCTATCGCTCATGAGTCAACCATTCGCTTCCGCCAGATCACTATACAGCACAACATCAATACCAAGGCAGAGAAAACTGATACACTCGCCATTACATTGGTATTGATTATACTATAGCAATGTAATATATTCAGATGGTATGCCTAAGTAGGTAGCATCGTTGGATGTAGAGATCAGACGCGTCAAGCAGTCGACCAAGTGCACCCAGCGGCTGGTCGGGGACATCCCGGAATCGCCAGCAGTGATTGAGGAAGTTCTTTCGAGCTACTGGGATGGTAGGTATAGCAAGGATAACGACAAAGCACGATCGCATTGGCACCCTGATGAAAAATCACTCTTGGCTAGAGGTGCGCTACTACTCTAAGGGCATCTACGGGGGCTGTAAATCAGCGGAGTGGGAATTCAGAAGCATCACCACTCCCTACCAAACCAAGGCAGCAAACCGTGCCCTGGCCCATGCCGAGCAGCTTATGGCCGCACTGTCCCAGGAGAATGAAGGGGTGCCGTTTTAAGTTGGCACCGCAGCTATACGATCGCCCCGAGTCAGCAAGGGAACGCCGCCGATTAAAAAACCGGATTTTTAGATGTATTCTTGCACTACGTTGAGGTCTTGAGCATGACACAAGTACGATTAGCTATCATGTCCTGCGCCGGAGGGACAGGTAAATCGACAGTGGCCACTAACCTGGCGTATTCGCTTGCCTGCCTGGGCCAAAGCGTCTGCCTCATTGACTGCGACAGCAACGGCACAGCCGCACTTTTTACGGGCCTGGAAAACCCCAGTAGTATTGGGGAAACTCTGGTTGCAGCACTTAAGCCAGGGTTTAAGGGGCCATGGCCCCTTAAACCTGTATGGCGGGATTACGGAATTGAAAAAGTTGATGCTGTCCTAGGTGGCCACTTTCTCAACGAGGGTTCCAGGCAGATCCAAAAAGAGCCCCGCGCAGCATACCTCTTGGCCGACGCGATCGAAGACGCACCGCTCCCTCATGACGTGGTTATTTTTGATTGCCCAGGAACCATAGAGCAGTTTCACCAAATGGTTCTCCCAGCCTGCAACCAAATCCTGATCGTGCTCAAACCAGACACAAAAGATATAAACGCTGGGTTTGGCTTGATTCAATGGATTGCGGAATTTAGCCGGGATTTGCGCCTAAAGCCCAAGCCCAAGATACTTGGAGTCCAACCAAACGCTTTTGATAAAGATGCCGCTATGCACCGAGAATGCTTGGCCGATGGGCCAGGCATTGAGGATTCCCTGCCAGTGGTGCTGCGATCGCTGCCAGAGCCTATCCATGTCTTCCCGGCAATCCAACAAACCCGGTATTTAACCAACGCTGGAGCGGTAGGGTTACCTCTGCGCCTGTATCGCAGTGATCGCACCACTTGGAAGATCGCGGGGCTGTTTGAGGCTTTGGCTAAGGCTGTATTGGAGGCTGATCATGGCTAAGGGTGTAAAGCGCTCCTTCACGAATTTGGCTCAAGGGGCTAACACAGCCCAGGCTGTATCGCTTTTAGGGGAGAAGGATGAGGAAATTGAAGCTCTCAAGGAAAGGATTAGGCAGCTTGAGGTAGGGGTTGCTGGAGGGACAACCGATTGGGTTTGGATTGATGTCAACCTAATTGAGCCGATGGCGATTTCGATCACTGACGGTTCAGGCAAAGTGGTCGAAGTTTTCGGGCAGCCTAGAAAATTTTTCGACCTGGAGGGCATGGCTCAAAGCCTCAGCATAGAGGGGCAGCAAGACCCTGTAGTCCTACGCACAGTCGGAGAAGGTCGCTACCAGCTGCTGGATGGCGAGACGCGGTGGAGATCCATTAAGGATGTGCTGGGCCAGGCGAAGATCAAGGCCAGGTTCCATGAGTGCACCGACGAGGAAGCCCTAGCGTACACGCTGGTGGGTGATGCCCTAAAGAATCGTTTCAATGCCCTAGAGCAAGGGGAATCGATCGTCAATTTGCTCAGGTCGAAACTGAAGAAAACTGAACAGGAAGTTGTATCGCTCCTTTACAGGATTCAGAATCAACTGGTTTCAAAAGGAAATGAAAAAGAAGCGATCGAATGGATCTATGAAAATGTAGATGGTTCTGAAATCGTTCTGCGATTACTATCCTCGTTAAATATCACGATAGCGACGATGGTAAATGCTAGATTGCCCTTGATGTCGCTTCCAGACAAACTCAAAGAATCAATCAATAATCGAACGCTAACGCCAAGCAACGCGCTGATACTTAGAAATGCCCCCGAAGCGATCTGGGCTAAAGCAATCGAGGGCCAAAACGGCACAATGCCAAAGCGCAAGATGAAAATGCTCATCAACAAACTAGCGCTAGAGATGGCCGATTTATCGCCAACGTTGGCGGCGAATGACGGCACGACGATTGACGCTAAAAATGCTGAAGTCGAATCAAGTTCAGGCTCTGGGGATATTGCAAGTGAAGCGAACTTGCAAAGATCAGTCACGCTAGCTGGTGCTGAATCACTTGAAAAAAACACAAATGCAACGACTGTTCTGAAAGAGCTTTTGAAACAGCTAAGAACTCTTCGTATTGACGAGACTATTGAAAATGACGACAAAGGGTTGGAACTCTTGGAAAGAGTTTCAACTTCGATTCAGGCGCTTTCAGAATACTACCAAGACAAGGGAAAAGAAGGAAAGAATAAGCGACAAAAACAATAAAAATGTAGCACTAATATAAAGCCAAAAGCCTGGGGCCAGTCGTTTCTGTGGGCGATGGCGACGCGATGAGGTTTAGCTACCAGGGCGATCGAGGTGCTGGTATTGACGTGCGATCGCAATCCTTCCCAATAACCGGGCAACCTAAACCCAGGCATAGATACGCCCTGAAAGAGCCCCACCGGGCAGGGTAGCCACGGTGGGGCTCTTTTTTTGCGGCAATAAAAAGCCCGCCGGTTTCCCAGCGGGGGTGTGGAGTGTAGTTTGCTCGGAGCGAAGACTTGGGCTGACCAGCACGGCGATCACCAGTGAATATCGAGGGAACTCTCCCTCGCGGATTAACCCACCGCCAGGGGGTGCCCTTTATATGCGGGCTCTCCCGTCATCCTGCCAAACTAGCACAGCTACCGAGGGGCCGAGTAGGGTGCGCAGGTCAAAAATCCCCGCCACCAGGCGCGAGATTACGTCCTGGCCATGTGCTCACGACTGGGGGTATGGCACCTATTCCAGGCTTTGTCCTTATGGACTTTTGGATTCTGTAAGTGATGGGAGTCACAGTTCACCTAAAGGTTGAGGGGCTTTAGGTATAAACCAAGTTCTGATGAATATGACCAGGAACTCTGCCTGCGGCATTGGGTCTAAGGCACTGTAGGGAAGGCAGCAGCCACTTCTTATAACACAGTCAACTTATAACGAACTCCATATAACGAAACCGCCCCCGGTGCCCTGCGCATCGGGGGTTATTCAATTGGGTGGGGTCATCTTAGTAGCTCCCCAGCATTGGCTTATCTATAGCGATCGCAGCTCGCCCAGGCCAGAGATTTACGGATGAGGTCAAAGGAGGCTCTGTAGGCTCAGCAGCAGACTTGGGTGCTTTTTTAGCCTTCTCACCTTTCAAAGCTTCTCTAACCACTTCTGTAGAGCTATGGATACCAAAGGTTCCAGGTACTCAGAACAGCCTTCAATCCCGAGTGATAAACGAGCATAACCCTCTACCGAAACTGGGGTATGGGAGCGGTGACTGAGATTATTCAACAGAGCCTGCCTTGGCCATCTGCTTTTCGGAATAGCGTCCCATTCTTCTTTCAGGCGCATTTTGCCAAGCCCTTGAGATACGTGCCCAACGTGAGTCAGGTTACCGTCGGTCAGCCACAGTCTTAGCCGACCGACCATCTCTGTCCTCCGGGACCCGACCCAGTAAGTAGGAAGTGGCAACCAGAGAAAGAGTACAGGCCGCTGCTGGCTCCGGTTAAAGCAGATCTCCGCACACAGCTTAGTTTTGCCGGTGCCGTACTGAATGCTTTTGGCCTCAACAACCTCCTGAATCCTCGAATCAAAGCTCAAAATCTGCTGTCTAGTTCTTAGGAAAGCCTGCTGCTCCTTTGCTGAGCAGGCCCCCAGCCACTTAATCAAAAGCGCTGGCACATTGGCCAGATCCTCGGACTGCCCGCTCAAATGGCTCTCCTGATACGGCAGAACAGCTCGAACCGGTGGGCAACCCTCATTTTCAAATTTCAGTTCGAGGTAAAACTGATCGTCTTGAACTACCTCCACCTGAATGAACTCGAAGGATAACCGGCTGTGTTGCCGGTCAATGTAGTTGTGACGGTGAAAGGAGGGTGCGATCGCAATTAGGCGAACTGGCTTCTCGTAGTCAATGACATCTGAGAATGGGCGCTCCTCCAGCAGGTTGGCATAGTAGCGGGTAAGTTGCTGAACGACATAGCGATCTTCTGTGTTCTTCAGCTCCAGAATCACAAGGCAGCGATCTGCTGTCAAAGCCAAAATGTCGCAAACCTCACCCATGACGGCATACTGCCGCTGAAACGGGCGCAGGTGCAGTAGATCTTCCAAAGCGCTCCATACAAAGTCTTCGAGCGATTTCTCACTGGCAAACTCCCATCCTTGAGCTACTTTTCTAAGCGACACGCTGCCTAACGGGCTAACCACAGATCGTCCATCCATATCAGAACGTCCAATCTAGCAAGGAGTTACAGCCTTCCTGGGCACAATGGGAAAACTCGAAACCTTTGGCACAATGGCCACCCTCATTCCCTCCTACAGCAGCTGCGCCTCTCGCATGACCGGGGGAGAGCGCCGCCTGGCCCAGCGGTTCGAAGCCAAGCTCGATGATGATTACCTGCTCTGGTATGACGTACCCGTAGGCCCCAAAGCCCTGCATCCTGATTTCATCCTCCTGCATCCCTCGCGGGGTCTCTTCGTGCTGGAGGTCAAAGACTGGAAGCTAGACACCATCAAGTCTGTGAACCCGGATGAGTTTGCGATGGCCCCCCAGGGCCGGTCTTGGACCATCGCAACCCCACCCCAGGGCCTGATCAAACAGGTCAAAAATCCCCTCCACCAGGCGCGAGATTACGTCCTGGCCATGTGCTCACTACTAGAGCAAGACCCAGAGCTGGTGCAGGGTGCAGGCCGCTACCAGGGCAAATTGCGCTGCCCCTACGCCTATGGTGTGGTGCTGCCCAACATCACCCGCCGCATGTTCGACGCTGAGCCGGTGCTGGCCCAAGTCATCGATCCTCACCTGGTCATCTGCAAAGACGAAATGACCGAGGCCGTAGACCCAGGGGCTTTTCAAGAACAGCTCTGGGCCATGAGCCACTACAACTTTGGCACCACCCTAACTAACCAGCAGATCGATCGCATCCGCTGGCACCTCTACCCAGAGATGCGAATCTCCGCCAAGCAGCTCTCTTTCTTCGACGATGAGCCCGCCGACACCCTACAGACCGCTATCCCGCAGGTGCTCAAGGTCATGGACTTGCAGCAAGAGCAGCTGGCCCGCAGCCTGGGCGAGGGCCACCGAGTTATTCATGGGGTCGCCGGTAGCGGCAAAACCCTGATTCTGGCCTACCGCTGTCAACACCTGGCCGAAGCCATGCAGACCGTTTTGGTGCTGTGCTTTAACGTGGCGCTGGCTTCAAGACTGCGATCGCTGATGGCAGAAAAGGGGCTCATCAAACTGGTCACCGTCCGCCATTTCCATGGCTGGTGTACCGAAGTGCTGAAGCAGCACCATCTGCCACGCCCCGACTACCGGCAATACAAAGGCGCTGAATACATCCAACGGCTAGAGGCAGCGGTGGTGGCCGCCGTCGAGGCTGGGAAGATTCCCACCGGGCAGTATGGGGCGGTGATGATCGATGAGGGCCACGACTTTGCCCCCGAGTGGTTAAAGCTGGTCGCCCAGATGGTGAACCCCTCAACCGATTCCCTGCTGGTGCTCTACGACGATGCCCAAAACCTCTACGGGAAACGGGCTAAGCAAGAATTTAGCTTCAAGAGCGTGGGTATCAAAGCCCAGGGCAGAACCACTATCCTCAAGCTAAATTACCGCAACACGGCCCAGGTGCTGATGCTGGCCTACGAGTTCGCTAAAGAGGTGATGCAGCCCACCAGCCCTGATGAGGACATGCCGCCGCTGGTGCAGCCCAACAGCGCCGGGCGCGAGGGGCCGGTACCGGAGCTGGTGAAGTGCCGGAGCTATAAGGCAGAGGTGGATCACATCATCCAGAGAGCCCAGCAGCTCCAGCAGGCCGGGTTGCCCGTGGACTGGCTTAATCGGAGCAGCAGCAGCCGTAACTTTGACCCCTCGACCCAAAGTATCAAGCTGATGACGATGCACGCGAGCAAGGGGCTAGAGTTCCCGGTGGTGTTTATCCCTGGGGTAGGCTACCTGCCGAACCGCTACAACGATGTGGCTGACGAGGCCCGGTTGCTCTATGTGGCCATGACCAGGGCGATCGAGGTGCTGGTGTTGAGCTGTGATCGCAGGTCGGTGTTTGCTGAGCGCCTGGACGGGGCGTTGGGCAAGGAGGGTGAACAAGCGAGAATGTCACTCACCTGTTGCCCCTGTTTGATCGCACCATCGACCGCAATGGGTTTGGGGTCAAGGAAGGTTGAAGATAACTGGTGCGATCACCACTGGGTCACCAAGCCTAATCGAGAGTCTACGGGTTTCTTTGACACCTCTCTCTGGAAAGCATCCCAAAAACAAGGTGACATTTCGTTTAAACGTCTTATCAATGCTGGAATCAAAGGAGCAACTGTCACTTGTGTACTTATTGGCCCGAGACATATTCAAGGCGATGGGTAAAATATGAAATAATGAAAAGCCTAAAGAAGGGAACCAGATTTTTGGAGTATATATCAATTCCGTAAGAGAACGAGATCAGAGAAAAAACAAGGACCAAATCCATTAGAGTACTTAGGAGTAACTTTTAGAGCACAGGAAAGAGAGCAACACTATGGGGAAAAATCAGGAAAATAGTTTGAATATGCGGAAATCGATAGCAGAGCATCTTATAGAATAGATGAATTAGAAAGAAAATATAGGAGAGATTCAACTTATCTCAACCGTTTCCTACATACGATTAGGTTAAAGATAAAGAATACGAAAACTTCTCTAACTGGGTGAACCAACATGAGTGAAGAAGACCAAAAATATGGATCGGAATCTGAAGCAGTCCAAGCTCATCTCACGATATTACAGCAAGTAATACAAAGAATGGCGAGCAACAGTGAGTCTTCAAAGACATGGTGTGTAACCCTAGTCTCAGCAATACTTGTAATTGTTGTAGACAAAGGAAATCCTAACTATGTTTGGATATCGGTAATACCAACAATACTTTTCTTAATCCTAGACACTTATTACCTTGCACTAGAAAGAGGTTTTAGAGGCTCATACAATTCATTTGTAAAAAAGATTCATACAGGTACAGTAGAAATCAGCGATCTATTTGTAGTCATTCCTTCAGGTTCTTTACTAAGAAACTTTTTCAAATCCCTTACTTCTCTCTCTATTTGGCCATTCTACACAGTCTTGCTAGCCATGGTATATGTTGCCAAATCAGTAATATCTTAGGTTCATCTGATCAGCCTACTTGTTTTTGTATAGAGGAAAATTCAGCTTGCCTCTAATCACTACAGAGAAACTCAACCGATTTGCTCGATATAAATTAAGTCAATCTGATTATAGATATGACTCACGAACAATTCTGTTCACTGAACCGACTCCGACACCGCACCAGTCTTTTGACATTTTTCTATGTCATAGCTCTCTCGACTCAGATTTAATACTCGGCCTCAGAGAATATTTTAATTCTTTAGATTATTCCACTTATATAGATTGGTATAACGACCCTCAGCTAGATAGAACCTATGTGAACAGAAATACAGCAGATACCTTGCGGAATCGCATGGAATATAGTCAATGTTTATTCTTTGCTTCATCACCAAACTCACCGAACTCTAAATGGATGCCTTGGGAATGTGGCTATTTTGATGGAATTAAAAGAAAGGTAGCAATCTGCCCAATTGTAGAATCATTTTCTAATACTGAAGATTTCCAAGGGCAAGAATACTTAGGCTTATATCCTTACGTTACATCAGCATACGATACATCAGGAAACGAACAACTTTGGATTAACGAAGCGGCAGATATATATGTTTCGCTGCCTGGTTGGCTTTCGGGGGTGAAACCGTATAAACATAATTAATAGGTTAATATAGCGGTTCCTAAATGTATGGTGTACAGCTCTATGAGAGAAGCCTTGAAGTTCATAGAATTAGGTAACTGCTATGTCCTTCATTCAAATAAGAACCGCTATAATGGTCTTTTAAGGGGAGATGAATCTCTATAAACTCTTGTGCGGCAAGGTTTATAGCCAATTAGCTCTGAGATTTTGAAAGTGCTTGCAAGACAAGCCTTTCAGCCATTTATCACCTGTTAGCAGACCAGTGCCCTAATCTTCCTGCCATTTCTTTAAAGAGTCGAGCAGGAGAGGTCGGAGGGCTATACCAGATTATTAGCGCTACCGAAAACATTGAATGCAAATGCAGAGGAGATTATATGGCTCGCAAAGTTTTTTTCAGCTTTCACTACAATCGAGACGTGCGCCGCATCGTACAGGTACGTAATTCGTGGGTTGTGCGAAGATCCGGCGAAGCTCAGCCCTTCTATGACAAAGCTGAGTTCGAAAAGGTGAAAAAGCGCGTTGGTGGCATCGAGAAGTGGATTGAGGAGCAGTTGAAAGGGACATCCGTAACTGTTGTGCTCTTCGGTGCCGAGACGTATAACCGCCGTTGGGTGCAGCACGAGATCAGGCGCAGCTACGAGCTTGGCAAAGGGCTTCTTGCCATCGATATTCACAAAGTCAAGGATCCGCAACTCGGTGCTGACATACCGGGGAAAAACCCGCTTGACTACTGGAACGTGAAGGGTACTCCATTCTCCAGTCTTTATCAAAGCTACGACTGGATAGATGACGATGGTTACAATAACATGCCGAACTGGATCGAATCGGCTGCGAAAGCAGCTGGGCGCTGAGATAACATGAGTATCTATGAGTTAGCCATATTAGGGGCTGCGACGCCTGAAGAGCGGACAACGCTCACTGCTACCATTGCAGAGATGGTAGGAGAGTTCAAACTCGCGCTTAATGATGAGATCATCGTTCATGACGGAGCATCTATCGCTGAACGCAATAAGCGTGCTGCTTTTGCTGCTGTATATTTCGGTGGTAGTGAGCAACCAGACGTGGAAGTGGCGAGAGAGCTTGTCCGCTCAAGTGCCCCAGTGGTTCCCTTGATTTCTCCCGGTGTGGACTTCAGCACTGCCATTCCCGACTTTCTCCAATCGGCCAATGGTTTAGGTCGCAGAGAGGATGATCCTACGATGTCCGAACTGGCTATGGCAATGCTTGAATGCGTGGGCTTGCTCCGTACTCAGCGTCGTGTCTTCGTTAACTACCGTCGAACGGAGTCGCGGACAGCAGCAGTCCAACTCCATGACCTTCTTTCAGTACGCGGTTTCGACGTGTTTCTTGACGGGTGCATCCCAGTCTTGCAAGACTCATTTTGAGAAGTAGCCATTCAGATACGCACATCGCTGCCGGAGCACTTGTTGCACGTTATGTGCGTCCCAGTGAGCGCCTGAGATCTTGATTCGATGTCCA
>NZ_JADEXE010000187.1 GCF_015207265.1 Nodosilinea sp. LEGE 07298 | reverse complement strand
GCCCCTTGCTCTTCAGGGTCGATCTCCGAGAGGTTTGATTCTGGATGCGGTTGGATCGTCATGCCCCTTATGCTACAAACTTTTGCCCTATTCGCAATAGACCAGCTTTGTTGCGGTGACTAATTACGTACGTTCTTGCAGAATTTTGAACGAGTCCTCAATATTTGCTTGCGGCATCGGTTCATGCCCTGAGTAGCAACGCTAGTTTCAGAATAAAATTGCCAATGTATTTTTTAGTAAGTTCTGCCATTCATTTACATAAACTTTGCTGCCCTATACCAATTTTGAAGCAGGAGTAAAGTCAATATATTGCCCAAAAATAGATAATGCTTAAATATCCGACTTTGGTGTTCAAGATAACAGTTTCTGGCTGAACGATTTGATCAAAAAACAGTCCGAAAAAATCCTGACCACCTGCTGGAGATCTAAACATTTCAACTATCCAAAGGTATAGACAATCAAAAATCAGCTCACTTTTCTTTAGAAAGAAAAGCGGCAGGAGTAACTATCTAAAGGCATAGATCTGTCGAAGCTAAGGTTGTTTTGCCAGGAAAAGAAGCACAGCCTCATCAACCATTCAAAAACATAGGTTTGCTGAAGTTCAGATTGCTTGGTGAAGAGGAGATTTGCGATCGCATCAACTATCCAAAGGCATAGATTGCCGTAACTGCCCCCTGAGCGGAGTCGTTGGCAAAGCCGTCCTAGAGGGGCCAGGGACGGTTTGTGAAAGAGCTGGGCTGTCTCCCTTCGGGAGGCATTCCACGTTGGCCACGCCTGCCGCAAAGCTTGCAATTTCGCTCAGCCAACGAAGGGCCAGGGACGATTAATGCCAAATCCTAGTTGTTTACCCTCAGTTGGTTAGGGGCAAACGACCGTTTGCCCCTACGGCATACCTGTTGTGATCCAGGGATTTTGAACTCGGACTTGGTATCAGACCAGTTGGCCAACTTATTCCGTAGAGTGCTAGGAACAAGGCTTTGATTGAACTCACGTTTTCAGGGTAGGCATCCTGCCTGACCGTAGACAGCCGAAACGGCTAATCGGTAGTAACGGCAAAATTGGCAAAATCGGCGTAGACATCTCGGGGGGTTGCCCAAGACGGATCGCCGCCGCCAAAAAAGGTCGAGAAAAAGAGGCCGTCAATCTTTAAATCGGTGGTAGAGCGAAAGACTAAACCAGACTGATCGATCACCTGTTCTCCATCGACCCAAACCTGAATTCGCCCATCAGCCGCTGGAGGACTATTTAGGCTAATGGTCTGCTTCAGGTGGTGCCACACGCCTGGCTGAAATCGCCAAGAGCCTCGACCAATAGAGTCTCCATAGCCTTCGCTCGTGGGCAAATAGGCATACATTTCGCCATCCCCGTCCCGACGCCACATAATTCGGGTCGAAAAGGCGTCTGTGCCATCGGGAATATTACCGCCGCTGGCCCCAGTACCCCCGTAGAGGCCAGGGAGTTTGCCGCCTTTGACAAAATCAAAATCTTCAGAAAAGCGCACAAAATAACTCAGCGTTAGCTGATCTTGATCAGGAATGGGCAGGTTTGCGTAAAACTGAGCACCCCCGATCGCCGCCCCCGACGCTCGGGATACAGAAGGACTGGCGGAACCGGCAGGATAAGTAACCCGCATCATCTTTTCAAAGCGCCGATCGGGGTCATCCATGACGACAATGTTGCTGTCTAAACCCCACGACTTGTCATTTTGTCGACCCCACTGATCTAGCCAATCGGGGGCAGCTAGGGAACCAGCCCAGCTGATGGAGCTAGTGGGGCTAGTTGAGGTTGTAGGTAAGCTTAGACTGGCCTGAGGATTTGATTGAGAAGTTGATTCGGCGCTACAGCTACTCAGGCCTAATAAAACCGACACGGCGGCTGTGGTCAGCAGAGATGCAGAGTTCATAGAACAGGCCCATGACGGGTTCAGAGGAGCAGTCAAATCCTGATGGATGCATCCTAACTAAGGGGCCAGGGGATACGCGCTGACAAACAAGATGGCGGCTTGATTTCACACAAACATTAACGCGGCTTCACAATTGGATGGGGCCGTTTTACCTATTCATGATTACAACATCCGGCTTCGATTACCCCGCTATGAAAACGGGGCATTTGGTAGGGGCGAACGGTGTTTGCCCTGCTCAATTGGATTACCAAGCCAGATCGGGTGTTGCCTGCGATCGCAGCAATCGGCTAAAACCGTGATTCATACTCAATTAAAAAGATGTTATCTCCGGCCAGGTTGGTAGTGCCTCGAGCCCGAATCTGGTTGCTGAGACGGTAGGACAGTCCATACTGAGGCGGTTTGCTGTTGCTAAGAATTTCCAGCACATCCACACTGGCGTTTTCACCTAGGGCAAAGGAGGCTTCTACGCCAATGCCAATGCCCACGGTGCTTTCGGTAGCGGTGTCAGTAGTCGGAAAGATGCTGAACGATCGCAGGCCAACGGTATCGGCAATGCGATCGCCAAAGGTTGCGATCGACCCCGCCCCCACAAACCCAGCTAGCTGCGTCAGCGATGCGCCATAGACATTGGTGACCACGCTACTGCCCAGCAGGGCGAGCAGGTCTTCTTGGCTGCGGGAGGGGCGACTGGTCAGCGTCAGCAGCTCGCCCGCCTGACCGGGGGTGGCGCTATCTTGCAGGTCACTGACATAGCCGTAGGCGGTGGCAAAAACGGAGACAAACTCCACTTCGCCAAAGGTGGTAATGCCTGAGGGCGCAGTAATTTCAGCACTGTTAAACGGGTTTACCTCAGTGATTTGGGCCACATCGGCGTCTTGCACCCTGGCCCGCATGCGCACGTCTAAAAACGGGTCAAGCCCAGCTTCAGGAGAGAACGTAGCGGTATTTTCGGCATCTTGTACCAGGCGAAACTGGGTCGAGAACAGATTGATCCAGCCGCGATCGAGGGTTATCACGCCGCTAGGCCGCAGGTCCGTCAGCGTACCGTTGACCTCGACATTCCCTGAAGCGGTGATGTAGTAGAAAGGCTGGCCCACGATTACCAGATCATTGCTTAGGTTCAGGTCTAGGTTACTCAGCCTGACTCGGCTCAAGGGGCCATCCAGGCTGGCCTGATCTACCTCTGGTAGGTCAAACCCGTCGATCTGAGCCCGGTACTCCTCCACATACTCAGGCAGCGGCTCTGTTACCAAAGGATCCTCTGCGTTGTCTTCAGGCACTTCCAGATCAGCCGCCGGTACCGCTTCAAACCGCCCTAGCAGGTCATTGGCTCTCAGCACGCCGTCCCCCACCTGCACCGTGCCGGTCACAACCGGGTTAAGCAGAGATCCAACCACCAAGACGTTGCCGTCCAGTTCCGCTTCGACAAAGTCTTCGTAGTCAATATCGACCTGGTTTAGGGCAATGGCCAACCCCTCGGCCGCAGGCACTTGTTTCGTCGCGGCCAGGGCGGTGGTCGCCCCCTGGATGGGCAGCCGTCCTGCGATCAAAATCTCGCCGCCGCCGTAGTTAGCCCGCAGCTGCTCAACCAGCACCTGGTCGAGGTTAAATCGAATGCTGCCGGTCAGATCAGTCACCGGCTCTGACAGCGCCGTACTGACAAGTACGCCATTCTGAAATTCGGCCTGCCCCACCACCGCCGGCTCGTCTAGGGTGCCGCCAATTTGAAGGCTCACGCGGCCCTGCCCCCCCTGCCAGCCGAGCCGTTCATCGGTGACCAAGTTCAGCAGCTCTAAGCCCTCGTTTTCTAGATTTACCTGTACGCTGATCGCTTCGCTGTCGGGCTGCACGGCCATAAATGGCAGAGCGTAGGGAATCTCTCCCTGTAGGGTGACTTCGGCGGGGGCGGCTACCACGGCAGCCCCATCAAAGCGGAGGCGGGCATTGTCGTAGGTGAAGTCGAAGGCCACCGACTCTAGGGGTTGTTCGTTCAGGCTAGGGTCAATCACCGCCAGGTCGCCGACCACAGTGGGGTTGCTCAGGCTGCCGTCCAGGGTGGCCGTCAGCGCCAGTTCACCGTCGGCCTCTACCGGAATATCGACAAACAGCTCCGCCAGTTCTACCGGCACCCCGCTCATCTCTAGCTGGCCATCGAGATTCTGCAAACTGCCGTCGCCCACAAAGCTAATTCGAGTATCGTCGGCCTCAAACAGCAGAGGGGCAATGTCGAAGCTCCCCTGGTCGTAGCTGGCCGCCAGGGTAAAGCGGTTGCAGCGATCTCCCAACCCAGGGTCAGCCGCGTCGAGGGGTTCGCCAAACTCAATTGTTTCGACGACGGCGTTCGGCTCCACTGCATTCTGCTCTGGCACTACGGCCTGGTCACAGGTAAGCAGGTTGCCCCAGGTCCAGTTTTGGCCCTGAATATCGGCCTGGGCCGCAATGGCGTCGGCAGCAAACCCATCGCCCTGCAGGGTGACGGTGCCGCTAAAGGTACCCCGCAGATCGGCCAGGGCGGGCAGGGCTAGCTCGGTGTCATCGGTCTGCCGTTCGTAGCGGGCCAGGAATAGGGCAAAGGCCTCTAGCTGATCTAGAAAGGGCGCTGGAGGCAGACTGGCGTCGTTTAGGTCGAGCACCTCGGCCCCAAACCCGGTCGCCGTCTCGCGGGGCAGGCCAATATCGGCAAAGGTTTCCCAGTTGAGGGTAGCCAGCAGGTCTTGCCAGTTGCCCGATGCAATGTCGATTTGCGCGTAGTATTCGGGGGTAGGGGTGCCTAGATCATCCAGCCACCCGGTGACCAGATAGCGGCTATTGTCAAAGACTAGGGCGGCATTGGCCAGATCAAGGCGGCCATTGGTGTAGGTAAACTGGGCCTCTAAACTCTCAGCCACCAGGGTATCGAGGGCGGGGTTCAAAATGCTGGCGGTGCCCTGAACAGAGAGATTGTCTAAATCGCTCAGGTTGGCGGTAATGGTGCCATCGAGGGTGCCGCCCAGGGGGCCAAGGTTGGCGACGGGTGTAATACCAAAGGCATCGATGGGGACGTTCTCGACGGTGGCGGTAAGCTGCTGGTTGACCACCTGGCCCACGGCAACGGTATCGCCCAGGCGAATGTCAAACTGGCTGGGCCGCAGGTTTTCATCCAGGGTGGCAAGAATGCGTTGGTCGGAGACCGGCCCCAGAGGGCCTTCGCCCCTGCCCCGCAGCGCGATCGTGCCGCCCTCAGCCAGGGAAATATCCACCGGGCCTGACAGCTGAGACTCAAAGGCCGTGGTATCGAGAGCCAGATCGTTGACCAGGGCATTGCCGACCAGGCGCAGGTTGCGCAGGGGACCCGTGATCTGGCCCTCAAAGCTAACTATCCCAGACGGGTTGAGGCGATCGCGAAGGTTTTCTGGCGCGAGCTGAGCCAGGCGGCTGAGCCTGTAACGGTTCACCTGCACATCTAGATCGACCGGGCCAATTGGGTTAGCCTCTCCCAAATTGGTCGCCACAAACCCGCTGGCCACCACCCCAGGGGCCAAAAACTCCTCGACCTGAATGCCGTTGCCCGCCCAGCGAAAGTCGGTTGTCCAGTCGCCCGGCTCTAAAAGCGAAGGGGCACCGGGGGCAACGGTGAGCTGAGCGTCGGCAATTTGAGCGGTGCCGCTGGCCTGCAAGGCCTGCAGGGACAGATTGTCTAAGCTACCAGCGGCGGTCAGGTCGGCAGTCAGCAGCCCCTGCACCCGGTCGGTGAACCGATTCACCGGCAGGTCGGTGGTATCGATCTGGGCCGTCCAGGTGCCCTGATCGAGCAGCACGATGGCGGTGGCGTCGAGGGTGCCCTGCTCGACCTGAAACTGGGCGTTGTCGACCACCAGGGTGTTGTCTTGGTAGGTCAGCTCGCCGCTGCCGGGGTAGGTGGCCTCGGGCAGTCGAAACTGGAGCGTTGCCAGCGGGTTTTCGAAGGTGCCCTGAATCTCTCCCTCAGCCAGAACCGAGCCCAGGGTGGCCTGGTTAGGCAGCGACACACCATACCTTGCGGCTAAAGCATCCCCCGGCAGGTCGGCTTGCAAGTCAAATTCAAAGGCAGGGCTGCCCTCGGTGGCCAAATCGACCTGGCCCGCCCCGGTAATAAAGCCCCCCTCGGCTGGAACCACCCGCAGTGTTTGCAGATCAATCTGTTGTTGTGTAGCGACAAAGCTAGCGGTCAGGGTTTCGAGGATTACTTCGTCGAGCTGTACCAGACCCTGGTTTTGCAGCTGTCCTGCCAGGCGGGGTTGGTCAATGTCGCCGGTTAGGGTGCCGTCAAAGCCAAACTCCCCAGCCGCCTCGATGGGTAGCTCAACCTCCAGCAGGTCGGTCACGGTGGCGATCGCCACCTCCGGAATCTCAACCGCCAGGTCATAACCATCGTCCAGATTCACTGTACCGGCTGCGGTCAGGGAAATCTCATTACCCAACTGCAGCTGAGCACTGTCTACAACCACCTGCTCGCCCCGAAACCGCAGCGTGGTGTCGATGTCGGTAATCGGGGTAGGCAGCTGGGCCACCAGCACCTCGCCGTTGCGCAGCCGGGCGGTACCTCGGGCCTCGGTGAGGAAACTTTCGGACTGCGATCGCAGCTTCAGCACCAGATTGCTGTTTAGGGTGCCGCCGACAATGCCCAGCGACGGCGGCAGAAACAGGTTAAACCCGACCGTGGGCAAATCGTTAGACCGCAGGGCGACATTATAGGCCTGCTCCTCCAGCAGCCATTCCCCATCCACCGCAAACTCGCCGTCGCCGATGCGGCCACTGACCTCAAACAAAATCTCCTGCAGATCTTGCTCAGCAGGGCTGATAAACTCAGCGCCAGCGTTCAAGTCGGTGATTAAAATAGCCTCGGCTTCGACCACCGCCTGGTCGCGGGGCAAATCTCTAAACACAGAGGCGCGCCCGCCCTGCACCTGTACTTCTACCAGCTCTAGCTCGACTGGACCTCGGGTTTTGTCTTCTTCTGGGTCGGGCAGGGTGAGGTCAACCCAGCGACCATCGGCCGCCTGCACCAGCTCAATATCCGCATCAATAAAGGTCAGGCTGTAGCGCAGGCTGCGGCTAAACAGCAGGTCGGGCCAGCTAAAGGTGACGTCTACCGCCTCTGCCGTCGCCCCCGTTGCCACCACATCGGTGGGCGGCAGCCTCGATGGCCCCAGGCGCAGCCCGTTCCAGGTTAGCCGTTCAAAATTGCCCAGCTCGAAAGGGCGATCGAGACTTTCTTCCAGGGCTGTCTCGACCCAGGGAATCAGGCGAGCGTCAATCAGGTTATCGCCCCATACCAGCAGGGCTACGCCGCCCACCAGGGCTAGCCCCCCCAGCCCTGCTCCCACCTTTAGCAGGGTCGGCAAAATCCGACGCTGGTGCCTGTCCTGGTCAGGACCAGGCGGCGGGCCGCTAGACTGAGTCATCGGGATCCTCGGGTTTAGGGTTGATAGGGGTAGACCCTACCCAAAAGTCACATAAACCCTACCGGTGATTAGCGCTATAAGCAAGTCCCCCTTGGGGAGACTTGACTCTTTTGAACTCTTATGGATTTCTTATCGTTATTGCTTACCCTTTAAACTGCTGAGGCGACATCTGGAAACTAGTTTCCTAAATGGTGGGCAGTGCCCACCCTAGGGCGGCTACAGGTGCTGGACTAAAGCTGATATCTTCTTTCCCAAAGATCTCTATTAGAGAAACTGCTAAAGAGTTGATGCACACCCTTTTCCCTGAGGTAAGCCATGAGCAACTACACCCCCACCGAGCTGCAAACCCTGGTCAAAGCACCGATGATGACCGGGCTGTCGGTGGCCATGGTTGATATGGGCATTGTGTCTACGGCAATTGAGGCCGCCGCCATGTCGAAGCAGATTGCTGGGGCCGCCGAAAAATATCCCACCAATTCCGTGATTCAAGCGGCTTTCTCAGATGCCGCCCTCAAGAGTCGCGATCTCAAATTCGACAAGCCCGACGTTAAGCCCGAAGACGTTAAGTCTGGGGCCATGATCGACCATGCGATCGCCGATATCAATGCCGCCCTGGCCTTGGTGGCAGGCAAAGCCAGCGATGCCGAGGTGGCCGAATACAAACAGTTCATCTACGACTGTGGTGCCGCCGTGGCCGCCGCCGCTGGGGAAGGACTGTTTGGGACTGGCAGCAACAAGGTCAGCGCAGCTGAAGCCGCCGCTCTGGCCAAATTCAAAGCGGCCCTGGGCATTTAGGATGGCTGTAGGGCCGGGGGACATCGAGTGATTCTCCTGGCCCATGTCAAAGTTTGCCTACGAATTTGCCTCTAAAGGAGAGTGTTATGACTTTTACCCGCTGGTTGCGGCGATTAGCGCCCCTAATGGTGTGTCTCGTGCTGCTGGTTACCGCTTGTTCGTCGGCCCCCTCTAAGTATGACCAGGTGCAAAAAGACACGACTGGGTTTGGTTCCCCAGCGGCAGTCGACAAAAAAGCTGAAAAAGGCGGTACCTTCAACGCCTTTTTCCCCGGCGATCAGGGTGGCTATAAGGTGATTCCCTACCAGGAAAAGAAAGGCTTCGCCGAGTACAAGCTCGAACAAGACGGCAAAGCCCTGGCCATGCTCACCATCAGCGACACCACCAGCATTCCAGCCTCGGCGGCAAAGTATAGTACTGCTACCGAGACCGTCAGCGGCTTTCCGACCGTAGATCAGGGCACTACCGCCACCGGGGTACTGGTAAACGATCGCTACCAGGTCAAGGTGCTCTCCCGCGACCCTTCCTTCACCAAAGCAGACCGGGTGGCCTGGCTGCAAAAGTTTGACCTCCAGGGGTTGGCTCAGCTCAAAGGGGCGATTAACCCGGTGATTACCCCCACTGTGGCATTGCCCGAATCACCTACCACCGCTACACCGGCTGCCCCAGCCCGCCCCAAGGATGGCTTTAAATTGCCCAGGGTGCAGCTACCGCGCCCTTCTCCCAGCCTGCAGCCTGCCTCTTAGGAATGTGGATTTATTCAAGTGAAATTCTTGGGTAGGGGCGTAGGCGTAGCCAATCCATAGGCTTTACGGTTGTTCGCCTTCACAGAGAATCCAACCGTTACAGGTTATTTAATCCACGATCTTTAGCGCGTCAGCAGACTAATAGCAATAACGTCAACCGCAGAACCAAGGGCAGAAATAAGGAGTAAATTGTGAGCAAAAAAATCTACGAAATTGTGGACAAGCTCCCGACCGGGGGCCTGACCGTGCGGGCACTCAAAACCCTCGACACCGTTGTACCCGGCCAGTGGAACAACCTGGTGGGCTTTGACAACACGATCAAGACCGTGACCGGCGAAACCGACGAGGCTATGGTGCAGGCGATTGGCGAACGCGCGATCGCCCTCTTCAACGACAAAAAGCAGGGCTACCAGAGTGCCCTCTGGCTCTACCACACTGTCGACTCGGCGTCAGGCTTGCTGGGGGCAGCGGCGCTGGCTAACCGGATCGGCCAGGATACCTTTCTGGGCTTTCTCAAAAACCTGTCCCCCAAGCCCGAAAAGGCCCAAACCATCGACCTGGCCGTTAAGCTGGTGACCGAAGTAGTGGCCTTCTGCAAAATTAGCGGCATCCCCGGCGACAGTCTGGGCGACTTTCTCGCCGCTCTGGGCGACTACAGCAGCGAGTCGCTGGTGCGGATGGCGGCCCTGGTCAGCTTCGACGGCATCATTCCCCTGGGGGCCGACTTTTCGACCAAAGCGCTCAACGCCATTAAGGGCATGGGGCCGGGCGATCTCGACAACAACCAGACCTTTAAGGGCGTTAAAGCCGAAATTCCCGGCGGCAACGACAAGGCCAAGCTCTCCTTTATGACCGAGAGCTTTGAGTCAACAAAGGGCTGGATGGACCACTTTGTGCGCGACCACAACATCACCCAAAGTGGCCTGGTTGATAACCTGGGCGGCTTTATCGAAGGCTCTAAAAGTAAGCTCGACTACCTGGGTGCATTTCTCGACATGTCGGTGAAGTACTACGAGCACACCGGCACCCAAACCCTGGCCCGCCGCCTGATCGAGCGCGCCGTCGCCGAGATCTAGGCCTGGCTCAAACAAGACCATCCTGTCGGGGCAAACGCCGTTTGCCCTGCTAAATCGGGGTACCTTGGGCCTACGTCACTCGGCTAAAGGCGATCGCCGCCGCAATGATTAAGCTGAGTAATGCCAGAGGCACCCAAAGGTCATTTGCCATCATCATGAGGCTACACCGTGTAGAGCGTGGGGTGAACTGCCATGACTGTATCCGACCGAGTGATCTTTTTACAGGAGCGCACCCCCCTTGCCCTGCTGCCTGCCATCACCCTGGTTCCTCTGGCCCGTCGTTTAGAACCGATGACCCTGGCGGCAGGCGAAACGGTGGTCGAGGCCGGGCAAAATCCCCAGGGCCTGTACATTGTCTGGCAGGGCAAGCTCGAAACCGAGGCTGAGCTAAACGGCGTTAGCTTTTTGCCCGGCGCGGTCATCAACCTAGAGGCGCTGCTGCTGGAGCAGCCCGTCGAGCAAACCATTCGCACCATTACCGACAGCACGCTCTGGTTTGTCGATCGCGCCCAGTTCCAGGCCCTAGTCGAGCAGTACCCCGGCATTCTACAAACCTTTACCCGGCAGCTGGTAGACGCGATGAAGCGGCTGTCGTTTCAGTTTGATTTAGAGCAGGAGCGGCAGGGAATACTGCGCCCGTATTTGGTCG
This sequence comes from Nodosilinea sp. LEGE 07298, assembly GCF_015207265.1. Classification (GTDB taxonomy): domain Bacteria; phylum Cyanobacteriota; class Cyanobacteriia; order Phormidesmidales; family Phormidesmidaceae; genus Nodosilinea. Next base: position 2,856 of record NZ_JADEXE010000187.1, on the reverse strand, counting down.
CCAAAGCCCGGCGGGGGGTAATTGGCCGCAGTCGGTACGGCGATCGCCTGCGGGCCGAAATTCGCGAAGCGGCCAGCCATCGTCGGTCGGTGCTGATCTTTGGCGAACCGGGGCTAGAGAAAGACAACCTGGCCGCCCTGATTCACTTTGGCTCCTCCCAGCGACGGCAGCCTATTATCAAAGTTGACTGCGGTCAGCTGCAGGCCAGCGGGGCCGATCTATTTGGGCGATCGGGCGGCAGACTGGGCCTACTGGGGGCGATCGGGCAGGGCACCCTGGTGCTCAACAACCCCAACGAACTCGATGCCGACCTGGTCAAACCCGTGGCCCAGTTGCTCAAAACGGGTCAGTATCGCCCCGTAGGCCGCAATGGTAACGCCCCTCTCGTCACCGCCGAGGCCCGAATTATATTGCTCTCCGAGCAGGGGCTACCCGTTCTCAACGATGCCGTAGACGAAACCATCAAGGTGCCGCCCCTGCGGGTGCGCAAAGCCGACCTCGAAGACTGGGTCAACTACTACCTGTCGTTGATCTGTCGCCGCCGGGGCACCGGGCGCATTTCAGTGACCCCCGAAGCGATTCGTCGCCTCCAGTCCTACGATTTTCCCAACAACCTGCGCGAGCTAGAAAATCTGGTCGAGCGGGCGGCAGCCCAGCTATCGGGGGGCGGCCTGATTACCGAAGAAATTATCTGGCCCGCCCAGAGCAAAAAGAAACAGCTGCGGCTAAATTTGCTCAACCGTTATCCCAACCTGCGGCGGTTTTTGCGCAGCCCCTGGTGGCCCGATCGCATCAACTACGGCCTTACTCTGGGGCTGTTTGCCGTCGTGATTGCGGTGCTTTGGTTTGGCCCTCAGCAGCGCGAAAATAACGTAGCGCTCACGGTGTTTTGGGCCTGGTGGTGGCCCCTGGTGCTGCTCAGCTTTCCCTTTGTAGGGCGGCTGTGGTGCGCCGTGTGCCCGTTTATGATCTACGGCGAAGTCACCCAGTGGATTTCGCAAAAGCTATTTCCGGGCAGGCTCAAACGCTGGCCCCGCCAGGCCGCCGATCGCTGGGGCGGCTGGTTTTTGTTTGCCCTGTTTGCCCTAATTTTAATTTGGGAAGAGGTGTGGCATTTAGAAGATTCCGCCTATCTCTCCGCCTGCCTGCTGCTGCTGATTACCGCCGGGGCGATGATCTTCTCAGCCCTGTTTGAGCGGCGGTTTTGGTGCCGCTACCTGTGCCCCATCGGCGGCATGAACGGCATGTTCGCCAAGCTCTCGATCACCGAGCTGCGGGCGCAGCAGGGCACCTGTTCAGCCGAATGCACCACCTACCAGTGCTACAAAGGCGGCCCCGCCAAAGGCGAAGGGCAGGAAACCAACGGCTGCCCCCTCTACTCGCACCCGGCCCAGCTCGAAGACAACCGCGACTGCGTGCTGTGTATGACCTGCCTCAAGGCCTGCCCTCACCGCTCGGTCGAGCTTAACCTGCGCCCCCCCGGCATTGAGCTATGGACCACGCACCGGCCCCGCGCCGCTGAGGTGGCGCTGATGTTTCTACTGCTGGGGGCCGTGTACCTGCACCGCCTGCCCGAGCTAGAGGCCCGCTTGGGAATCGATTTGCCGACAGGTACCACGCTAGGTCACAGCCTGGTGTCCCTGGGAATTTTGGCGCTGCCTGCCCTGCTGCCGCTCACTATAGAAGGCGGGCAGTGGATCTGGCGAAAATCTCAGGGCTTAACCCCGCGCCCGGTGATCAGGCTGGCCTACGGCTATTTGCCTCTGGTATGGGCGGCTAATTTGGCCCACTACCTGCGCCTGGGTCTGGGTGAGGGTGGTCGTATTTTGCCGGTATCTTTAGCCACCTTTGGGGCCTCAGGGATAAATCTGCCGGTTTGGGTTGCCCACCCCGCAGTGGTAGCCTTTCTGCAGGGTGCAACGCTGCTGTTGGGTATGGCGCTGTCGGTGTGGCTAACCACTAAAATTTGTCGTCAGTCTGGCCCGCAGCGCTGGATTCAGCACGCCTGCACAGGTCTGCTGGGGCTAAGCCTGTGGTGGCTGATCCCAGGGTTTTAGAGGGCTAAAATTAGGGTCGCTGCCTCATCAATGCCGCTGTCAATTTCGCCATGGCTGCCATGTAAAGTTTCAGTATAAATTTGGCCCTAAGTAGTGCCCCCCACAGTCACCCCCAGCCAGAGCCTGGTAGGTTACGGCTTAACCAGGACGCACCGAGTCTCAAGTGTTTACCCCTCTAGTTTCGTTTCGTTAGTTTCGTCACCTTGCTCCGAGTTCCTCTTCATCGGTTTCGCCCATGTTCCAGGAAAGCTCGCTGGACTTTAAGCTGGTTCAACGCGTTTGTTTGCTGCAGCAGGCCCTTGATCAAGCTAAAGAATCTATAGAAGACATGCAGGAGCAGGTGGCCAACCACCAAATGCTCCAGGCCCACCTGGCCCAAACAGAAGAGTACTCCAACGTTCAGCAGAAAATCATTGTCAACCTGAAGCAGCAGCTAGAGGCCAAAGACCAGTGGCAGTACGAGGTGCTTGAACAACTTCTGGTGGGTGTTAAGAACCTGGTGGCCGACCAGCAGCTGGAGCTAGAGCGACTGCGGGTGCGAATTCACCAGGGCCAGGCCGAGGTGCAAGACTACCTGGTCAGAATTAAGAACCACTACCAGAGTCTGGCGGTGGGCCGATCGCCCCTTCATGACCTCGATTTGAACTCTGAGGTGATGATTGCGCGATCGCTGACCGTTAGCCTCAGCAGTAAGCTCCAGGCCGCTCAGCAGCACATTCAGCACCTCGATAACACCCTCACCCGCCACCAGGTTACCCTGGCCCGCATGCAGGCCTACGTCAATGGCGCTGGTGTAGGC
>NZ_JADEXE010000186.1 GCF_015207265.1 Nodosilinea sp. LEGE 07298 | reverse complement strand
GGGGAATAATGGGGGTGGATGGCGATCGCCCCCTCCCCATCAACAATCACCACATCCCCTTGCTGGGCCAACCTGTCCAAATACTTGTGCAAACTCCCCACCGGAAACCCCGCCACCGGCACCCGCCCGAGTTCCTTCATTCCAGACTCCATACTGGTGCCAATCATCTCCAGATGCTTGATCAAGGGCCGAGCGCCGTCAAAAAACGCCTCATAGAACCGCTGATCCGGCGATTGCACCAGCACGATCGCATCGGGATACTGCTCTTTCACCTCCAAATATTGCCGCATATCACTCGGCATCCGCGATCGCTCATCCTCGGGTTCCTGCGGGATCACCATCTCAACTTCGGGCACTGCCTGGGCCTGAAGCTGAGCCTGGGCTGCTTCCGCGAACCCCTGCTGCACGATGTTTTTGGAGAAAACTTGGGCAAAAGCGCGATCTGGCAGCCGCGACTCCCCACCCCGCAGACTCTGCACCGCCGTCTCCTTAAACTCGATGTGCCCCTCGCCTCGCACCTGAAATACCATTTCAGAATCGATGAACATATCCCCGTTCTGAGTCAGGTAATGGGTCAGGTACAGCTCATCCCCCTGTCGCTCCACCACCAGCGGAATGAAGGGCTCATTCTCAATCCGCTGGTGAAAGTCTTGAGACGTCATTACGTCCTGCTCAATCCCGGCATTCCTCAAAAACCGCAAAATTCGCTTCTCCAGTTGGCCCATCAGAGGCCGATTGGGTGCAGATGGGGACACTGGATTCTCTGCGGTTGAGACAGCAGGCCTTTCCACGGTTGGCTCTGGCCTGGGTTGACTTACAGCAGGTGCCACTGCCTGAGAAACAACCGGGGGCTTTACCTCCTGTATCTCCACCTTCTCTAGCGTGGGCAGCGACACCCCCATCAACTGCCGCGCCACCTCCTTAAACTCAAACGCCGCCAGCGTATAGTTCCGCTGCTGCATCACCACCCCCAGCACCCGCTCCAGCCGTTCTGGGGGAATGACGACTTCCATGCGATCGGCGACCGAATAAAAATCCGACCCCGCCGCCGCAATCAAGTCTTCATCTAGGTAGTACCGCCCACCCGACTCCTTCGACTTCGGCGCTTGCAGAATGAACCCCTCCCCCGCCTGCTGCGGCTTCAGCAGCAGCAACTCATCGAGGGTCTTCACCGTCCCCTGCCAGTTGGTCAACTCTGTGAGGAACCGAAACACCTGCTGCGGCTCCTTAAACGCCACCGGCTCCTTGGTCAGCTCCGACTCAATATCAAAGCCCTTGGGCATGATCAGCCCCTGGCAGACCTCGCCTCGGTAGTCGGTGTAGTTCACCAATTTCCCGTTGGAATACTTCTCAAACGCCTTGATCAGGTTGCCGGTGAAGATCTGGCGGTTGACCCGCCCCGCCTCCTGCTGCATATCGAACAAGGAATAAACGCTATTGCCAAACCAGTCCTCCGTTTGAACCGTGGCATCGAGCGAGCCGCTCCGCCCTGTGTTGAACTTCGACAACGGCACCGTAATTTGCCGAGCGGAATCGGCCACTAAAATCCTGATCTTCCAGCGGTTCGGTGCCGCCGGACTCCCAGATCGCTTCTTGGCATCTGCCCCCGCCACTACCCCATAGAGAATGGTCTTGCTGGCAGGCGTCACCAACCGCAGCGGTGTGCCCGGCACGAAAGTTTCTAGCACGCTAGAGACATGCGTGAGCTGCTGCTCAATGCGATCGTTCAGCTTTTCAATCGCCTTGCTGTCTTGCTTTTGGGCGATCGCTGCCTGCCGATACTGGGTTGTTTCTGCCTCTAACCGAGTAATTGTCGCCGCTACCTGCTGCCTGGCCTGCGCGGCTACAGCGTCCGGGTCGTGATCTTCCAACGACCTCACCTCCGCCAACCCCACTGACTCCCGTACTACATTGATCGCCTGAAGCTGGGTTAGCGGCTTACTCTCACTCTTAGCCTCCACCAGCTCCAGATACACAGGCCCCGTGAACTCGCTGGCCGTTTCGCTGTCATCGGCCATCACCTCCATCCGCGCCAGTGGCCTGGCGTCCAAATCCAGCTGATCTGCCTCTAGAATGTTCTCTCCCATCGCCCTCGCCTGATCCACCAGGTCACAGTACTCCGACTCAATCAGGCTGTAGACGGCTTCTTGTTCGGCAACAGGCAGCAGCGGAATCCGACCCGTCACCCTCTTGATCAGGGCAATATCTGAGGCATCGTTTTCGGCCTTGGCAGCTGGGAAATCCAGCTTGGCATTGAGTTCTGGGTCATCCGCCAACAGCTCCGTCACCACCTGCTCACCGTAGGGATTCATAAAATCCACCACGGTGTTAAGGGAAATGTCCGTCTCCCGTGCTGCCGTCGTGTTGGCATTCAGGCTGGCCATCTTGCGACATAGGATCGCCCCCGGTCGTTTTTCAGCCGGAAGATCCCCCATCAATAAGGTGTAGTTCGGCAAGGCCACCTGCCCGGTGCGATGCACCCGTCCCAGCATCTGCATAAACACATTGATGTCCCGCTCCGCCTGGGCCACAATCATGTGGCGAGGCCGCTGGTCAGCAAACTTCTCCGAGGCATGGAGCGAAATCCCGGTCGAACCCGAGCAGTTGAGCAGAATAACATCGGCATCTCCGGCATTGAACCGGGCCACCGCATCGATCCTACCCTTGGCGGTGGTTTCCTCCCCTAGCCGCACCTTGTAGGCCATGGTGCCATCGGCCCCATACTCAATGCCCGCCGTCCGCCCGGTGACTTCGGTAACCTGGTAGCCAGAGCGCTCTAGCTGCTGCTCAATGTAGTCAATCGGGCTAATGGGAATGCCACTGAAGTCGGACTCGCGAATGCAATCCAGCGCTTCCTCGTAGGCCAGAACGGCATCTCCGCCCAGTTGGTCATCGCTGAGTCGCAGCCGAGTGGAGTGGCCCTGGTAGTCTGTCACCACCACGTCTCTAGATCGCTCCAGATACCGCTCTAGCAGATCCCCAAAGGAGAGGCTCATCGCATCCCCAGGGCTCAAATCCTGGGACTCCGCGTAAGCCTCGATGAAGCTGCCCATGGTGTTGGCCACGGTAATTACCGGCTTTTCACCTCGGTTCAGGGCCGCAATGGCTTCCTCCACCGTCGCATCCGCCTTTTGGGCCAGCAATCCCTGCTCAATGCAGTTGTGCATCAACGAGGTGAAGTTGGTACTCCTGGCTCCCACCTCGCCAATCGCTCCATCCTCACCTAAAACTTTAGCCTCGGCCTTCGCCTCATTACTGATCGCCTTAACCGCCTTCTGCTTGGCCCGGTCAAAATCCTTAATGGCTCGCATCGCCGCCGAGAAGTCGTCGGCCACCTCCCGATCCACCGGCACCGTCTTGGCTTGAAACGAAATCCCCTCATAGGAGCGCTCCCGCCTGAGCATTTGCCCCGAAGCCACAAACTTGCTGGCGACAATCTGCTGGAGCGGCACTCCACCCCGAGTCAGAATGTTCTCCAGCGCCGTCATGCTGCTGACCCCCAGGCGCAGGTCAGTGCGCCTGGCATAGAGATCCATCACATCGGCCCGCTTAGCGTAAGTGGCTGACGAGTAGAACACTCCCGATGACAGATCGATGAGTTCCCGCACAAAGTCCGCCCGATCCGGTGGCCCCGCTTCTTTCCATCCCCCCTTGCTACCCCCCGCCTGGTGGGCCTCATCCAGAATCAAAATGGCATTGGGAGCCATCTTGCGCAAAAAGTTTCGCCGTAAAGGTTCCTTCTTCCCCACCGTTTGAAGCTGGCTATAGGTGGTGAACACGGCACTGTAGCGCCCCAGGTTCCCCCGCTGAATCATCGCCTGCATTTCCGCCTGCTGTTTGACGGCTCCTGCGGTCTTCAGCGCCGCCCCATTGGCCAGCGGAATCTCGGTATCGCTATCGGTGATGAAGGGCGAAAACCGCCGCATCCCAATATCCCCCACATCCCGCATCATATCGGCGTAGAGGGGTTTGTCCTTAGTGATGAACAGGGCGATCTTCCCCTGCTGCTGGGCATAGCGCATAATGCTGGCACAGATGCGGCCCTTGCCAATGCCGGTCTGGTCGCCGGTAATAAATCCGGCTCCCCGCTCGATATTGCTGATCGCCAGGGCCGAGGCATCGACCTGCTCAGCGCTGAAGTAGCCGTGGAGTTCTGCGACCGAACCATAGCCCAGGCGAATAGCCAGGTAGTCATCAATGTCGCCGTGCTGCTGCTCAAAGCACTCTAGCGCCTGCTGGGCCGCACTGGCCATATTGAAGGGAATCAGGGTCTGAGTCGAAAAGCCTTTGCTCTTGGGCACATAGGCCACCTGCCGGGGTTGGACATCATAGGTGTCTGCCGACGGAGCCTCAGCGCCGCCGGTTGAAAGAGGAGGATTCATGGTGAGTTCTGGGTGAAGGGCTACAGACTCAGTTCGTTCAGCCACGCCTCTAGCGTGGTTTCGTCGTGGAGGCTCAGCCAGTCCAGATAGTCCGGATAGCTGGGGGTTACGGGCGTTACCGGAAAGCTCCCCCCGTAGTGGCCCAGTCGTTCCTGAAACCGCCAGTTGCTCCGAATCAAGGTCTCTGCCCACTGCTGCCGCCAATACTCCAGAGCCAAGTCCGGCTCCTCGTCCAGCTCCAGTATCGGAATCTCCTGAGCCCAGTCCAATTCGCTGAGGGTGGTGGCCAGCCCTTGTTGCGTCTCGATCTGAGAGGTTTCCGAGACCGAGTCCTGAATCATTCTGTCCAGCCGAGTTTGCATCAGCTGCAGGTAAGTCGCTTCGCTCAGCTGCTCTAGCGATGGTGGCACCTTGACGATGAATAGCGTTCCCATGCCCTCCAGCGTCCAGAGGTTGGAAAAGTTGGGGTACTTGCTGGTCATGAACGGGTACGTCCAGGGTGAAACGGGCGTGGTGGATAGGTTCATGGGGAATCAACTCCTTAAGTTCAGCAAACGATTTGTAGATAACCGGGACATCAGCGGCAGGTAACGGGCGTTTCGACCGTCCTCGGCCTTCAATCACAATCAAATCAGTCGGAAAGCCTGCTCCCTGCTTATGGAATAGGTCACCCCAAATGGAAATGTGTTGGGTAACGGCGTAATGCTGATACAGGGCATAGAAGAAACCTCGACTTTCCAGGCTGTTGTAGCGCTCAGACCGCCGCTCTTCATCCACCCCTAACTTGCCACCCAGGATCAGAACGGCGCGACCATCGTCCTTCATCGCCCCTAGAGCTTGAAACGAGATCGCCTGATCAATCTGAGTCGTCCCTCGCAGGTTGCCGGGCAACCTGAATCGCTTACGCTGCCCCTGCGCGTCCCGCACCGCGCCAAAGGGTGGGTTAGCAATCACCACATCGTGCAGGCGTTCTGGCTGATACTCCGCTGCGTCATGCTCCGTGACGCGGTACCCCTGAGCTCGCAGGTCAGCGGCGCGATCTGGATTGAGTTCATTGACGGTCACCTGGGTGGGGTCAGTTCCCACCAGCAATGCGCCATGTCCGGCAGAGGGTTCGTAGACGGTGGTTTCTGGGGTAATGCCCGACAGGGTAGAGGCCAAATACGCGATGGGGATGGGCGTGCTGTAGGCCTGCTGCAACACGCTGGTGGAGGAACGAACATTCAGGGCTGGCTGGCGATCATGTAGATCGATCAGCCGCTCATAGGCGTCGAGGGGAGTGGCCGAGGCTTGGAGGATCCGCTGGGCTGTCCGCACCACCGCCCCCTCCACCGCTTCATCCACCTGCTTCGCCAGCGCTGTACCGGGGTTGACCGGCGTGCCCAACACCAGCGCCGCCTGTTGTCGGGCGGCGGTAATCGTCGTAAACCCTTCACCCCCCAGAAAGTGGGTGGTGAAGTGGTTCACCATCTGCTGTTGGGCGTCTTCTATCATCCCTACTCACCCATAGCCATGCCCACGGCACGGCTGTGTTGTCGGCTGTTTAGGGGCGTCACTGTCGCCGGTTGGTGCCGCTGTAAATCCTGGCTGAGTTCGCGGTCAATGAACCGGAAGTAGGCCACATCCTTAGACGTGAGATCAGACTTGATTTTGCCGTTGTCGATGCTAAGAATCTGACCCCGCTCTCCCGCTTGAATTTTCAGGCTGTTGGGAGTTTCCTCAATCCGGTACTGGCTGCCCCCTTGGAAAACCCGCTTGCCCTGGACATTGGGGCGACTGCCCGTGACATCGAGCAGTTTGCGAGCGGTTTTCGCTAGGGCCAGGGCAGTAAGATCGCGGGTTATGCCCCTGTCCCCGGCTGGCGCGAGGTTACCCAGTTGCCGTACCCGCATGGGGGGCTCGGGAGACAGACCATCCACCCCCTGGATCTGGATCTGCTGGCGGGCTTTCATGAAGTCGGCCTCTTGGGACGCCACCATGTCGTTTTTGAGGATGTCCAACCCCCAGCGAGTTTTGCGGGCCGTCATCAACTCGATGCCTTCGCGGTCTGAGACGGTGACCATACGGCCCTTAGAGCTGACTACGTAGTTCTCAGCCACATAGAAGCCTCGACCAGGGCTGTAGGCAGTGCCGTACTTTTGGAGCAAATCCACCGCTGTGGAGGCAACTTGCCGACTGCGGATATTCGCCGCCAGGGCCACTACCCGTTCAGTCAACTGCTGGGACGAGCGCTGCATCACCCGAGTGGTCTGCTGCATCCATTTCTGGGTGGCTTTTTCCACCACCTGCTGATTCTGGCGCTCCATCACGTTGAGGATGGAGACCACCTTGGGTGAGGCCATGGCCAGGGGCTGAGCGACAACTCGGGTGGGCGCAGGCTGACTTGCAGATGGTTGCTGCTCTAGTTCTATAGCCGTTATAAGGGCCGGGTTTTCCTTGGGCTCAGGTTTCGTGGCTGCTTTCGCGAGGGACACAGGGACGGGGGGCACAGTCTCATCCGCTAGCTTGGGATCTGCTGTTGACGCCTCCTGGACGACCTCAAGGGAAGACACTTCCGCTTGACCAACTGAATCTGGTTCTAGCCGATTGGTCTCAACCGCCCCCTTGCTCATCCGATAAACCAGTTCATCTCCAGCCTTGATATTGATCGTCCCTTTGGCCCCGGTAGTCGTCTCAGCGCCCGCCTGCGGGGGCGCATCTACCGCCGCCTGGAGCAGCTTTAGCGTATTGGCGTTGAGCTTATTGACGGGGTCTTTATCGGCATAGCCTTCGCGGTAGACAATCTCACGACCCATCTTGATCTCAATGGGCTCAGCGGCGGATTGGGGCAAATCCACGGCATCCCCATGCTGAGCATCCTGTGCTTCAATTTCCGGGTCTTGCTCCTTCTGTCGAGCAGCCTGTAGTCGCTCGCGCAGCATCTGAATAAAGGCCTGTACAGCCTCAGCAGTTGATTGAGCCGTGGCTGCTGCTATTTCGCTAGAGGCCAGGGTAGTGTGAGCATAATCCTGCTCGATTTGTTTCGCTTCTCCGGGATTCACTACGGCTTGCATGGTTCCTCCTTTAGGGGGTCTAGTCCTTCTAACTCCATCAGGGGCATGATTGTGATGCGGTTAATCACCTCCAGCCCTTGAACCGAAAAGTAGGCGGTGTCGCCATCGATCAACCACTCCACCAGGGTTGGCGTGTAGTCGATATCCACATCGGCGCACTGGGCATGAATCCGGCCATCCCGCCAGTGAAACACCGTCACATCGTCGTACAGCACCTCAATCTCGCGGGGCACGTAGTCAGTACCCAAAGGCGGCTGATCTAGCACCAGCGCCAGATCAGCGGCGATGTTGGGGTAAGCCAGCAGGGCGGTGACCGTATCCACAGGCAGCTTCGCCCGCAGGGTCTGTGCCAGCATGAGGTCGGGGGATTGAATCGTTGTCGTCATCGGGTTTCTCCTAAAGCAAACTGCTGTATTTATCGATGAGGCCAGCGGGGTCGGGGTAGGCCGAGTTGACCGGGGCTTGAGGCTCCGGCAACATCGCTTCCACCATCTGTCGCCGTTTTTCTAAATCAGCGGCAGTGGGCATCTGCTGAGGGCTGCGGCGCACCAGGCGAGCGTGGATTTTGGCCCATAGGGCTTCACTGCCTTCGCTGGCTTTCACATCGGCCTTGGGAATCTTGATCGCCTGCTGGATAGGAATCGCGGCTTCCCCTCGGGAAGTAAAACCGGGGTTAATCAAGATGCATTTGCCCGGCGGCAGGCGCAGAAACTGGCTGGGTTCAAATAGCTTGCGGGTACGCTCCTGGTCGGAGATAGTGGTACTGGATTTGCCGCCGCCGCGATTGCGCGACTTTTGCTTGTGCTGGATTTCTTCATCCCCCAGGAAGTCTGAGAACATGCGGGCCGCTTCGTATTCCTGGGGATTGAAAACCGCTTTGGTGGCGCAGGCTCCCAGGATGGCGCGGGCCAGTTCGCGACCATAGGTTTTCTCTAGCTGCACCAGGTTCTGAAAGCCGAGGATGACCGCGAGACCGTCTTCTCGGTTTTCGTTCAGCCACTGCACCAGGGTAGGTAAGTAGAGGGTGGGCAATTCGTCAATGGCGACAATTAGCGGATCTTGCCGACGCTGGGCCACATTGCGGGTGACCAGCATGTGCAACACCGTGGCTACCAGCGGCCCCACCACATCCCGTCGCTCCCGATCCATCCCCAGAATCAGCAGCTGCTTGCCGGTTAAATCGAGGGGGATAGAGGTTTGACCACAGAAGGCCCCCAGTACCCCTTCTTTCATAAAGCGGGTAAAGGTCTCGCTGGCGCTTCCCACGATGCCGCTGGCGGTTTTCTCGGCATCTTTCACCCCAATCAACTGGTTGAAAGACACTCGAATCCAGCTGTTCATACCGTGAGCTGCCGCCACCCGATTGCCCAGGTTCGTCAGCCCTAGAACCGCTTGGGCGGTCATGATGTCGGGGTGCTGGGTGGATTTGGCTAGCATCAACAGGGCTTCTGTGAGCTGATCGCCTGCAGCGGCGAAGAAGCCATCCTCGGTGCTCTGGGTCATCAGCCGAAAGTTTTTGTTCAGTACCGTGGCGATTTGTCGCGCCATCTCGGCATCGGACTCGCTGCGGAGAAAGTCGATGGGGTTGCACACTTCGGACTCAGGAAAGCCGGGGGCCAGCACTCGCACGTCGTAGCCCAGCTTGGCGGCATAGGCGGCATGTCGAGCACTTTGGGTCGGGTACTTAAAGTCGTACATGGCTACCGGTAGACCCTGGTCAAGGGCGGAGCGAATCAGCGGATCGATGACGCTGAAGGTTTTGCCGGAGCCTGGCCCACCACAAACGGCGATGCCCCGCTGGAGGTCGGGCAGGTATAGAGACCGGGCATCTTGCTTGCGAGTAGGCTTGCCAATGTAGAGGGAAACCGCGTTGCGCTTGCGCTGCTGAATCTGTCGTACCGCACGCTTGCGAGCAGCGGATTTCTCGGGGCTGCCACCAAAGCGGCTGGTGGCGAGCTTACCTTTCTTGCCTTGGCTCATTAGGGAGAAGGCAGCAATCAGCACCACACAGCCCAGCAGGGTGAGCCCCTGGCGGGATTGGAGTGAGGTCACCAGTTGAGAAATGGATTGAGTAGAGGTGGAATCCACCTGACCCAGAACTGAGGGGTGTTCGGTGTAGTAACGCATCAGCGCAGCACCTCATAGCTATTGGGCGGTAGCTCAATGCCCAGTTGCTCCAGCGCCCAGAGGTATTCCTCAGGAAACTGGCTGCGGGTACCTTCGGGAGCTGCCGTCAGATACTCGGTTAGCTGCTGCTGGTAGGCATCGCGCCCGCCCTGTTCTTGCAGCACCTGGGTGTAGCGCTGGAGGGCTAGCTCACGGGCCAAGTTCAGGGGGATGTAGTGACTCATCACCGGGTCATCCTCCGGCAGCAGCGACCGGCAAACGGCTTGAGTGTCCAGGTAAATCAACACTTCCTGGTAGGTCTCGCCTTCACCAGCCCCGATTAAGAAGTAGCTGCCGGAGGCGGTCTCCACCATGCCCCAGAGTTTTGGGGTCTGGGGCTGGGGGTGCAGGCAGTCGTAGACCGCCTGTGGAATGGGGTCTGACGCCCGAGCCAGATTGAGGCCCACAACCGAGATTAGACCGACCAGCAGGAGACAGAGGCCTGCTAAACCAGCGAAGACAGTACGGTTAAGTCTCATCGCTAAGCTCCTTAACTGAGATAGTTCATGGGGTTCTGGGGCTGGCCGTTCTGGCGCACCTCAAAGTGCAAATGCGGCCCCGTTGACCAGCCGCTACTGTTGGCGCGACCGACCGGATCTCCCTGGGCGATAATGTCGCCCGCCTGCACAAAAAAGCCTTGTAGATGGGCGTAGTAGCTCTCTAGGCCATTGCCGTGGTTGACGACGACGAGCCTGCCGTAGCCGCTGGTGAGGGAGCCACTGATGCCTGCAAAGGTGACTTGTCCGCCATCAGTCGCTCGAATGATGGTGCCGGTGGGGGTGCCGAAATCGGTACCGCTGTGAAGACGGCGATCGCCATGGATCGGGTGAGTGCGATAGCCAAAGCTGCTGGTGACGCCATAGCCCGGTGCGGGGTGAATAAACCGTCCGGTAGCAGTCCCTGGAGAGCCTGAAGCCCTGGCGACAGGTGCTGGGGCGGGTTTGGATTCTCCAGTCTGCGGGTCAATCCCTTTAGCCGTAGCAGCTTCTGCTGAATCAGTAGTCGAAAGGCCTTCCTTGATTTGACCCAAGAAGACCATGCCTTCTTCCTGCACCGGTAACCAGGGAATGGGGCCGATGAAGTAGGGAGTGCAGCCCAAGTCCACAAACAGGTTGCGAACGCACATGCGGAAATACAGCCCGGTTTCAGCGGTGCCGGAGGCCTCATCGGTCTCTAACACCGCCACTTTGAACGCATTGCCGAAGGGATGGCGACCGGTAGGTTCAACCCCACCGTTGGCGGCGGCCAAGGCTCCCCGCCCGCCGCGCACCTGTTGGTACTTGCCGGAGACCCACTGGGTGCCTTCCACCAGCGTGGGTTGCCCGATTTCCAGGTGAGCGCAGTCAGCCTCACAGGGCACATTGAACCCCTCCACATAACTACCGCTGATGGTGTTGATGCGATCGCCTTCCGCCGCACCAAACACCACATCCACCTGGCCCACCACTACGCCTTGCTCCACGATGGGGTTGGGGAAGTTGGCGAAGGGGACATCGGCCAGACCGGGCACCTGGTCGATAACGGACTGTTGCCAGTCGCGGAAGCGTTCCAGCGGAGCCTCCATCAACCCTGGAATATCCGCTAGTCCGTACTGCTCCAGGTTGAGATCTCCCAGACTGAGGGATGCCAAGACCTGATCTTGGAGCACCTCGGCGATCGCAGTTTGTGGATCGACTTCTCCCTTGAGCAGGTCGGCGATCGGGGCCACAGACTCCACCGGGCGGTTGGCTAAATCCGGCACCGCCTGCACCAAGTCCCCAAGGGTTTGCCAGGCCACCAGCGCAAAATCCGCCAGCCGCAGGGCAGGCCAATCCAGCCCCACCAAAGCCGCAATCTCGTACAGCGAGAACTGCTGGAGTTGAAAGCTTTCCTGGAAATCGCCTAGCTGCATATACTGGTCAGCGGTTTGACCGGCCTGCCAGACCCGCGACGGATCGTAGCCCAGCAGACGGATCAGATCCGCTGGAGCCTCAAACGAGCCAGACTCCAGCACCGCTGGCAGGGTGCGCAGAGTGATCTGTACCCAGTCGGGCTTGGTTCCTAAAATCTGATCTTGAATCACAGGCACAGGTGTTCCTGGTTGGAGGCTGGAGTGGGCCGGTGACACCCGCCAGCCATGGAGCCAGATCGCCAAAATTAAAACAAGAATCCCGATCACAGGCCGCCATGGCCGCCTGCGCCTGAAAAAATATGAGGTCATGGCTTTAACCTGAGTAGAGAACCTAGAGAGCGGTAGAGTTCAAAGGCGGATCGTCACGAGCGTTGGCCCCCCATTCCGCCAGGCGGGTGATCACTTCAGAAGAAACCCCTGCTTGCTCGGCGGCAGCAGGCACAGCGAGGCCACCCTGGGCCAACCTCAGAAAGGTTTGTAGCCGATTCCACAAATCCTGGTTTTGAGCAATCAGTCCTCTGGCTTCAGCCACCTGGAGCCCTCGGCGCACATCTCCTGGCCCCAGTAACGGATGGATGGGAGAGGCAGGGTTAACCACGACGGTGTGGTAATTGGGCTCGCCGGTACCAAACGCGATGCGGAATTCGTAGAGGCGGCGATTTGCCTCCGGCAAGGCTCCGCCAACGCCCCCAGACGTCTCGGTAATCACCGTCAGCAGGGTGCCGCTGGCCCTGGGCAAATTCTCAAAAGCCAGTCCCTGAATTCGTCTCAGATGAATCACCGAAGGCCGACCGGAGACACAGCCTGATTCCGCAGCGGTGGGGCAGAGCGGTTGATCAAAATCGAGAGCCACTCGGGACGGATCATCGATCCACACCCGCACGATGGTTTCGTTAGTCGGTATAAAGCTCAGGTTGGTACCATAGCCAGGCCAAAGGTGGATGACGGGGGCCTGGCTGCCAGTTAACCCTTGGGCATGACTGGCAGAAACGGAATAGGCTGACTGGGCTTGGGCAGATTCGAGGGGAATACCCGCTAGAGAAAGTGCCCCGACCACAATCCAGGGAGTCCAAGGTGTTTTCATAGCGCCACCGTTTGATTCACGTACACGTCGACCTCAGTGCCGGTTGGCAAATACCAGACGACGGGTCGATTCAAGATTTCATTCAGGGCCGCTTGATTTCGTGCTTCCACCTGCCCCGATAGCTGCTCAAAGGCACCTTCAAGAATCCCGGCTAGAAGATTGGGCTCTCCGGTGTCCTGGGTGATCGCGCTGCTTCCAACAGAGGTAATAACCGAGGAGGTTTTGGGTCGATTCACTAACCCCGCCGCCCGAGATAACCCAGCCATAGCCGCCATCGTGGCATCCATCCGGGCGATATCCATGCCTGGGTCGTCATACTTCTGGGCGATCAGGGGGGTGCCTTCTACTCCGCGCAGTTGAACAGCTCCAGCGGACAGCGGGATTTCTTGACCCGCCTGAATGAACGAGACCACCGCCAGCTGCACCAGGCCGCTATCCGCCACTGATGTCACCTGTGCTACCAGCGAAGTGTCTGCCGGTAAGCCAATCTCTCCATCGGCAGTCAGTAGTGGTTCGGTCAACTGCACCACGAACTGAGGACTGTCTGTCTCCGACGCCCAGATCAACGGCGTTTCCAGCACTGCTGGAGCTTGACTGCCGATCATCAACAGGGGCGCTGTCGGGGGCAATGCCACCGGCTGGCCCTGGAGAATGGCCGCTTCTTCGGCATGGTTGATCTCAGAGCGTGATGTCGGTGTATTGGCCTGCACTACAGGGGCCGGATCAGTAACCACAGCATTTGTGGGTACCGGAGCAAGTCGTTGATCGCCCAACTGCGGACTCTGCCCGTAGCTCCCCAAATGCGAGAGTGCTAGCCATCGTTCCGTTGGATCTACGACGGGTTGGGCGATAGGTTGGGAAACTACGGGACGGGCTGAAACCGCAGGGGAGACAGGAATTGGTCGAGGCGGCAGCGGTGCCGGGGTGGGTCGCGCCGCCACAGGTTGGGGG
>NZ_JADEXE010000185.1 GCF_015207265.1 Nodosilinea sp. LEGE 07298 | reverse complement strand
GGGCCAAAGCGATCGCGGGTTTGGTCATCCCACAGCTGGGGGGCAGTGGGGTTGGCGTTGCAGCAGGACCCCTCAACCACCTCAATGGGGGGCAGGAGCTGGTGCAGCGCTCGGGCCATGACTGACTTAGCCGTGCCGCGTCGCCCAGCGATGACTACCCCGCCCAGGCTGGGGTCTACCGCGGCCAGCAGCAGGGCCATCTTAATCGCCCCCTGTTCGACCACCGCCGCTAGGGGAAATACAACCGGAATTGGGGAATCTACTGTAGCCATCATGGCGTAGGCAACATACCTAAAATGGGCAATGGTTCTGTCTTTTACCTTATCAGGGATTGCCAAACCCTACCCCTAGCTTGACTTGGCCAGTCTGAATTAATTAGCCCTGAAGGAGACATACTGCTCCTCGTAGCGCGGTACTATGTTGCAATATGTTGCAAACGGTGCTCAGCATCCGTATTTTCCTCAGTCGAAACTTTGATTAGGTCAGCAAAACCTCCGTTATTTCAACATTGGGAAATCACTGACTATCCCCCATGATTGAGTAAACCTACTGTTGCCGGGACTGTTCCCCCGGTAATGGCCCCACCTACCGCGATTTCTCCTGCCTTATGAGCGTCCCCCCTCGTCTCGATTCCCTGGCGTCTTTGGCCACTGTGCCAACCTCGGCTATGGCCTGCAAGCTACTGTTTGACCGCGATCTGTATGCGCCTTGCCACATTCGAGTGCCCGATGCCGACCATCGGCTGTCGGCCATTTACGTCGACAACCAGTTCTACAGCTTTCTCAAAACTGTGCCAGAGGCCCGCAAGGCGATCGATGTGACGATGCGCTTAGCTAAGCGTGACGACACGGCAGCCATTACGCTGACTCGTCGAGGCTACGTGGTGTGGGGCCACGAACCCGGAGCTCGTTATGCGCCACCAGCCCGTCAACCAGGCTATGGTATTCGACCAGTGTTTGGACCTCAGGCCTGTTTAATGGTGGCCGATGAAAGCGCCTACCAAACCTGTCGCCTGCAGGTACCTGACGTCACCAAGCCCTTGATGGCGCTGACCCACAACAACCGCTACTACAGCTTTTTTAAGCAAGATACCGATGCCGCCAAGGTGCTGGATATTGCCGCTAAACTGGCTCGTCGGGGCGATGAAACGCTGCTGGTGATCGAGCCGTCTAGGTTGACTCTGGCACTGCTAGAACCCAATGGTCGTCTAGTCTAAGCGCGGTGTCGGAAGACTGTATACAAAAAAGTGTGCCGGGGGCAGCGTGATCCTCTAAGGTTGTAAATTGGAAACCCGTTTGCGCTATCCCTGGTACTGGAACGCTTGCCATGACTGACTCTACCGGAAATATCACGGTCTTTATTTGTGGTTCGGCCCTGCGCGGCCAGCCCGATAACCAAAATTTGCAGGATGCCGAGTTTGTAGGGGCGACAGAAACGGCTCCTATCTACCGTTTGCACGCGGTGAAGGATGGCTGGCACCCAGGCATTTATGAGGTTGAGGCCGAGGGGATTGCGATTCCGGGAGAGCTGTATGTGATGACGGCAGAGCAGTACGCTTACCTGAAAGACAATGAGCCGCCGCACATGTATCCCCATGAGATAAAGCTGGCAGATGGGGAAACTGCGATCGCATTTCTCTACCCCAAAGCACTCATTGATGAGCACGGCTGGCCGGATATTTCAGACCATGGCGGTTGGGCCGCTTATAAATCAGCCTCAATGTAGGTGGCTGAGCCCCAGTACTTAATTCGTGCAGCTGATTAAATGTGTTTCTCCAATGCTCAATCAGAGATTTTTCGGCTCTACAGGATTCAGTATGCTGGCTACTATACCAAGTCGTTATGGTGCCTCTGCTGAGCGAATTATTGGGTTTGCCGGGAATTGATGTTGAATCCTATAGCGTCCTTGAAGCCGGGCTGATTCTTGATGTTGAAACCCATACCGAGTCAGCCTGCTGTCCTCGTTGCGGCACTGTCAATCGCCACCTGCATCAGAACCACTGGCATCTGGTACGGCACTTGCCCATCAGTCACTATCGCCAGACGTGGCTGTGCGTCAATCGTCGCCAGTTTAAGTGTGCGGTATGCGGCAAACCCTTCAGCGAGGACTTCGATTTCATGGGGGCACGACGCAGCTATAGCGACCGTTATGCCGAGTCGGTGGTGCGGCAGGTGATTCACAGTGATACCGTCAATGTGGCTCGCCAACAGGGATTAAGTGAGGATATTGTCTGGTCGATGGTGGAGTATGTGAGCGCAAAAAAGTTGCATCGAGGTAACGGGACTCCGCCGTCTGGGCATCGATGAAATCGCTCTGCGCAAAGGGCACAAAGACTTTGTAGTGGTCTTGAGTGACCTCGACACCCATATTCTGATTGGGATGGCTCCGTCTCGGACGCATTGTGATATCAAGGCCGTGCTCCTCGATTGGGGTGCTGAGGTGTTATCGAACATTGAGGAAGTCAGCATCGATTTATCGGGCAATTACCGGGGGGTAGTTCGGCAATTAATGCCCCAAGCCGAGGTTGTGGCAGACTGCTTTCATGTCATGAAGTTGGTCAATGACGAACTCAACCAGACGCGCAATGCCTTTCGGCGAAAGCCGGATAACCTCCCGGCAGGCGTCTCTGCCGAGGTCGTCAAGGAGGTGCTCAAAAACAGCAAGTATGCCTTACTGAAACCGGAAGAGAACCTGACGGACACTCAAATTGAGAAGCTCGCTGAAGTGAAGGCCATTGCCCCCAAATTGGCTCTTATGCACTAGTCTAAGGAAACCTTCCGAGGGATGTTTGACGCAAAAACAGGCACTCAAGCCCTGGTCGACTTGCTGGACTGGATGGCCACGGCGCAGCCCCTTTACCCAAACTCAGTGGCCACGGTAAGACGCTGGTTTGGTGAGATTCTGCAGTATTTTGAGCCCAGAACGACCAGTGGTGTCGTGGAGGGCATCAACAACCGCTTAAAGCTTATCAAACGCTCTGGCTACGGGTTCAGAAATTTCGAGCGGTTCAAATTACGCTGCCTCATTAGCTGGCATTCTCCTACTGCGGCTGCGTAATCAACTCGGTAGAGCCAAAGATCCTTAGTTTTTCGTTGCCTTCATCCCCTGTCTCGCAGGCCTTTTAGAAAGCGTCCTACTTTAGTAATCCAGTGCCTATGAAGCGCTCTATTCAGCCCTGTTGACTATTTAGCGAACCTGGTAAATTATCGATAGACGACAACCTACATCATCTAGGCGAAGTGGCATTTCTTTTGCGATCGCCCTTGCTACCGTAAATGTGATGAATAGCATAAGTCGTACAAAACTCCAGGGCAGGCGTACCGCCTGCAAGGGAAAGATACCCGTCTTACCTACATGAATCAATTCAGATTGCTACATGGCAGTTCTCGATTAAGTAAGGTATACAACGGCTGAGTTGTAAATCTCCCTAGACCTTAGCTGTCTAAATTTCACTCTGTACTCCCATTACTAAAGGGGCAGGGGAAATCATCGCGGTGTACTTCGCCTGAGTGAAACTCGCTATAGCAGTGCGTGTCTATTTTGAACTTGATTCGATAGATGCACTGGCCACGCTGTTTTCGATATGCTATGGCAGGTTCAGGATCGCGGGTAAATTGGACCCAACGCATAAGTTGCCAACCGTTTTCTAAGGCCGTCTTAACCCAATCGTTGCCCATGCGAAAGTAGCTATTGCGGTGAAGCCAATGGGGGTCGACCCAGCATCGAGAAAAGTTCATTTGCCAGATCATTATCTAATTTTTAACAAATTTACAACTTTAAGTTTAGAGATAGATCCAATAGCCTGGATCGGCAAAGTGGCATTCTCTAAGAAAAGACTTGAGCAACAATTTAGCTACTCATTTTATCCATTTCGGCATGAATAGTATTGATAGCTCGCCGTCAAAAACCTACACAAAAACAACTAAATCTGCCATTAGCTATGCCCAACTAAAAGAACATCAAACTGACCAATTAAAGCTTTTGTTTTTTACCGCTTCTCTGGGGAATGGAGGGGCAGAAATGCATCTTTTACGGCTTATCAATGCCCTCGATCGCCGCCAGTTTCGGCCCTTGGTAGCCCTGGCTCAGCTAGGCGGCAGCTATGAGTCGGCCCTGGCTAAAGATGTGCCGGTGTTTGGCTTAAACCCACCCGACATTTCCTCTAGCACTCTGCGGATGGTGCGGGCCGTAGCCCCCCTGCGGCGCTTGATTCAGGTTCAGCAGCCCGATGTGGTTTGCGCCGCCCTCGACCATGCCAACCTGGCGGCCATATGGGCCTGCAGGGGGCTGCCCCAGCGCCCTAAGCTGCTGGTCTGCGCCCAAAATTCGCCGCTAGGTCAGTACCATCGCTCCTGGCACCCGCTCGATCGCACCATGCTGGCGCTGCTGGCCCGTCAGCTCTCGGAGGCCGATGGGTTAATTGCCCTCTCGGCGGGAGTAGCGGCAGAGTTTGAGGCGCTGATGCAGCCACCCCAGCCGCCGGTACAGGTCATCCATAATGCCGGGGTCGATGACCGGGTCACGGCTGGGGCATTGGCCCCCTTGGCCCCAGAGGATTTGCCCCTGCCGCGCCCGCTGATTGCGGCCTGCGGGCGGCTGTGCGAGCAAAAGGGGTTTACCTATCTGCTAGAAGCCCTGGCTCGGGTGCGCCAGACCACACCCGCCCACCTGTGGATTGTGGGCGAGGGGCCGCTGCGTCCGCAGCTAGAGCGGCAGATTCGGCGGCTGGGCCTCGATGGCGCGGTGCGGCTGCTGGGCTTTCGGGCCAACCCCTACCAGATCATGGCGGCGGCGGATGTGTTTGTGCTGTCGTCGGTGTACGAAGGTTTTGGCAACGTGGTGGCGGAGGCGCTGGCCTGCGGCGTGCCGGTGGTGTCTACCGACTGCCCCCACGGGCCAGCGGAAATTTTAGCAGGCGGTCAGGCGGGCGTGCTGGTTCCCCCTCGCGATGCAGCGGCCCTGGCGGTGGGCCTTTTGCAGGTGCTCGACGAGCCAGCGATGAGGGCTCGACTGGTTGAGCAGGGCCGGGCGCGATCGCAGCAGTTTCGCGCCGAGGCGATCGCCCGCCAGTACGCCGAATACTTTCACCACGTGCTGCAACCCTTGATCTGACCTCCTGATCTACCCTCCTTACCCTACGCAAGTATCGCTATGCAATCTTTAAAGTCTATGCCGCTGGCCCCTAGCTGCGTGCCGCAGCCTGTAGTGCTGCCCCTGCGGGTGCTTTACTACATTGCCTACTACCAGCGTATGGCCGGAGCCAACCGGGTGCTGTTTGAGCTGATTACCCACCTGCCCGATACCGTTACCCCCCTGGTCGTGCTGGCCGGTGAAGGACGGGCCGCCGAGGCCTATCGCCAGGCGGGCGTTGAGGTCGAAGTGCTGCCACCCGGCGAACAGCTCAACCAGTTTGGCAAAGCAATGCTGCACTGGTCAGCTTGGAAGCGTACCCAAGTGGCCCTAACAGAACTGCTGCCCTATACCTTTCAATGCCTGGCGCTGATGCAAGATTGGCAGCCCGACCTGGTGCATGTTGATGGCGGTCGCGGCACACTGATGATTGGCGCAGCGGCGCGGCTGAGGGGCTGCCCGGTGGTGGGCCACATGCACGGCCAGCTGCCCTTCTCGGGCATGTCTCACACCTATTTTGAGTGGGTATCAAGCCGCATTGTCACCGTCTGCGACGCCATTCAAACCGACCTGACTCCGGCAGGCCGGGCTAAGGCTACCACCATTTACAACAGCGTGCGCCCTAACCTGGCCCCCGATCGCCCCAGCCGCTGGCTCAAGGCGCTCAAGGCCGAGGGCAAGCTGATTGTGGGCTGCTTTGCGTCGGTCGTGCCGTTTAAAGGACATCACCACCTGCTCGATGCGGTGGCCGAACTCAACCGGCGGGGCTGGGTCGATCGACTGGTGGTGCTCTGCATTGGTGACCTGGAAGCCGAGTACCAATACCACGCCGACTGGCTTATGCAGCGGCAGCGCGATCTAAACCTTCACAATGTGACCTTTACCGGGTGGCAGTCAAACCCCTTTGGCTTTTACCAGGTAGCCGACATTGAGGTGCTGCCATCGGTGAGCCGCGAACGGCTCGACTACGGCGATCGCATCGTCGAGGTCGGCGGCAATGAAGGCTTTCCCACCACCCATTTAGAGGCGATGGCCTTTGGTTTACCCATCGTCGGCACCGACATCGCTGGCGTACGCGAACAAATCGAACACGGCAGCAATGGCCTGGTGGTAACTCCTGGCGACCCCCTGGCCCTGGCCGACGCTCTGGAGACATTGCTGCAAGACGGTGAGCTGCGATCGCGACTGGGTCAGGCCGGGCGCGATCGGGTCCGACGCGACTTTTCCACCGAGGCCCATGTTACCGCCATGGTCGACTTGTACGACGACCTGCGTTGATCGCAGCATCGAGAAGCCCAGAACTGGGGCGATCGCGTCTAATTAAACCAGTCTTAAACACAGGTAAACACCACGTTCTATGGTGTTTGCTCAACCCAATTAAACAAACACCATTTGCCATCGAGAGTCTTGACATTGAATTTTATATAAATTGCGATCGGGGGGCGATCGCGCTTAGGCAAAAAATTGGGGTTGGCAAAATGGCACACCTTATTCTCTAGAATTATCTACATTGATCAAAGAATTTGACCCATCAACAACTCAGTCAAAAACCTGTTTAGGCAGCTTCAAAAGAATTCTCAGTAACACTAATCAAGGCTATATGGCCTTGCAAACTACTCTTTTTAACCATGAAAATTTTACATATTTGTGCAGTGGGAGCAACCACCCTAAAGCTGCTGCGCCCTCAGATCGACTATCTCTTGAACTGCGGTCTTGAGGTCGAAATAGCCTGCTCTCCCGATGCTGATGCGGATACCTTTAGCCACCTAGGCTACGTCGTGCGTCCGGTACAGATCGATCGCGAAATTTCGCCGATCAAAAACTTGAAAAGCTTAATTCAGCTAGTGCATATGATGCGACAGCAGCAGTACGATCTGGTACATGTGCATACGCCCATTGCCGCCGTTTTGGGCCGCATAGCCGCTAAGATAGCTGGCGTTGAGCGGATTGTTTACACCGCCCACGGCTTTCCCTTTCACGATTTGCTGTCGCCCCAGCAGTATTCTATTTATTTCGGGATTGAAAAATTTTGTGCTCAGTTTACCGATCTGATCCTAACTCAAAGTTACGAAGACCTGATTACCGCTCAGCAAAAAAATCTCTGCCCTGCCGATCAGGTTCGCCATCTCAACAATGGAGTCGATAGCCAAAAATTTTCTCGGCAGCGGCTCAGCTCAAGCGCTCAAACCAACCTGCGGGCCAGCTTAGGCATTCCCCCTGATACGTTGATTGTGGGCACCATTGGTCGGCTGACGCGGCAAAAGGGATTTGCTTATTTAGTCGATGCGATCGCCCAGCTGCTGCCCCGGTTTGCCAATTTGCACCTGATCATTATTGGCAGCGAACTCAGCACCGATCCAGAGCCGTTTCAAGCCGAACTGCTGGCTCAGGTGCAGCGGCTAAATCTGCAAAAACACATCACCTTTACCGGCTTTCGCGACGATACCCCCGAGCTGCTGGGGCTGCTAGATGTGTTTTGTTTACCGACCTACTTTGGCGAGGGTTTGCCCCGCTCCATTCTCGAAGCCATGGCCATGGGGCTGCCCATTGTCACGACCGATATTCGCGGCTGCCGCGAGGCGGTTATTCCCCACCAAACCGGGCTAATTGTGCCCCCCCAAAATAGCGACGCCCTGGCTGAGGCTCTGGGGCAACTGCTGGAAAATGGGGCACTGCGGCAGCGGTGGGGCGAGGCCAGTCGCCAGCGGGTAGAAGATCTCTACGACGAGCGCTATGTGTTTGAGCGCCTGGCCGCCTGGTATCAAGAATTGGGTTTAAACATAACCGTCCCAAAACCCGATTTTGTGGCCTCAAGCGGGGTGCTATCGACAACAGTTCGGGCCACTTAACCCGCTTTTTAAGCCTAGCTCCGCGCTAGTTTACCGTGCCCAATTGAATCTACACAGACCTATATACCAGAGGTGTTGCCCATGCCGTCTGATGTTGAAAAATATTCTCTTGCTCAGTGGAAAATGATCGAGCGGGTTCACCGTCGCCAGCGCCCAGGCCTCGGGCTTCAGCTAGCGCTGAAGCGGCTAATAGATGTGGTACTGGCGGCGGTAGGGATAATCATAATTGCCCCGCTTTTAATGGCGATCGCCGTCGCCGTACGGCTTAGCTCACCAGGGCCAGTACTCTTTGTTCAAGAGCGTATGGGTCAGTTTGGCCAGCCCTTTTATATCTATAAATTTCGCACCATGGTCGATGGGGCCATCCACCTGGGTGCTGGTATTAACACCTTTGAGGGCGATCCTCGCATTACCGCAGTGGGCAAAGTTTTGCGGGATTATCATTTAGATGAATTGCCCCAGCTGTTTAATGTTTTACGCGGCGAGATGAGCCTAGTAGGCCCGCGCCCGCTGCTAATGTCGGCACTCGAAACCTACACCCCCCGACAGAAACAGCGATTGCTTATGCCGCCCGGCATGACCGCCTGGGAGGCCGTTAAGGGTGGCTTAGATAATACTCTCGAAGATCGCCTCGACCTGGATATTTGGTACGTCAAAGAATGGTCACTGGGGCTCGATCTGTGGATTTTGCTGCTCACTATTCCTGTGGTCTTGCGCAAAGAAGGCCTCTATGAACCCCAGGACGTTGAACTGTCCTAAGTATATTTCAATTTAAAAAAGTATCCGCACCACAAAATGTAGGGTGGGCACTGCCCACCAAAATTCCAGCCAATTGCAGAACACTCCATCGCTCAGCGGAATGTCCCAAGCCTAAACTCTACGGTGCGCTAAGCTTCGCCGCAGCATACGCCAAAAGATAATTTCATCGTTGCTCTTTACGACTATCTAACCAATAGTTCACAGGTTTAGTTTATCAGCTTGGTTTAGTTGTTTCATACCTCGCATACCATGACCATTGCCGCCATTCATCAGCCTCAGTACCTGCCCTATCTCGGGTTTTTTCATAAGCTGGCCCAGGCCGATTTATTTATTGCGATGGATGATGTTGAGTTTTTGCGACGGGGCCTGCAACACCGTAACAAAGTTAAAACCAGCCAGGGCGATCAGTGGCTGACGGTGCCGGTTTTGCACCAGCAACATCAGCGCATTATTAACGTCAAAATAAACCCCGATACCGCCTGGAACCGCAAGCACTGGGGCACCCTGATCACCAACTATTCGCCAGCGCCCTACTTCGATCGCTATGCCACTGATCTGCAATATCTGCTGCAGCAAGACTGGCACAATCTCTGCGCCTTGAATATGGCGCTGATTAAGTGGGTGATGAAACAGCTGGAGATTCGCACTCCGATTATGCGGCTCTCTGAGTTGCCAACCCAGGGCCACAAAAGCGAGCGGCTGATATCGGCTTGCCAAGCGGCGGGGGCCGATACCTATCTCTCTGGGCCAGGGGGCCGCGACTACATGGATTTAGCCCTGTTCGAGGCGGCTAGTATTGAGGTGCTTTGGCAGGAGTTTGCGCCGCCGCGATACCCTCAGCTTTTTCCTGAGGCGGGCTTTATCGCCAATTTATCGATTTTGGATGTGCTGTTTTGCTGCGGCCCCGATACCCGGCAGTTTTTAGCGGCCCCAGCGATGCGATCGCGCCCCGTAGCCGTAGCCCATTAGGAATAAACCGATGAGTCAGTCTGTTTTAGTCGTAGCCCCTCACCCCGATGACGAAGTGCTGGGCTGTGGGGGCACGATGGCCCGCCACGCCGACGCTGGCGACGAGGTGCACGTGCTGATTATGACCAAGGGCGACCCCGACCTGTACCCTGACGACGACCCGGCCCTCCTAGGTCAGGACATTCGCGCCGCCCACCGCGCCCTGGGGGTAGCTAGCACCACCCATCTCGATTTTCCGGCCCCTCGGCTCGACAGTCTACCGGGGTACCAGCTGGCTCAGGCCATTGGCGGGGCGATCGCGCAGGTGCAGCCCACCATTCTCTACCTGCCGCACCGGGGCGACCTCCACGCTGACCACCAGCGGGTGTACCTGGCGGGGCTGGTGGCGGCTCGACCGATTAACCACTGCCCGGTGCGGCAGGTGCTGTGCTACGAAACCCTCTCTGAAACCGAGTGGGCCTCGCCCGAGGGCGACCAGGTCTTTCGGCCTACGGTGTTCGCCGATATTAGCGCCTACCTAGGGGCCAAGCTCAAAGCGATGGCCTGCTACCGAGACGAGGTGAAAACCTTTCCGCACCCGCGATCGCTGCCCGCCCTGGAGGCCTTGGCTCAGCTGCGGGGGGCGACGGTGGGCGTCACTGCCGCCGAGGCCTTTGCCCTGGTGCGCCAGATTGTTTGATCACATTATTGGCCGGTGCTGAGCGCTGACTTGTTTTACCGCCTCTTTCTACCTACCACCTAAGGATCTTGCCGGTTATGACGACGACTTTTCAGCCTTCGCCCCCTCAAGTAGCCCAGCCCAAGGGCTACCCGATGATTGGCCACGCCCTCGACTACCGCTTGAATCCGCTTAGTTTTTATCGCCAATGTGCCCAGTACGGTGACTTTGTGCGGCTACAGTTTGGCCCCCACCCGGTGTACTTTCTCAACCACCCCGACTTGATTAAAGCGGTGTTTGTAACCCAGGGGTCGAGTTTTATGGCCAGAGCTGAGGGGCGCGAGTCGCGCTTTTTTGACCCGCTGTTTGGTCACGGACTGGCCGTTAGCGAGGGGGCGTTTTGGCGGCGGCAGCGGCGGCTGATGCAGCCGATCTTTCAGCGATCGCACCTGGCCGACTATGGCGATACGGCGGTGGCCCAGATGCAGGCTCAGCTCGACACCTGGCGAACCGGGGACGTGGCCGACATTCGTCCCAAAATGACCCAAGTTAGCCGCCAGATCGTTGGCAAAATTGCCTTTGGCGACGTAGGGTTGGCCCACCTAGACAGCCTGGAGACGGTTTTAAACGCCGCTTTGCAGGAGTACAACAACCGCGATCGCAACTGGCTGCTGTACCTGATGCCCGAGCATTTTCCAACCCCGGCCAACCGCCGCTACCACGCCGCCGCCGAGGCGATGGACCGCTGGATTTACGCTGCGATCGCGGCGGGCCGCCACCACAACCCCGATACGGGCGATATGCTCTGCCAGCTGCTCAAGGTGCAGGATGAGACCGGCCAGGGCATGAGCGATCGCGAGCTGCGCGACGAGTTGGTCAACGTTGTCGTGGGCCACGACACGATCGCCGACGTGTTTTGCTGGGCCTGGTGGCAAATCGCCCACTACCCCGATTGGGAGGCACGCCTGGTAGAAGAGTGGCAGACGGTGCTGGGGGGGCGATCGCCTAATATGGCCGACATTCCCCACCTGCCCTGCACCGAATGGACGGTGAAAGAGGTGCTGCGACTGTATCCCCTGGCCTGGGTTACGGGCCGGGTGACGACCCAAGACTGCGAGATTGCCGGGCAACCCATTTATACCGGCGAAAACGTGGTGATGTGCCAGTGGGTAACCCACCGCGACAGCCGCTTTTTTGATCATCCCAACCGCTTTTACCCCGAGCGCTGGGCATCTGATGCCGCCAAGCGCATCCCCAGCCACGCCTACTACCCGTTTGGTGGCGGCCCCCGCGCCTGTATTGGCCAGGGGCTAACCATGCTAGAGGCGGTGCTGCTACTGGCCACCATTGGTCAGCGGTTTCAGCTGCGGCCACTGCCCGGCCAAAACCTGGTGCCCTACCCAGGGCCGTCGTTTTCGCTGCGGCCCCAGCACGGCCTACAGGTGCAGATTTTGGCTCGGTAGGCGGCTGGCTTAATCTCGTGAAAGCCTTGATCTACCGTAAGGGTGGGCACTGCCCACCAGCCCTAATTCAGGGCTGTTTACCTAAAGAGAATTTAGTGTAAGGACGTGCCTATGCAGCTCGACATTTTGACCCCCGATAGCGATCGCTGGCGATCGCTGCTAGAGCAGACCCCCCACGATATCTATCAGCTGCCGGGGTATCTGATGCTAGAAGCTGCCCGCACCCATACCCTACCCGAGGCCATGGTGGTTGACGATCGGGGTCGCATGCTGCTGGCCCCCTACCTACTGCGCAGTTGCAGCGACCTTGGCCTCGACGGCTGGGAGAGTGCCGATCAGCTCGATGCGGTGTCGCCCTACGGGTATCCGGGGCTGCTGCTCAATCCGCTGGCACAGCAAGATGGGGAGTTTATCAATCGGGCGATCGCTATGCTCGGCCAGGGTCTACGAGAAAAGGGGGTCTGCTCCGCCTTCTTTCGGCTGCACCCCTGGCTCAACGCAAACTTTCAGCTGGAAGTGTCGGGCTGCACCGTGGTGGACCACGGCGAAACCGTCGCGATCGACCTCACCCTGCCCGAGGAGCAGCTATGGAACCAGACCAAGTCGGGCCACCGCAACAAAATTAACCGCTGCCGCCGCCAGGGGTGGGTGGCCAAGCGGGTGCCCTGCCAGACTCACCTGCCGGTCTTCGTCGATATTTACACCGAAACCATGGCGCGGGTAGGGGCCACGGGCCAATATTTTGAGTTTGACCAGGGCTACTTTGAGGGGCTGCACCAGGCTCTGGGCGATCGCCTGCATCTATGCGTAGTCGAAGCCGAGGGCGAAACTATCTCGGCGGGGCTTTACAGCGCCTCGAACGGCCTGGTGCAGGCCCTGTTTGGCGGCACCCGCACCGCTTTTCTAAAGCAGTCGCCCACCACGCTCGAAACCGACTTTATGCGCCAGTGGGCGAAAGAGCGTCAGTATCGGGTGCTGCACCTAGGCGGCGGCGTGGGTGCGGCCAAAGACCCGCTATTTGAGTTTAAGGCCGGGTTTTCGCCGGGGCGGTGGCGGTTTCAAAGCCTGCGGCTGGTGCCCGACCCAGCCCAGTACCAGGCCCTGGTCAACCGGCGGGCCAAGGCGCTGGGGGTGCAGCTAGAGCGGCTGAGCCAGAGCACCTATTTTCCTGCCTATCGAGCCACTGTAGAGGAGTGACCATGTTGAGCCAGCCCCTGAACCAGCCGATTCTACTGTCGCCCCCCCACCTAGGAGAAACCGAGCTCGAGTATGTCAAAGAGGCTTTTACCACCAACTGGATCGCCCCCGTTGGCCCCCACGTCGATGCCTTTGAAGCCGAATTTTGCGAGGCCGTGGAATCGCCCTACGCCGTGGCGGTGAGCTCGGGCACGGCGGCACTGCACCTGGCTCTGGATTTGCTGGGGGTGGGGCCGGGCGACGAGGTACTGTGCTCAACGCTGACCTTTGTGGCCACCGCCAACCCCATTCTCTACCAGGGGGCGACGCCCGTATTTATCGACAGCGATCGCACCTCCTGGAATATGGACCCCAACCTGCTCGAAGCTGCCCTAGAGCAGCGATCGCGGCGCGGCAGGCTGCCCAAGGCCGTGGTGCTGGTACACCTCTACGGCCAGAGCGCCGACCTCGAACCCATTGTGCAACTCTGCGATCGCTACGGGGTGCCCCTGGTTGAAGACGCTGCCGAGTCGCTGGGGGCCACCTACCGGGGCCGGGCCACCGGCACCCTGGGCCAGATGGGCATTTTTTCCTTTAACGGCAACAAAATTATCACCACCTCCGGCGGCGGCATGCTGGTCACCGACAGCCCGGCCCTGGCC
>NZ_JADEXE010000184.1 GCF_015207265.1 Nodosilinea sp. LEGE 07298 | reverse complement strand
TTCCCCGTCCGCTCAAGCTCCAGCAGCAGCCGTTTGCGCCACAGCCCACCCCCGTAGCCCGTCAGCGAGCCATCTTTGCCAATCACCCGGTGGCAGGGCACCACAATGCTAATTCGGTTGGTGCCATTGGCCCGCGCCACCGCCCGCATCGCCGTGGGCTGGCCAATGCGGCGGGCCAGCTCGTCGTAGGCGATCGTCTCACCGTGGGGAATGCGCTGCAGTTCTTCCCAAACCGTCGTCTGAAATGGGGTGCCCTGGAGAGCCAGGGGTACAGTAAAGGTAGTGCGCTCCCCAGCGAAGTACTCTCCCAGCTCGGTTCTCAAGGTATCGAGGTGGGGATGGCTGACCGGCAATACCGCACTGTCGAACCGCTGGCGCAGGGTGGTGTAGTGGCGCTCCAGACTGCGGCGATCGCAGTATTCCAGCAGGCACAGCCCTTCGTCCACCGCCCCGGCCACCATCAGCCCCAGCGGCGTTTCGATCAGTTCTACCGCAATGTAGCGCTGGGTCTCGGCCTGGCCCGGCGGTACCCCAAAGGTTTTGGTAAAGGCCTCCCGGAAGCCGCTGTAGGAGTCGTAGCCGTGAGCAAACACCACGTCATCTAGCGGTTCACCCTCGCGAATTTGAGTAAAGGCCCCGGCCAGCCGCCGCGATCGGCACCAGTCAGCAAAGGTCATGCCGTAGTGATCTTTAAACCACCGCCGCGCCCGCTCCGGGGTAACCCCCAACTCATGCCAATCCTGGGGCGAAAGCTTTTGTCCCGCCTGAACCTCAACCCGCTCCATTAGCTGGCTGACCCACGGGGGCGGCTGCTCTACACTGGCCTCGGGGCGGCAGCGCTTGCAGGGGCGATACCCGGCCAGCACCGCCTCCCGCAGCGACAGAAAAAACTCAACATTTTCGCGCTTGGGGCACGACGAGCACGAGGGCCGACAAAAAATGCCGGTGGTGCGTACCGCCACAAAGAATAAGCCGTCGTAGCTGCCATCTTTGCGGTAAAAAGCCGCCTCCATTTCGGTTTGGGAGGGGACAAAGCTCAAGGTCATTTGCATGGGTAATGCCCCAATTCATAGGGCCATTGTGATTAACCAGCGCCGCTGCCGTCCACCGAAAAAGCGATGGCTTATTTTGACTGAGTCCACTCTGGCTGCCCCCGATTAGGCTGGGCAAACACCGTTTGCCCCTACGTGAGTTACCTATTTGGCATCGGGGGTGTACGCGATTCAGAGAAATTAGACGTTCTTTGCCTGCTGAGCAAGCATCTCGTCGATGAAGGCTTGCCAGGTGGGGTTGGGCTGCCAGATCTGGTGCAGGTCGGCGCGAGCCACGGGTTCATCTACCCCCTTGTGCAGCACCCGGTAGAGGTAGACAAAGGCAGAAACCCGCATATTCAGAGCGCAATGAACCAGGGTTTTGTAGTCGCGGTTGCGCTCCATCACCTTAAAAAAAATCTCTAAATCGGTCAGGGTCGGCGCTTCCCACACCACCGGGATGTGAAAGTGCTTCATACCCAGACTTTTGACCACTTCCGCCTCGTTGGCGATCGCATGGTCAGAGGTTGAGAGGGCCAGGTTAACAACAACCGTATAGCCCGCCTGGGCCAGGGCCTCAAACTGCTCGGCGGTGGGCTGGCCTGCCGTCGCCAGAGTGGGCGAAATGGCCAGGTAGTTGCGAATGGCGGTCAACTCGGCGGCGGTCATAGCCAGATTCCCCAATACGATTCAGTACGATAGAGACACGATAAACCTTCACCCTGGAGACTCAACCCATGGCTATGGTGGAATCTACCATGCTACCCCTGGGCACCGCCGCCCCCCACTTTGAGCTGACCGATGTGGTTAGCGGCGAAATCATTAATTTGGGCACATT
The DNA here is from genome assembly GCF_015207265.1 of Nodosilinea sp. LEGE 07298. Classification (GTDB taxonomy): domain Bacteria; phylum Cyanobacteriota; class Cyanobacteriia; order Phormidesmidales; family Phormidesmidaceae; genus Nodosilinea. Next base: position 11,798 of record NZ_JADEXE010000184.1, on the reverse strand, counting down.
CGCCGATGCCCCGGCCCTGCTGGTGATGTTTATCTGTCGCCATTGCCCGTTTGTTAAGCATGTGGAGCAGGAGCTGGCCCGCATTGGCAAAGACTACGGCCCCCAGGGCGTGGGCATTGTCGCCATCAGCGCCAACAGCGTGCAAACCCATCCTCAGGATGGCCCCGAGCACCTCAAGGCCCAGGCTGAGTCGGTTGGCTTTACCTTTCCCTACTGCTTTGATGAAACCCAGGAGGTAGCCAAGGCCTACACCGCCGCCTGTACCCCCCGATTTCTTTGTGTTTGACCAGGCCAAAACCCTCGCTTACCGGGGCCAGCTTGACGACAGCCGCCCCGGCAACGATGTGCCCGTCACTGGCCAAGACCTGCGCGCTGCCCTCAATGCCGTACTGGCCGCCGAGGCTATGCCCGGTCACCAAAAACCTAGCATTGGCTGCAACATCAAGTGGGCACCGGGCAACGAGCCTGACTATTTTGGCTAGGGCGATCGCCCCCTTCCAGCCATCACCCCCCGCCGCGAAACGTCACAGAATACGAAGAAGATCTAGATTGTCTGAGCCGTCGTTCTAAGCTGCAAACACGGGTTTAAGAGGTCTACCCAAACCCCTCGATCGCCCTATTTGTGGAAACCATGAGTCGATTGCGCCGATTTTTCAAACTCTGTCTAGTAGGCCTGATAGCGGGGCTGCTGCTCCAGGCGATCGGCTGTGGTGGAGGCACCGTCTCTGAGCAACCCATGCGGCTCACCATCGGGCTGGTCAGCTACGACGACGGCGCTAGCTCGCTGGAGAAATACGAGCGCTTTCAGACCTACCTGGCCGAACAGCTCAAGGCGGTGGTAGAGCTAGAGCCGGTGTTCAACGAAATTCGCGCGGTTGAGCAGGTGCGAGCGGCTAACTGGTCGCTGGTGTTTGCGCCCTCGGGGCTGGCTGCGATCGCGATCGCCGAAGCCAATTACCTGCCCATTTTTCCCACTCTGGGCACCCCAAACCAGAAGTCGGTGCTGGTGGTGCGCGACGATAGCCCGTTTCAAACCCTGGGTGATTTGGCCAATGAGGCGATCGCCCTGGGCGAACCAGGGTCAGCCACGGGCTATTACCTGCCGCTCTACGACCTCTACGGCCTCACCCTGGAGAAAGTTGAGTTCGCCTCCACGCCAGCCACGGCGCTGGAGTGGGTCGCCGATGGCCGGGTCGCGGCTGGAGCCCTGTCAGAGGACGACTTTCAGCAGTACCGCAGAGGGTTTGAGGACGGCGCGTTTCGCACCTTGCACGCCAGCCGCGCGGTCCCTCCCGGCGCGGTTTTGATTAGCCCCAGGGTCGATCGCAATCAGCAGCAGTATATCGAGCAGGCCATGCAGAACGCTTCCTCGGCCGTCACGTCTGATGCGGGCTACATTCCTAACGCCGCGCCGCCCGACCTCAGCCAGCTGATTGCCCTGGTCGAAAAAGTGCGCCCTCTGGAAGCCCGGGTCAAGGAGCAGCCAGCGGTGCTGACCATTTCAACAGACGGCCTTGAGTGAATGCAGGGCAGCTCTAAAAGCAGCAGATGTTAGTGAGCGGTTGAACCGCGAAGGAACAATCGGTAGGCTAGAATCAAGCCTATAGCTTTTTTCTGAACCAGCTCGATTGGCCACCGTGATGGGGGCCAATGTCAGGAAATCAAGGGTGTTCGCTACTGCATCGCCAGCCATCAGGGAATACGTCAGGAAACTGCTGCATATTGGGTGAAATTAACTTGTAGTTAGCGGAACTAGGTTGCCGCCCGCTGGCTATTTCAGCGTCTTTAGTAACCCTTTTTAGTAACCCTTGGAGCCGATGAGTGTGACCCACGGACATCGCACCCTAGCTGCGATTATGCTGACCGATGCGGTGGGCTTTAGCGCCCGCATGTCGGTACGCGAAGAACTAACCCTCTCCCAGCTCCAGCGCGATCAGGCGCTGATGGAAACACTCTGCGAGCAGTTTGAAGGCAAGGTGCTGAAATCGACCGGCGATGGTCTGCTGATGTATTTTGCCAGCGCCGTGCAGGCCGTCAGCTGCGGGCTAGAAATTCAGAGAGAGCTAGCTCGCATCAATACCAGTACCGATGGTGAACTGGCGCTGCTGCACCGAATTGGCATTCACTTGGGCGATGTCTTTTTTAGCCAATCGGATGTCATGGGCAACGGGGTCAATATTGCCGCCCGTCTGCAAACCGAAGCCCATCCCAGCGGGCTTTGCATTTCAAAAATTGTCTACGACGTGGTCAAGTCGCGGCTCGATTTAGATGCCACCTATGCCGGGCCGCTACAGCTCAAAAATATTCAGGAACTGGTACCGGCTTACCACGTTCACGCACTGCCCAGGGCGAGTCATGAGGCAAGTCCAGAGCCTGCGGATGAGAATACCCCTGAGCCTGGTCTGGAACTAGCGGGCGATCGCAAAGTAGTCGTTCCAGGCAGCAAAATTGGCGGTCGCTACATTGTGCAGCGGGTGCTGGGCCAGGGCGGCTTTGGCCGATCGTACCTGGTCGAAGACTCCCAACGCTTTGGCGAAGCCTGCGTGCTGAAAGAGTTTTTTCCCACCAAAAAAACGGCCAACAATCTGCAAAAGGCGCTGGATTTATTTAAGCGAGAAGCCAAAACCCTGTACCAGCTTAACCATCCCCAGGTGCCCAAGTTTTTGGCCTGCTTTACCCAGCGCAATCGCCTGTTCATTGTGCAGGAATATATTGACGGCGTACCCTATTCGCAGCTAATCAAGCAGCGTCGCCAGCAAGACAGCTCTTTTTCTGAAGCCGAAGTGATCCAGTGGTTGATGCAGATGCTGCTGGTGCTCGACTACCTCCACGGGTTGAACATTGTGCACCGCGATATTTCGCCCGACAACATCATGTACTGCCGCGATCGCAACCTGCCAGTGCTAATCGACTTTGGCCTGGTCAGCGACGCCATCGGTACGCTGCTATCAGGTGAAGCAAACTCTCCTGACGAGGCCCAGCCCGCGACGATGGTGGGCAAATTTGGCTACTCGCCGCCCGAGCAAATTCAGCTGGGCCAGTGCTTTCCGTGCAGCGATCTCTATGCGCTGGGGGTAACCGCGATCGTGCTGCTGACGGGCCGCTACCCCCGCGATCTCATCGATCAGGATTCTCTGGAGTGGCGCTGGCAGTCTTACGCTAGCCTCAGCCCGGCCCTGGCAGAAATTCTCACCCAGCTCGTGCAGCAAAAACCGAAAGCCCGCTTTCAGAGCGCTGCTGACGTAGTGCAGCGGTTAACGCCGCTGGCCACCGCCGTTGCCCCCAGCTCTCCTTTAGTCGTTGAGCCAAGCTGGGCGCAGGCCGTCAATCGGTCAGAGTCTCCCACCGCCGCCGATCTAAGCACCGCCTCAGAACTGCACGATCCCTCATTTATAGAAACCTGCCGCCATGAGCTGGCCCGCTGCATTGGCCCGATGGCCAGCGTGATTGTCGAAGAAATGATTGACCAATACCCCCAGGCCACCCCAGAGGAATTTGTCGATATTTTGGCCAACCAGCTTTCCAATGGACGGCAAGCGACCGATTTTGTCAGTCGTCTTCAGGTTGCCGTAGGCAGCCATATCAGCTCAGACGCTGATTCCCAAGATTTTCCCGAGCCAGACTCAGCTCAGTTTGCAGAATCAACCCTGCCCATTAGCGAAGAACGGCCCAGCCCCGAATTTCTCAGTCGCTGTCGGCAAACCCTAACCCGCTGCATTGGCCCGATGGCCAACTATCTAATCGACGACACCCTAGCCGATTTTCCCCATCTTGCGCCCCAGGAGCTAGTGGCCCGTCTGGCTGCCGAAATTCCCGATGCTAAAAAGGCCGAAGAGTTTTGCCGGCAAATGCAGTAGGGGCATCGCGTGCTGTGGCCTACCCAACAACTGTATCTAGTGCAGCAAGGAAGTATCGCAGTGGCCAATCGTGAACTTAGCCCAAAGGGTGGCAGCGCAATCTCACGGCTCGATTTGATCAAAAGTTTTGTTTTGCGTAGTGCTGCCATTGGCCTAATCGCTGGCGCTGGGCTGGGAGTGCTGTTTGGCAGTACGTTTCTCTTTTTTATTTGGACAGGTATAGTCGGTGCTGGATTAGGGTTTGGCTTGGGACTGGTGAACGGGCTGCTGACGAGTACTGTGACGTGCCTGTTCTTTTATCCCTTGCGAAATAGATATCGCTATCGCGTAGTGGTTACAGTCGTCAGCGCTCTTGCCGCCTGGGGAGGCGTAATTGTCTTTGGACCCTGGTATTTTTCTGACACAGCAATGACCCCAGTCTCAGCCGTTCTGATTGGCTTTAGCTCTGTATTGGCATCGGCTATCGCCGGGTGGGCAGGCGGGCTCACTGGCCAGCAGTTGGCTCACTGGTACGGCTCTAGATCTGTAGCCCATCGGCCCGATTCAATAGATTCTCAGCCTGCAAACGACGCGCGGCTAGACAAGCTAAGGTACTGGCTTTACGGGTGCTTTTCGGCTCAGAAATGGGGTTGGGCGACGGTTGCTTTGTTTGCACTGCTCTCCCCCAGGTTAGGCAACTCAATTTTGAAGGTTTTGGTCTGTGGCGATCTAAATCCAAATGTGGTCTCATGCCTGCCGTCACCTCGTCTCTACACGTCGATCGCGGCAGGTCTGCGGGTTTCGCTGCCTGTCTTTGTCTGCGCTACGCTGGTGGTTGTGCTGGTGCAAGGTCGCCATCGATTTAGGGGTAGCAGATAGACTATTTGGACGGCGAACGCTGCGATCGCCTATGCTCTGCCAAGACGTTTTGGTGTCGAACTCAGCACAATACGCAAGACTGATATCGAAAGCGGATGGTGTTTAGGTGCGATGGTCTTTCTAAACGATTTGGCCAGCCGAATAGCTCTGGATGACCCCGAAGAGCGGCGGGTCTTGAGCCGGGTGTCGTGGGCGCAGTACGAAGCGCTACTGGCGGATCTGGGCGAGGGGTCTGCCTATCGGGTGCTTTTTTTAGATGGGGTGCTGGAAATCTTGGCCCCGAGTCGCAAGCACGAAAGCGGAAAAACCCAGCTTGGCAGTTTACTGGAACTCTATTTCTTAGAAACCGAGACGGAATACTTCCCGATGGGTTCGACCACGCTAAAGAAGCCAGAGCGGCAGGCAGGGGGCGAACCGGATGAGAGCTACTGCATCGGTACCGACCAAGACTTGCCTGACCTGGCGATCGAGGTAATCGTCGCCAGCGGCAGCATCAACCGGCTGGAGCTGTACCGCCGTCTGGAGGTGCGAGAGGTGTGGTTTTGGCAAAAAGATCACCTGTTTCTCTACCACCAGCGCGAAGAAACCCCGGCCCAGTTTGCCGAGACCGCTGGCTATGAAACCATTCAGCAAAGCGAGGTTTTGTCGGGTTTAAATCTAGGGTTGCTGACCCGCTGTTTGCAGAACCCAAACCCGCTGACCGCTGCAAAAGCCTTTCGACAGGGCTTGAGAGCGGAGAGATGACAGGCCAGAGTAAATGAATGTTGTGCAAATCCAAACCGCACAGCACCGATTCTACAGCGATAGTTAAGGGGTCAGGATAGCCCCCAGTACAGATTTCACATCCTCTAACCCGCAGCCGCCTGTGCCCTCTGCCCAGTTCAGCAGCGCGGCGACCCGATCGCCCAGCGGAGCCGATGACCCTGGCATCGAACCAGCAGGGGGCTGTAGCGCAAAGACGATTTGCTCAAACTGTGGGTTGGGCAACCCCGAGAGCTTTTGCATTAGCTTCAGCCGTGCCTGCAAATCCCTAGTTGGCCTCTTTTCATTGGTTGAGACCGGGTTAGGGCGCGGCGGGGGCGCAGCAGTGGTCCCATCCGATGCTGCTGTACCAAACAGGGGCTCGCCCATCGCTGCTTTCAGGCGTTCCAGGGGCGGCACCAGGGGGTCTTCGTCAGTAAAGTTGACTCCCACCAGGCTGTACATCCAGGTTGGGCGCTGCACCTCTTCATAGATGAGGGGAATGAAGCGGTTGTTGCGATCGCTCATCCCCTGCACCGTCGTAATCGTGGCTTCCATATCCGTGTTGCCGCTCTCAAAGTAGCGGGGCGAGATCACCGCCAGCACCAGCCGACTGCCGTGGCAGCAGCGCTCCATCTCGTTCAAAAACGTCGCCCGAGGTGAAAAATCAACCTCATCGAAGGCGACTCGATAGCCCGCCGCTTTCAGTTCCTTGAGCAGCCAGCGGGCAAAGGCCTTGTCGGGCTCCTGACGGCGATAGCTAATAAACGCATCGTACTGATAAGTAAAAGATGTCATAGGGGCCGCAGCGCATCCTTTGTAGGCTTCACCACCGCAAACGGCGATTCAGCCAGCTTTCTAGCTTTGTCTCCAATTCTATCCGCTCTGCATTACTGAACATCCGAGACGGCTATTCCGCAAAACCACAATCCCGGCTTAGACGCAGGATTAGGGACAGTGAGTAAACTACTTGCTCGTAAAATCGCCTGAATTGCGGCGTCCTTCGCGGTAGCGCTCCAGCCGCTGCATGGCCATCTGCAAACTCATCTGCATGCGGTTAAAGGCCTCGGCCAGCTTACCCACTTCGTCTTTGGAGTTGACGGTAAACTCTGCACCAGGGTCGCCCATGCTGGCTGCTTCTGCCGCCAAGGCCATACGGTTGAGGGGCCGCACCACGTAGCGCTTGAGCCAGAGATTGACCAGCACAATCGCCACTGAAAACGCAATCACAAAAATGCCCAAAATCAGCAGCAGCGACTGACGCGCACTTTTAAGCACCTTTTCAGCGGGGACAGAAATCATTTGTGCCCCCACAATTTCATCCAGATTCCAGCCAAAGCCATTGCTGCTGCCGTAGCGCTCGATCATGCTGGCAGGGGCGGCGGCGGGGGTGCTGTGGCACTCTAAACAGCTCGCCTTGGTAATTTTGATCGGTCGAGCAATGTAGTAGAGGTCGCCCGCCGGGGTGCGCCGAAATCCGCTCGTTTCCTGAGTTGTACTCTGCTGCTTAAACTGCTCGACCAGCTGCGCCTCAAAGCCATCGGCTTTGTCTCTTAAATTGGTGGGGTTGAGCGTGGCTTCTTTGTAAAAAAAGTCGGCATAGATGGGGTTGCCGCGAAAGGTTTCAAACACCTCACGGGCCGAATAGGCGGGCACAGTTTCGGGCAGAAATTCAGTGCTGAGGCGATCGACAAGTTCTGGGTTGACCTGGTTGGTGGTGTAGTCACGCACCGAGTTCATCGTTTCCATCAGCATCAGCGCTTTGGTCGTCAGCTGCGTCTGGGCGTTGTAGTTGAGCACCGAGGACAGGGCAACGCTGCTGGCAATAATGCCGCCCAAAAAGACGAGCAGCAGCATCAGGGTAAATTTTTGGCCGAGTTGCAGGTTGGCGAGCTTCAGCATGGCGTGGCGATTGTGGTGGTGAGTTCCGAGATTAAATACACCCTCAAATAGCCTGCTTCCGGAGATGCAAAGCGGTTTGCAAAGAAGGGCAACACTTATTGACACCCAGGCTGCGCGCTTGCAGAACCACTGCTGCCGATTTTAGAGTAAACATTGCTACCAATAGAGCATCAGTAACAGTTCAACACGCTTGCTTTTATAGCCATAGTTACGGCGGTTAGGACACCAAGACCCCCTCGAACGTTCAAACGTTCGAACGTTCGAGGGGCAATGTCTCAACCAGACTGTCTACAGCTATACCTCGACAGCAGCATCGTTAGCTTGCCGACTTGAGCTACTTGAGCTGAGCCAGTTTTTGATTGGCAGACCGGAGCATTTCGCTGGCCCTAGAATGGCTGGTCGTGCCTGGCTGCACCTTCTCCAGGTCGTTGATGATGTCCTGCATTAGGCTGGCAATCTGGTTGCGATCCATGCCTTCCAGGTTTTGGGCCAGCATGCGGGTGTTTTTCTCGATGGCGCTATCTAGGGCCTGGGCAGAGGCTTCTTCTCGGGCGGCATTCTCTTGAATAATGCCGAGATTGGCCTGATATTCGGCCAGCAAAACCTGGGCCTGACCATAGCCAGGGTCTTGAACAGGGATGTCTTCAAGGCGGGCGATCGCGGTTTCCCACAGCCCTGCCGCACGCTCCCAAGTGGCGGCAGGGTGGGGTGGATTTTGTGCGGCGATCGCCGCCTGGTAAGCAAAGGCTTTGGCGGCATCGACGAGGGTGTTCGAGCGATCGCCCCCGGCGACATTGCCCGTCACCTGCTGGTAGTCGCGCTCGTAGGCCTCTAATTTGGTGGATGACTGCCGCCCAGCCAGGGTCTCTGGCGGAATCTCATTCAGCTTATCCATACCGCGCTGCCAGGTGGTTAGGGCAGTCGCTCGGTCTGTTCCAGACTCGGCGGTTTGGAAGGCCTGCTGAGCCCCATCAACGGCTAGGGTGCCTTCTTGCATTAAGTTCTGGGCGTTGCGCTCCTGAAACACTACGGCTTCCATGCGGCCAATCTCAGAGCGGGCAGTCTCAAATTCGTCTAGGGTGAACTGCCATCTACAGCCGACAAACCCGCAGTAGGCCGTCGGATAGTAGCCCAAAAACCATACGGGCAGCCCGTCTAAATGCTCTTGAGCCAGGGTAACTTTTGTTTCGCCCAGCTCGATGTCGCTGGCGGAGGTGGCCTGGTTCACCAGCTGGTCGGCCTGGGCAACCAGCGACACAGCCTGCCGATAGTCGTGGTCCATTTTGATGTAGCTGGGCAGCAAAATCAGCGGGGCCGTTTTGGCTACAGGCCAGCGAATCATGGGGTAAGGCAGGTTGAGCACCCACGTGACCCCAGCCAGCCCCGCTACCGTGACCAGTGCAGAGCCTAAGCAACCAAATGTGCGAAGCACCATAGCGTTGTGTTGTGATCGAAAGGAAAGGTCTCGTTTAGGGTGCCCAAGGTCACTTCATTGGGTGCAGAGCTGGGCGAAGCTAACGTGTCACCACCAAGTCCTACAACGCCACGGCCTGCCTTTCCGAAAGTCGAGACGGTTTCTGTTCTTGGCAAAGTAACGTTCTAGCTGAGCAAGGTATCGGGATCGATGCCGCGATCGCGCATTCTTGTTTTCAACGCTTCTAACTCGCGCTCTGCCGCCACCGCTCGCTGTTCGGCCTGTTGCCGTAGCAATGCCTCTTGTCTAAGGGCTACGGCCAGTTCATCAGGAATCAGCAGCTTTTCGCCTGTGTCCTGCCGGTAGAAGGCAATCAACCCGCCGTCGATTTGCAAGCGCAGGCCCAGGGGTTCACTACAGCTATCTACAATCGGTTCGTAACCCTCATCGCGCAGGCGATAGCCCTTGAGCTGCTCGACAATCCATTCGCCTTTGGGGTCGAAGAGCCAGTATTCTTGCACCCCTAACCCTTCGTAAAGGGTCTTTTTTTCAACCTCGTCCTGCTGGCGCGTGCTGGCTGAGGTCATTTCAAAAATGACCGATGGCACCCGGCCCTCTTTCCAAATTTTGTAATTATCGCGCCCGCCGGGTTCGACCTCAAAAATCACCATCACATCGGGGGCCACCCGCAGCTTGGGGAACCCCTGGGCATAGTACAGAAACTGGTTGCCCAGCACCGTGGCTCGCCGCCCAGCCAGGTATTGCCGCAGCACTTCGAGGGTAATCAGCAGGGCATAGAGGTGGGCGTAGGTTTCGGCCACGGGTTCACCGTCGGAGCTGGGGTAGGTGAGGGTTGCCTGGGGCCAAAGGGCGGTCATAGGTGCCTCCGTGGACAAGCGCTTACTGTGTAGGATATCCCGTGGCTGCCAACCTTACCCGGCAGCGGACTCAATCAACAGGTGGACTTACTTACCGCCGTAGAAATAGGCGATTTCTTTGTCTTTGAGAGGGGCAAAATCGGCGGCTTGCAGCATGGCGTTAAGCTCGTCTTGGTCAAAGTGCTTGGCCCCAATCCGCACGATGCGCGATCGCATCGAGTTCGACACCCCGCTGCGCTGTCGCCCGGCTTCTTTGGCCATGACCTGGTGGTAGAGGTCGAGCTTGGCGGCGGGAATGGGGGTACCGTCGAGATCAATGCCGCGAGCGATCGCATCATCGACGGCATCGGCTCCGGTGGTTGGAGATTGAGACATGGTGGTTCCTGAATAGCGTGAGTAGTCTCAAAATCCTACCAGACCGCGATCCCCGTCGCCGGATCAGTGCCTAAGGGCCACTAGGATTTGGCCGCTGCCACCGACTGGCTGCCCTCAATTTCTTTGACCACGCGGGTTTTGCTGGCGCGCAGGTGCTGGGTAATGGCGGTTACGGCCACATCCGGGTCACGGGTGAGAATGGCTTCATAAATCTGGCGGTGCTCCAGGCGAATATCCAGCACGCTGGGGTTTTGCTGCAGGGTCTGAATGCGCAGCAGGGCCATAGCATCGAACAGCGTGTCGAGCAGCGTTACCAGTCGCCGATTGCCCGAGCTTTCGGCAATTAAGTGGTGGAACTGGTAGTCAACATCGAGCAAACTTTCGTGGGAGAGGCTGCCGTGGCTGTTGGCCGTGGCTCCCTCGGCCTTGACTACACAGGCAGCGATCGCCTCAAGCTGCTCAACCGTCGCGTAGGTGCAGGCTCCGGCCACTGCCAGCGCCTCCAGAGCCAGGCGGCAGTCGTAGAGATCTTCGGCATCAGCGGCAGTAATGGTGGTTACCCGCAGCCCGCCGCTAACATCGGCGGTGACCAGGCCGTCTTGCTGGAGCTGGCGCAGGGCCTCGCGCAGGGGGGTACGGCTGACCTGTAGCCACTCGGCCAGCTGGGTTTCAACCAGGCGATCGCCGGGAGAGAGGGCACCGGTCAAGATCGCCGAGCGCAATGCGTGGTAAACCTGCTCGTATAGCGACTTGCTGCGGTTGATGGTGGGGGGAGACGATAAAATCACAGGCGGTTGAACCTCTGGCGCAGACTGAACACTGGCCCACTAAACTGCCGTGACGCGGATGGCTGCCACGACGGCAATACTTCCTAATCATACAAAGTGGTCATTAAAGCGGGTTGAGAAAGTTCTCAAGCCACAGAAATACTGCAAGAAACCCGTCAAACCTAAAGAGTTTTTCAACTTAACGGTTTTATGGCGGCAGCAAATTAATATTTTGCCGGTCGCCTCGGTGCCACCATTGCAGCCTTTAGCAGACCCAGCGATAGAGTGCGCCTCAACCCCCTTCAGCAGAATCTCAGCCCGGTACCGTAAGCTGATAATTAGATGACATAACGTAACACCTCACCATGCAAATGATGCGCAGACTGCTGTTGGGCCTGCTGCTGCTAGCCGCCCTGGGGCTGATTTGGGATGCCCTACCCTTCTACGCCACCGCCGACTCGATGCCCGAATCGACCCAAAATGTGACCGATCCAGACCTGGCTACCGCCACCTTTGCAGGCGGCTGCTTTTGGTGCATGGAAGGCCCCTTTGACAAGCTAGACGGGGTGATCTCTACCACCTCGGGCTATACCGGCGGCACCAAGGTTGACCCCACCTACTATGAAGTCTCCGCTGGAAGTACTGGCCACGTAGAGGCTGTCCAAGTCGTCTACGACCCTGCAAAAGTAGACTACGACACGCTGCTGCAAGTCTTTTGGCAAAATGTGGACCCGGTAGATAACCGAGGCCAGTTTTGCGATAAAGGCAGCCAGTACCAAGCCAAAATTTTTGCCCACGGCGACCAGCAGCAGGCCTTAGCAGAGCAGTCTAAGCAATCGCTGAGCCGCCAGGCCAAGTTTCAGAAAACCCCCATTGTGACTGCGATCGAACCCGCCCAAACCTTCTACCCCGCCGAAGACTACCACCAGGACTATTATCTGAAGCACCCGCTGCGGTACAAGTATTACCGGACAGCCTGTGGGCGCGATCGCCGTCTGGCCGAGGT
>NZ_JADEXE010000183.1 GCF_015207265.1 Nodosilinea sp. LEGE 07298 | reverse complement strand
GGGCTGTGCTGTTCCTGGGGAAAGATTGCCCCAAACTGAATCTCTAGGGGGTCGTTGCCCACCCCATAGGGATGCTGATTAGGCAGCGGCTTTTGCGCCCTGGCAAAGGTGGTAACAAATTGGGGCACTTTACGCGCCACAGCGCTGTACTTGAACAGATCGATCTGCGGTCCCCAGTTCCGGCATTCCTGCGCCTCCAGCCCCAGCCCCCGGAGATAGGGAACGGTTTCTTCCCCGAAGTAATCGGCATACTCCTGGGTGTCGAGCAGGGCATCGACCAGGGCCGGTAGCCCGCCGGTGGAAATCACGTCAAAATAGGTCTGAAATTCTTCTAAACAGCTCAGCCCGCGCCCTAAAAAGTGCCGACAGGCCAGCTCAATCACCCGGCTGATGGTAAAAGGTTCGTAGAACTCTCGGCGATACAGCCGCGATTTGCCCAGATGTCGGACGAACTCCTTCATTGAGAGCTGGCCGCTGCGCAGCTGAGACTCTAAATCGGTCAGGGCCAGACCGTAGGCGTGGGTGATATCGCGCTCAAAGACCTGGCGATAGGCGGCTCGAATCACCTCTTGCGTTTCGGTTTCAGACAGCCCCGGCTTGATCACCAGCTTGGGGGTAGGCAGGGCACTTTGGGCATAGCTCTGGGGTAGGGGCAGACCAGGGTGCAGTTTCGAGACCCCAAACCGCAGTTGGTTGTCCGGCTTTTCTACCAGGTAGTCGGTAATCAGCACCTCAAAATAGCGCTTCACCAGAGCCGCCGCCGCCTCATCGTTAGGAAAGCACAGGCTGGCCCGCCACTGCATATCTTGCAGCGCCACCACCGTGGCCAGGGTGACATCTTCAGGAATGACCCCCCGCAGCCCCCGCGCGTTGACGCTGAGAATGCTGGTGTCACCTGCCACAATGGCGTAGGTGACGTAGCGCAAAAACCAGGCCAGGTCTCGCATTGATCGCTTCATGCGAGCGGTGCCGTACTTACGGATGTCAATGGTGCGAAAGCGACTGGGGGTGCTGGGCCGACCTGAGGCAAATAGGGTCTTCACCCGGTCGATTAGCCCAATGGCGGGATCGGTTAAGCCCGCTTCCTGGAGGCTGGCGAAGGTTTTAGCCAGTCGACCACCGCCCCGCGCCCCAGCGGATAAAAAGTCTTCCCCCACGTAATAGCCCGATCCTGGCATACCAACGCGCTCGTCTGGCAAGTCGAGGTAGTCCATGGCCGACCCGCCCGAAAAAATCCGGTTGGCCCCAGACGCCACAATCGCATCGGCCTGCTGAGCCAGCACAGTCGAGATCTCCAGGCGCTTCAGCCCGGTACGAAAGAAGGCAGACAGCTGCTTGAACTCGCTCTGCTTAGGGTAGCGATCGCGCCGCTCGGCCTCGGCAATCACGGCAGTGGGCACAGTGTGAAAGGCTTGCGGATGAGTGAGGGGGCTGCCACCGTTAGTCCGATCAGTCATAGGTTTTCTCTGGTTTGGATGTTGGGTGTCGGGTAACAGGTGTAAGGTGCAAGGTATACGGTGCAAGGAAGGCCTTGAGCCTGAAACCTTGCACCTTGAACCGCATACCCTTCCTAAGGCGTCATTCCCTGAATCAGGTAGTCAAAATAAGGGCCAACTTCGGCTTTGTCTGCCACCGTCAATAGGTCAAGGGCGGCTTCCTTGAGGCAGCGCATGCATTCGACAACATTTCTCAGGGGAATTTCTAACGCGGTGTACATGGCTTTGGCCCCTTTGATGCCGCTCTCCTGAAGTGGGTCAATGTCGCCGACCACAACGGCATAGGTAATCAGGCGAATGTACCAGCCCTGATCGCGCACGCAGGAGGCCCGAAAGGTTCGGTTACCGCTATTGCTAGGGGTAACAGAACAACGCTGCCAAAACTTTTCGCTGCCCTTTTCAACAATTTTCTCGGCATTAGCCGTCAAGATTGAGGCAATGCGCAGGCGCTGACTGCCCGCTTCAAAAAAACCGCGCAGGGCATTGAGTTCGCCGTGGCTAAGGTAGCGGGCCTCGCGATCGGCATTGGCAATCGATTGAGTGATGATACTCATGGTTTGATATCAGGTGAGGGGCAAGGGGATGGGTGTCAAGTGTCGGGTGCAAGGTGTTAGGTGTCAGGTGCAAGGCAAAAGGCAGAACCGTGAACCTGATACCCAAAACCCGACACCCCCTGCCCTAACCCAACCCTGTACAGATATGGTCAAAGTAGAGGCTCATTTCTTTGCCCGCCTCGGCCCCCAACATTTCGGTGGTGACCTCTTTCATCGCCTGGACGGCCCGCACGGTGGCTCCCACCGGCACGCCTAGGGAGTTGTAGGTTTCGCGCAGGCCATTGAGCACCCGCTCATCCAGAATGGATGGATCGCCAGCCAGCATGGCGTAGGTGGCGTAGCGCAAGAAATAGTCCATATCGCGCACGCAGGCGGCGTAGCGGCGGCAGGTATACATGTTGCCACCCGGGGCGGTGATGTCGGTATAGAGCAATGATTTAGCCGTGGTGCGGGTGACAATGGTTGCGGCATTGGCGCTAATGGTCATCGCGGCTTTGGCCCGCAGCTCACCACTGTGAAAGTAGTTTTGCAGGCGCTCTAAGGAGCTATTGTCCAGGTATTTTCCCTGGGTATCTGAGGAGTTAATTAAGGTTGTGATAGCGTCTTGCATGGGTCAAATCCTCTCTTATAAAAAAGTAGTGCTGATTGGGGTTTTGGGTGCCGGGTTTCAGGTGTCAGAAATGGTGAGTTTATTATCGCGGGGTTGCACTAGTTGCGCAGACGGCGCGATCGCAAAACCCGACCAAACTAGCTCTGGTGTTGGGTAACCCTGCGTTTAACTCAAGCTACCTCTACGATTTTGCCAATCAATTGACTGCAAACCTGACGGCTTTTTTCCTATGGCCCGGCTCACGACCTGGTTCCTTTTGGCTGCGTAGAGCCCTAAGACAGGGAGTGAATAATCAAGTCAAAGTAGGGGGCCACTTCGGTGGCATCTTCTTCGCTCATAAGAGACATGGCTTCTTCTTTGAGACAGCGCATACATTCGGTAATGTTGCGAATGGGAATTTCTAGGTTGTTGTACATTTCTTTAATGCCAACGGTGCCAATTTCTTCTAGCGGTCTTTCGCTGCCTGCCAAAATAGAGTAGGCAATCAGACGTACATACCAACCCTGATCTCGCTGACAAGAGGCTGTTTTACGATCATTACCGCAGTTACTGGGGGTGTTGGGGCAGCGCTCCCAAAACCTGGCGCTGCCATTTTGCACAATGCGCTGTTCATTTTCGGCCAGCACTTTTGCAATGCGAATCCGCTGGTCACCAGTTTTTACAAAATCTTGGTAAATGCGGATTTCCTTTGGAGCCGGATAACGGGCTTCACTATCTGCATTTAAGATGAGTTCGGTTACTAGGCTCATGGTTAATCTTGCCTCCGGGAGTATGGACTCGATTTAAACGGGCAAATATCTATGCACGGATGCCGCAGACTAGCTAGCTTCAACCAATCTAAATTCCTTAGGCAAAAGGATATAAATAAAGGATTTGGATTGGTGAGTCTTGCGATCAAAAAATCGCAGAGCTAGAGTTTGATAGCTTTGCTCAGGGGTTCAAGCGTCTCGTTTTTATTAAGCTTGCTACCAAGACATGAATGTCTCCAATCAAGGATTAGTTAGCAGAATAGGCAATAAAAATGAAGAACCTATGAAAGTATGAGTCTCGCTTAAACAAACTACATAAATAAAAATGACCACAATGATTGATATAGATGACCTGGGGATAAACGCCTGATCGCAAGAGTGCAGGCCATTTTTGCAGATGTCTAGCGTCATTCCCACGCAGGTGGGAATCCATGCGGGAGAAAGATGCCTGCTGTGGATTCCCGTCTGCACGGGAATGACAGATCGACTAGCCGTCGGAATGATGAATTTACAAATTTGGGATGCACTCCGATCGCGATTTGCCGCCGAAAAAAGTCCCCTTCTTCCCAGGAACTTCAGAATTCAGTGATTTAATGCAGGCCTATCTTCAGTACCTGGATGGCTACATCTGGGGTCGTCATGCCCAGTCCAGTTCTGGCTCTGTCGTTTTCTTTCCGGCGGCACTCCACACCTGAACTTGGGCGAAGCTTAATAATTTACTGCCAGGTTTTCAAAATGAGATATCGCACATTTGTTGCCGTGGCCCTAGTCCTCTGTTTGGGGCTGCTAACGGCCTGCGGCGGTGGCCCCCAGGTGGACAATGGGGCCTTGAGCTATGAGCAAATCAAAGGCAGCGGGCTGGCCAACCTTTGCCCCCAGATTGATGAAACAAGGCGAGATGCGATCGCCCTAGCCTCCAACCAGTCTTACACCCTAAAGGATCTGTGTATGGAGCCCAGGGCCTTTCTAGTCAATCAAACCCCTTTGGTAAAGCGGCAAAACACTAAGTTTGTGCCCAGCAAAATGCTCACTCGGGCCAGCTTCACTATTGATCAAGTTAGCGGCACCCTGATGGCAAACCCCGCTGGCGGGCTCACCTTTGTAGAGCAGAGCGGCTTCGATTTTCAGCCCGTTACGGTGCAGCTACCCGACGGGGAACGCGTGCCGCTGCTGTTTACAATCAAGGGATTAATCGCCCAGACCCCTGCTGGCACCAGTAGCATCAACCCCGCCACCCAGTTCGAGGGGGCATTTCAGGTACCCTCCTACCGCACCGCCGGATTTCTAGACCCCAAAGGTCGAGGGGTGACCGTTGGCTATGACGCTGCCGTGGGTCTGCCCAGTCAGGCCGACAGCGAATCCTTCCGACGCCCCAACACGAAGGTCTTTGAAATGGGGCAAGGTACCCTAAAGCTGCAAGTTAATCGGGTCGATCAAAGCACTGGGGAAATATCGGGACTGTTTGAGAGCATTCAACCCTCAGATACCGATTTTGGGGCCAAAGACCCGGTAGATGTAAAAATTCAGGGGATATTTTATGCCCGGCTTGAATCAGCAACGGCCTAAGGTTGTTGCTCGAAGATAACTTCCCTGTATTAGGCAAACAACCATTTGCCCCTACGGTAGAACGACTCGTAAGCGGGGTATTTTCTTTGCTGGAAATCTCCTAACTAAACCAAATCCAAGTCCAGATGCGGAGGTCTACCGGTGGGGCAATTACAGATCCCGAACTGGACTTGGTATGTAAGGGCCACCCGCAAAGTTTGTCGCCGAGTGTTGTCTGAGCACTCCTGACTGGGCACAGCCTCGCTGTGCCTTTCCCTATGGCAACTACCCAGCCATATTCACAGCAAGACTAATATCACCAACCGCAGACTGTTTCTGCAAGGAGAAATAACTCATGTCTAACTACACAGCTGACGAGCCCAAGACCTACCCTATCTTTACGGTGCGGTGGCTAGCGATTCACACCCTGGCGGTGCCAACAGTATTTTTCCTGGGTGCGATCGCAGCCATGCAATTCATCCAGCGCTAGCGCCCGACAACCCCAAGACACCAAAAACCGGGTTCTAGAGAAGAGGACACCACAAGGGTTGTCATCCCTATAAACCCGGTTGATTCCAGACTTACAACCAGTACTTGACCCAATGGTCTCAGGCAGGCCGTACACCTAAAACCTTGAACCTAAAACCGTGAAC
Source organism: Nodosilinea sp. LEGE 07298 (assembly GCF_015207265.1). Lineage (GTDB taxonomy): Bacteria > Cyanobacteriota > Cyanobacteriia > Phormidesmidales > Phormidesmidaceae > Nodosilinea. Next base: position 8,065 of record NZ_JADEXE010000183.1, on the reverse strand, counting down.
CCCATGAATCTAACTAGCCCCCTAACGCCCTGACTTACCGCTAGCCCACTTAGGGCCAATAATATTGGGCTGTACCAAGATGTGACCAGCAACATCCACCAGGTCTGCTTCGGTGAGATTCTTCATTTTTGGGAATAAATCGGCCCTTGCCGTGGAGGGATGGAGTTCTTCGAGAGAAGCCATGCCATCGTAGGTCATTGGGTTATTGAGATAACCAACCAGCGCCTCTAAATTGTTGCGAGGTGGCGTAGCTAAGGCTAACACCCGAGGCCCTAGATCGACATCGGGGTTGGTTTTGGTAATGCCATCCAAATGGCACTGGGCACAGTTTTTATTAAATTTCTTCAATCCATTAGTCAATTGCTTTTCAGTTAGCGTAGTGGTCTCTCCAGAAGCATTGAGGGGCAATGTACGGGCTGCTTTGTCGATTTCGATGGCAAAAGCCGAGTCGACGGGCCAATAGATCATGAAAACTGCCACCAGCGCCACAATTAGAAAAAGATGCTTCAGAATATATCTTTCAAAAAAGTGAGTCATTAAATTACTCCTGAAAGCTGCTTCACAGCATCGAAACTATCATAATTGTTGGACTAATTGCTTTTTAATAGCTTGCTTAAAATATTTCTTTAGATACTAAAAATCATTAATAAATATTTTCAAATTAGTTGGTTTATCTTCTTAGTTTTCATCAAAAATTCATTTCTTTATGTTTGTACCAGAAATTGTGCCAGAGATACAAAAAGCTCCCAGGCTGATGGGTGAACCAAGCCCTAAGAAATCTTGGGCGGCTTGACTGACAAAACTCTCGAAATCTTGATTCCGCCGTAGGTTGGGTTAGCGATAGCGTAACCCAACAAAACTAGTGCTAGCGCTGGATTTCGTAACCTCAAGCCAACCTACGGGGCAAACCTTTGTCAGTCGATCAGAAGCTTGGGTGGCCTCACTCTAGGTATAGGTTATCTGGACGCCTTGTGCTGCAAGGATTTGAAGTGTAACTTTCCTTAAAGTAGATCTTCGTCTTCATCAGTTTTTCATTTTCTTTTCCTATTGTTAGGTCTTAATTGAGCACGGCCAGTTAAGCCGATCTGGCGAGGGTTTGCTGTTTAAGCAAGATCCTAGACGCCCGGCAGACATTAACTGCGATGGGCTAAGTTGGCCGCGTCCAGCTCATTGTGTATAGGGCTGCTCCAGTCAGTTTTAGTTGACGATTAACTATCGCCAAACGATAAATTAACTCCCGGATGAGGCTAGAAACGCTTCACCCCAGGTCGAGTTGAGGAGGTTGAAAATGACCTCCATTCCTGCTGTAGTGCGTCTCAAACTGCTGTCAACTTGGCAGCTCCCTATGGTCGAGAGAGGAATTTTCTATGATCACACAGCTTGGTAGAGCGACTGCCATCAATCGCCCTGGCCAACTTGAAGTCTCAGAGCCTAATCAGGCAGTGGGTGCCCGGTTAAGAGGTAGGCGAGTCAATCGTTGGGAGCGCTTTTGTCAATGGGTTACCAGTACCGAAAACCGGATCTATATTGGCTGGTTTGGGGTACTGATGATACCCACTATGGCCACGGCGGCAGTGGTATTTGTGCTGGCGTTTATCGCGGCCCCAGCGGTTGACCTAGACGGCACCGGGCGGGCTATTTCTGGAGCTTTGCTAGACGGCAATAACCTGATCACCGGGGCTGTTGTGCCGACATCGGCCGCCATTGGGTTGCACTTTTACCCAATTTGGGACGCGGCCTCGCTGCAAGAGTGGCTCGTCAATGGTGGCCCTTACCAGCTGATTGTGCTGCATTTTCTGATTGGCATCATTGCCTACCAAGACCGGGAGTGGGAGCTTAGCTACCGCCTAGGTATGCGGCCCTGGATTTCTCTGGCGTTTACGGCTCCGGTGGCGGCAGCGGTATCGGTGCTGCTGATCTATCCCGTGGGTCAGGGGAGCTTCTCATCGGGCATGCCCCTGGGGATTTCGGGCACGTTCACATTTATGCTGCAATTTCAGGCCGATCACAATATTTTGGCGAATCCCTTCCATCAGCTGGGGGTGATCGGGGTGTTCGGCGGGTCGTTGCTCTGTGCTGCCCACGGTTCATTGGTGACCTCGGCGGTAATTCGCCAGGGCGTTGGCGAAGCCTCTGCTTTGGAGAATAGCCCCTCGGGGTGGAAGAAACCCGCTTGGGCCGCAAGACCTCACCAAACCTACAGCTTTGACCATGCCCAAGCCAACCAGGAAAAGCTGCTCTGGCGAGGCATGAGATTCAAAGATTCGCGATCGCTGCACTTTTTTCTAGCGGCCTTTCCCGTGGCGGGAATTTGGTCGGCAGCGATGGGGGTCGATATGGCGGCCTTTGGGTTCGACCGCTTCTCGGGCTGGTCTGCGGAGGGCTATCTCCAAAAGACCGTAGTGCCCACCTGGGCCGACATTACCACCCAGGCCAACCTCGGCATTCGGGCGATGAAAAGCAGCCCTGCGGATCCGTTTCCCCTTTGGCTAGACGCTGTCTCGGAGACCAGCTTAGAAACAGATGACATCCCCCAGGACAGCCCTGGCCAGGTCTGCTCGCCTGATTGGGAGACAGTTTGTTAGCTTTCTCTTCACCTTTTTTATCCGTGGCGTTAGCGACCGACTAATGATTTGTTTAGTAAAGGAGTGTTTTTATGACAACCAGTCCTTCGAAGCAAGGGCAGCAGGTTAGGGTTGTCGTCGATCAAAATCCGGTGCCGACATCCTTTGAGCCGTGGGCCAAACCGGGACATTTTGATCGCACCCTGGCGCGGGGACCCCAAACCACCACCTGGATTTGGAATCTCCACGCCGATGCCCACGACTTTGATAGCCACAGCAGCGATCTGCAAGATATTTCGCGCAAGATTTTTTCGGCCCATTTTGGTCACCTGGCGGTGGTCTTCCTGTGGCTCAGCGGTATGTACTTTCACGGGGCCAGGTTTTCTAACTTCTCCTCATGGATGGCCGATCCTGTCCATACCAAGCCCAGTGCCCAGGTGGTTTGGCCGATCTTTGGCCAAGAGCTGCTCAATGCCGACATGGGCGACGGGTTTCGGGGTATTCAAATTACGTCTGGGCTGTTTCAGATGTGGCGGGGCGAAGGCTTTACCCACGAGTTTCAGCTGTTTTGGACAGCCATGGGCGCTCTAGTCATGGCCGCCCTGATGCTGTTTGCGGGCTGGTTTCACTACCATGTGCGCGCCCCCAAGCTGGAGTGGTTTCAAAATGTGCAGTCTATGCTCAACCACCACCTGGCGGGGCTGCTGGGGTTAGGCTCCCTAGGCTGGGCTGGGCACCTGATCCATGTGGCGGTGCCGACCAATCGGCTGCTGGATGCGGGAGTCCCTTTGGGGAACATTCCCTTACCTCACGAATTTATTCTCAACAAAGCGTTAATGGCGGAGTTATATCCGAGCTTTGTCCAGGGATTAGCGCCTTTTTTCACCCTGAACTGGTCGGCCTATACCGACTTTCTCACCTTTAAGGGAGGGCTGAACCCGGTCACCGGGGGGCTGTGGATGACTGATATTGCCCACCACCACGTGGCGATCGCAGTCTTATTTATCGTGGCGGGGCACATGTACCGCACCAACTGGGGCATTGGCCACAGCATCAAAGTCATGCTAGAAGATGCCCGCACCCCAAAGATGCTGCCCTTTTTGAGCTTTATTGGGCCGGTGGGGCACCGGGGCCTGTTTGAGGTGTTGACCACCTCTTGGCACGCCCAGCTGGCGATAAACCTGGCCATGCTGGGGTCGCTCAGCATTATCGTGGCGCAACACATGTATGCCATGCCGCCCTATCCCTATTTGGCCACCGACTACGCCACGGTGACCTCGCTCTTTACCCACCATGTCTGGATTGGCGGTTTTTTGATTGTGGGGGCCGCCGCCCACGCCGCCATCTTTATGGTGCGCGACTATGACCCGGCCCAAAACGTCAACAACGTGCTCGATCGCACCCTGCGCCACCGCGATGCGATCATTTCGCACCTGGCCTGGGCCTGTCAGTTCCTGGGGTTCCACAGCTTTGCTATGTACTGTCACAACGACACCATGCGGGCCTTTGGCCGCCCCCAAGACATGTTTTCAGACACGGGCATTCAGCTCCAGCCGATTTTTGCCCAGTGGGTGCAGCACGTTCAAACCATGGCGGTGGGGGCCAGCTTGCAGGCGGCAGAGCCCCTGGGCAATGTATTTGGCGGCCTGCGCAACATTGATCTGGCGGGGATTGGGGTGACGGCCCCCGGCCTCAGCGGCCCGGTCAGCCACGTGTTTGGCGGCGGTGTGGTGGCGGTCGGCGGCAAAGTAGCGATGATGCCTATTCCCCTGGGCACCGCCGATTTTCTCATCCACCACATTCACGCCTTCACCATCCATGTGACGGTGCTGGTGCTGCTCAAGGGGGTGCTGTTTGCTCGCAGTTCTCGCCTGATTCCCGACAAAGGCGAACTGGGCTTTCGCTTCCCCTGCGACGGGCCGGGGCGGGGCGGCACCTGTCAGGTGTCGGCCTGGGACCACGTGTTTTTGGGGCTGTTCTGGATGTACAACTCCCTGTCAATTGTGATTTTCCACTTTTTCTGGAAGATGCAGTCGGATGTGTGGGGCACGGTCAATGCCGACGGCACCATCGCCCACATTACCGGCGGCAATTTTGCCCAGTCGTCGATTACAAACAATGGCTGGCTGCGAGACTTTCTCTGGGCCCAGGCCAGTCAGGTGATTGGTTCTTACGGGTCGGCTCTGTCGGCCTACGGGCTACTGTTTTTGGCCGGGCACTTTGTCTTTGGCTTTAGCCTGATGTTTTTGTTCAGCGGTCGCGGCTACTGGCAAGAGCTAATCGAGTCGATTGTCTGGGCTCACAACAAGCTCAAGATCACCCCGGCGATTCAGCCCCGCGCCCTCAGTATTACCCAGGGTCGGGCGGTGGGAGTTGCTCACTATTTGCTGGGGGGCATTGTCACCACCTGGGCCTTTTTCCTGGCCCGCATGGTGGCGGTGGGGTAACCCCAAACTACCGAATCACACTGCGTTGTTTGACCTTCGTATCTGTTTTGAAATGGCGACAAAATTTCCAAAATTTAGTCAGGATTTGCAGCAAGATCCGACCACCCGTCGGCTCTTCTATGCGATCGCAACCGCCCATGATTTTGAAAGCCACGATGGCATGACGGAGGAGAATCTGTACCAGCGGATTTTTGCCTCCCACTTTGGTCACCTGGCCATCATCTTTTTGTGGATTTCTGGCATTTTGTTTCACGTGGCCTGGCAGGGCAACTTTGAGCTGTGGATCGAAGATCCCCTCAATACGTCCCCCATTGCCCACGCCATTTGGGATGCTCAGTTTGGCCCGGCTGCGATCGCGGCCTACACCCAAGCCGGGGCGATGAACCCGGTCGATATCTGCTATTCCGGGGTGTATCACTGGTGGTACACCATCGGCATGCGCACCAATAACGACCTGTTTACCGGGGCCATGTTTTTGCTGCTGCTGGCCGCCGTCATGCTCTACGCGGGCTGGCTGCACCTCCAGCCCCGGTTTCGGCCCAGCCTCTCCTGGTTTAAGAATGCCGAATCGCGGCTCAATCACCACCTAGCTGGGCTGTTTGGGGTCAGCGCCCTGGCCTGGACGGGGCACCTGGTGCATGTGGCCATTCCCGAGTCACGGGGCCAGCACGTGGGCTGGGATAACTTTTTGGCGGTGCGCCCCCACCCAGAGGGGTTGGCCCCGCTGTTCTCGGGTAATTGGGGGGCCTATGCCCAAAACCCAGATACCGCCGGGCATCTGTTTGGCACCGCCCAGGGGGCAGGTACCGCCATGCTGACTTTTTTGGGGGGCTTTCACCCTCAAACCGACTCCCTGTGGCTGACGGATATGGCCCATCACCACCTGGCGATCGCGGTGATTTTCATTGTCGCCGGGCACATGTACCGCACCAACTTTGGCATCGGCCACAGCATCAAAGAAATGACCGAAGCCCTCCAGGGGCCGGGGTGGAAGGGGTTCTTCATTGCCCCCCGCACTGGCCGGGGCCACCAGGGCATCTACGACACCTACAACAATTCCCTGCACTTTCAGCTGGGTTGGCACCTGGCCTGCCTGGGGGTGGTCACCTCCCTGGTGGCCCAGCACATGTACGCCATGCCGCCCTATGCCTTCATGGCCAAAGACTACACCACCATGTCGGCCCTCTATACCCACCACCAGTACATCGCTGGGTTTTTGATGCTGGGGGCCTTTGCCCACGGCGCGATCTTTCTGATTCGCGACTACGACCCAATGGCTAACCGCGACAATGTGCTGGCCCGGGCGCTCGACCACAAAGAGACGATCATCTCCCATTTGAGCTGGGTTTCGCTGTTCCTCGGCTTTCACACCCTCGGCCTCTATGTGCACAACGACTGCGAGGTGGCCCTGGGCAGCCCCGACAAGCAGATTTTGGTCGAGCCTGTGTTCGCCCAGTGGATCCAAGCCACCCACGGCAAAGCGCTCTATGGCATTAGCACCTTGCTCTCAAACCCCGACAGCATTGCGTCTACCGCCTGGCCCAACCACGGCAATGTCTGGCTGCCCGGCTGGCTAGAGGCGATCAACAGCGGCACCAACTCGCTGTTTTTGACCATTGGCCCAGGGGACTTTTTGGTGCACCATGCGATCGCTCTCGGCCTGCACGTCACCACCTTGATCTTGGTCAAGGGAGCCCTAGATGCCCGCGGCTCAAAGCTGATGCCCGACAAAAAAGACTTCGGCTACAGCTTTCCCTGCGATGGCCCCGGTCGCGGCGGCACCTGCGACATTTCTGCCTGGGATTCGGTTTACCTGGCCACCTTTTGGATGCTCAACACCCTGGGTTGGGTGACCTTCTACTGGCACTGGAAGCACCTCGCCATTTGGTCGGGCAACGTGGCTCAGTTTAACGAAAGCTCCACCTATTTAATGGGCTGGTTCCGCGACTACTTATGGCTCAACTCAGCCCAGCTGATCAACGGCTACAACCCCATGGGCACCAATAACCTTGCCGTATGGGCCTGGATGTTTCTGTTTGGGCACCTGGTCTGGGCCGTCAGCTTCATGTTCCTGATTACCTGGCGGGGCTACTGGCAAGAGCTGATCGAAACCCTGCTGTGGGCTCACGAAAACACCCCCCTCTCCTTTGGCTATCCGAAAGATAAGCCCGTAGCCCTGTCTATCGTGCAGGCCCGCCTGGTGGGGCTTACCCATTTCACTGTCGGCTACATTGCCACCTACGGCGCATTTCTAATTGCGTCTACCTCTAGCCGATTCCCTTGACACCTTTGGCCGGGGGGCTGCTCTCCATCTCCCCGGCCCCAAGCTGCGGACTCTCCTTCGCAGACCAGTCCTGGCCGAGGTTCAGCGGCCAGGACTTTCCCCCATTCCTAAGTCCCCAAGATCTAAGTTACGAGGCAAGACCATGACCAGCGCACCATCATCCGTCTGGGCCGATGCCTACGACTATGACGATCCGATTAAGCCTTACCAAGGCAACCCCCAACTCGGCAATCTGGCCACGCCAATCAACAGTTCTGGCCTAGTTAAGACCTACATCAACAACCTGCCCGCCTACCGCCCCGGCCTCAGCCCTTTTTTACGGGGGCTAGAAATTGGCATGGCCCACGGCTACTTTTTAGTCGGGCCGGAGGTTGTGGTTGGCCCCCTGCGCGAAACCGCCCATGGAGCCAATCTCAGCGGACTAATCACCGCTATCTACATCACCGTTTCCGCCTGTTTGGGCATCTCTATCTTTGCCCTGGCCACCTTCCAGGGCGACCCCGGTGGTGCCTACAACTCCCATTCCAGCGATCGCCTGCGCCCTCTGCGCAACAAAGATGACTGGTTTCAGCTGTGCAGCGGCATCTTGCTCGGCTCCATGGGTGGAGCAATCTTTGCCTACGTCCTGCTCGAAAACTTCGACGCCCTCGATGCCATGCTGCGCGGTGCAGTGAATGTGAGCTAGGGGGAGAAGGTGTACGGTTTACGGTGCAAGGCAAAAGGCGGAACCGTAAACCCGAACAACCCACCCCTGCCCCTCCCAGGAGGGG
>NZ_JADEXE010000182.1 GCF_015207265.1 Nodosilinea sp. LEGE 07298 | reverse complement strand
GAAATGGAGAGGGCTGAACGACCTGCTGCTTGACCTGGTTGAGATCCTGGTTGAGCTCGCGAATGCGGCGCGAGAGCAGCCGGATGACGTTGACGGCAATGCCTGGTGTTTCGTCGATCGCGTCGTAGAGCTGCTGCTGAGTGAGTACCAAGCAGGCGCAGGGGTCTAGGGTGGTGACCGAGGCCGATCGCGGCTCGGCGTCAAACACCGACATTTCTCCAAAACATTCGCCCTGCTTGAGCTGGGCTACCTGCTGACCGCCAATATGCACGCTGACCCGGCCCGAGACCACGATGTACATCGATCGCCCCTCCTGCCCCTGGGTGATGATGGTGTAGTTGCCTTCGTAGAACACTTCATCCATCACCGAGGCCAGCCGCACCAAAAAGTCGTCCCGCAGTTCTTTGAACATAGAGACGTTGCGAATAAAAAGGAGTCGTTCGACGCTGTTTAACATGTCTAGGGGTGTCAGAAAGACCGGGCCAGGAAAGCAATGTGCGATCGCTAGCGGGATGGGCTCGGCTCCAAATTATAGGTGCTGATTAGCTGTTTGACCTGAGCCAGCACCAGGTGATTGGAGTCTTTCTGCATGACTGGCAGCAGCTCTCGGAGGGCGCGGGGCGAGGCTACGGCCAGGTAGGCGAGCACGGCCTCGCGGACAAAGCCAGTGGGGTGTTGCAGCAGGGCCAGGGTGTGCTCGGCGGTTAGGTTCCACCGCTGTACCCGAGCCAGGTGAAAGCAGCAGGCCGTAGCCCAGTCGGACAGAAAGTTGCGCAGATCGAGCAGCTGCCGCAGGCGATCGCCTGGAGAGAGCGGTTGGTAGGCAATCAGCGGTGTAGACAGGGCTAACCGTTTGAGCTTTTCCGCATCGGGGCGGCGATCGAGCAGCAGCAGAATCGATCGCTTGTTGGCGACATCCACTACGTTGTCAAGAATTTCTATACCCCGCGCCCAGCTGGAGGCGGAGCCGCTGAGACTAACCTGAGCAGCCTGGATAGCCTGGGCAGGCGACACAAATCGCAGCAGCATAAACAGGCGATCGGTGGCGTCGCTTTGCAGCCCGTTGAGCGCCTCGCGCAGCAGATCGGCTTCAGTCCCCGTTACTCGGTCGGCGGCTAGATCAACCTTGGCCGCTAAAATTTGCCCAGCAAAGGCGAGCTCGGTGTTGAGCAGGTCTTCGATACCGCCCCGACCCAGCATGCGATCGAGGGCACCATCAATCAGCGACGATCGCTTCACCCCAGATTCCTGGTAGAGGCTAAGCAAAATTCGCAGAATGTGGCGGCGGGTGCTGCCCCAAGTCGTGATCAGGTTTTGAATTAGAAAGTCGAGGGCAGGCAGGGTGCCGATATTGCCAATCACCTGCCAAGCCTGGTTGCGCAAAATCTCGGGCCGATAGGTGTCAAGAGCTAGCTCTTGCAGCATGGGCAGGGCCTCGTTGCCCAAACGGGTTAGAGCGGTAATGGCCGCCTCTCGTGTCGATTTGTACTGCAGTGCCTTGAGCAGCGATGGGTAATATTTCTTGTACTGAGTGGCGGCGATCGCCTCTAGCAGCGCCCGCCGCACCCGCAGCGAAGGGTCTTGCAGCAGGTCGTCGATGTAGATGCTGAGCGACTCCATGTAGTCGGCTTCGCCTAGGGCGCGGCAGCCCATCACCCGCTCGCGCTCCTCGTCGTGCACCAGCATTTTGCGCAGGGTGGCGGTGGCCTCAGCTCGCTCTTGCAGGTTGCCGCGCCGCAGCATTAGCGAAGCCGCGGTGCCCCGCACCACCGCATCAACCTCGGTCTGCAGATAGGGCCGCAGATCGTTGATATTAAAGGTTTCTTCCGCCAGCCATACGTAGCGCAGGGCCAGGGCCAAACTTTCCGGGGTCTGGTTGGGCCGCTGTAGCACCTCCTGCACCTGAGTGGTGTAGGCTCCGTTGGGGTGTTCCAGCATCGCTTCCAAACTCTGGCGCTGTAGCCCCGAGGGCAGGCTGGCCAGTCGTGGGGCCAAGATCTCCCCCACATTTTTGGGGTCGATATGGCTGAGGAGTTCAATACACGATCGCTTGTTGGCCTCCAGGCCGGGCTGCTCTAGCTGCTCGATAAAGGCTCGCTTGAGCACCCGCAGGTTGGCGTCGGAGAAGGTCAGCAGACCGCGCTCGGCCCCCCGCACGAGTAGGTTGAGGTAACGCGATCGCAGCAGCACCATAATTGCAAACCACACCAGCGCCGCTACCACCGTACCGAGCAAAAACAGCCGCGCCTGCACCAACTCGTCGCTGAGACCAACGCGGTTGCAGAGGGCGATCGTCAATAAAATGGCTACCCCCGTGGCCCCCATAGCCAGAGGCTCGGCATTGCCGCTCACCCACGACTGCACCGTACTGCGCACCTGGTCAGGAATGGGCTGAAACAGAATCGGTCGGGTGGTCGCGACCAGGGTATAACGCAGCCATTCGTCAAAGAACTTCAGCACCACTAGCCCGACAAACAGGGCCGACACCGCCAGCCGAGTCGGATAGCTTATTATCAGGGTAATGAGCCCAATCACCACAATTACTGAGGGCAGCACTAGCGCTACCTTAAACACTCCCTCCCGCTCAATCAGACGGCTGGAGGTAAACCACTGGGTAAACAGCTCAATCAACCCCAGAATGCCGCTAAAGAAGCCCAAAAAAGCGGCGATCGCGGCTACATCTAGGCTAGTTTCGAGCTGGTTGAAGAACTGAAACTCGATCGAGAACAGCAGCATCTGGGCCAGTACAAAGAACGAAAACAGCAGCACCACGTACTGCCGGATCGACCCCTGCAACCGCTGTCGCGATCGATAGCTTTCGACCGCCTCCGCATCTTCGGCCTGCCGCCTAGGCGAGTCAGGGAAGGCGTGCTCGTAGTTGCGGCTAAGGCGATACAAAATGATCGCCCCAATCACCATGACAACAAAAGACAGCAGCAGCACGTTTTGCAGCCCAATCAGCCTCATCAGCAGGTATACCGAAAAGCCGCTGATCACATCGGCTACCAGATTGCCGCTGCTGATAATGGGGTATGCCCGCTTAATCTCGCGAATATTGAACAGCTGGTTAGCGGTCACCGACACATTGAGGTCATTCAGCCCGTAGATAGCCTCAATCCACAGCCGCATTGAAAATACCATAGGGGCAGCTAGCCAGGGCACCGTTAACCCCCAGCGAAACCCCAAAACGGGTATGGCCATCAGCATGGCAATAATTACAATCACTCGGCGCAGCGGAAACAGACGCTGCAGCCAGGAATACACCACGCTTAGCCCTAGTCCTACCCCGGCGCTAAAAATGTAGATCCACGGTAGGCTAGCTGCTCCGTAGGCCTCCAAAAATAGCGCCGCCGAACTCACCTCTAGCCACAAAATGCCCATAGAGGTGGCCGTATAGAAGGCGAACATGAGCAATGTACGCTCTTCTTCCCCAGCACGTAGATTGATGATGTCGAGAAACCGCCCCCGCAGGGACTGAATTTCTTGAACCGGGCTAGATAAGCTCATGCAGACTGTATCAACGGTGGGCTAATGCCTCAAGGATACCCAATCTGGAGGATGTGGGCGGGGTTTAGGTGAGTAAGTAAGTGGGCGAGAGGGCCAGTTCCTCAGCAGAGTCGAAGGGGAGGATAAGAGTAAGTGGGTGAGGTAGCAGGGGGCTTGAGGAAGAAAGCGGCGGGTTAATGGGAAAAGGGAGACGGGACATGGTTCTAAGGCAGGACTTTTCAAGATAGTATTAAGGTTTGCTAGTCTTGTCGTTGTCTTGGGTCGGCCTCGGTGTAGGTGCCCTTTAATAAATCTCCAGCCCTATGGTTAACCCCTCTACGCTACCCAGTTCGGCTGTGGCCCCTCAGCAGGCCATCAAGCACACCCTCTCTGTCTTGGTTGAAGATGAGTCCGGAGTGCTGAGCCGCATTGCCGGTCTCTTTGCCCGGCGCGGTTTTAACATTGAGAGCTTGGCCGTGGGGCCGGCAGAAACCTCGGGCATTTCTCGCATCACCATGGTGGTGCCCGGAGATGATGCGGTAATTGAGCAGTTGACCAAGCAGCTTTACAAGCTAATCAACGTGCTTAAGGTCAACGATGTCACCGATACCCCCTGCGTAGAGCGGGAACTGATGCTGCTTAAGGTCAACGCTACCAGCACTACCCGGTCTGAAATTATTGAATTTGCCCAGATCTTTCGGGCTCGGGTCGTTGATGTATCGGAGGACTCTCTCACCTTAGAAGTGGTGGGTGACCCCGGCAAGATGGTGGCCATTGTGCAGGTGCTCAACCGCTTTGGTATTCGCGAAATTGCTCGCACCGGCAAAATTTCCCTGCCCCGTGAATCGGGGGTCAACACCGAATACCTCAAATCGTTAGAGCGCAAGTTTCAGTAATTTGAGGTGATGAAGCTTAGAAAACCGCCCGTTTAGACCATTGAAAACGTCTAAACGGGCAATTTTGTCATAGGCGGATGTTTCAATCACGAGTCTTGCAAGCTTGACGGCGAATGTAGTGGCAAAGTGAAATTAGCTCGCTGTTGTGCACTCAACGCCTTACAGTCGTTGCCGTTGCAAAGATCAATTAACTGGGCACTCTAGGGGCGTCGCTGACAGGACAGGGTTGAGCTGTTGTTGCCTCAACCCTTATTCATATGAAGATTGCCTACGCCACCACCTACGATGTGCGCGATCGCGCCTCCTGGCCCCGCCGCCATCTGGGCCTTTACGGGGCTGGGCAAAAAATTGCTGAGGTTTTGCAGACAGCTGGGGCCGAGCTGGAGTTTTTAGGCCCGCTGCACAGCCCTAAAGTGCCGATTACCCGATTGAAGTGGCTATACTACCGTCGCCTGGGGCTGAACTACTACAGCCCGGTAGAACCCTGGGTCGCCCCTCGCTACGCTCACCAAATTCATGCTGGGTTGACCCAGTCCCAGGCCGATCTGTTGCTCTGTCCCGAGAATGCCATTCCCTTAGCACGGGTCTGCACGACTCTGCCTACAGTGCTGTGGACCGATGCGCTACTGGGCAGTCTGGTCAATTTTTATCCTTATCTCACCAACCTGTGTGCAGAGACCCAACATAGGCTGCACTTGGTGGAAAAAGCGGCGTTAGAACGATGCGATCGCGTCATTCTCACCTCCGAGTGGGCGGCCCAGTCCGCCATGGCGCTCTACGACCTGCCGCAGGACAAAATTCGCATTGTTCCCCGTGGGGCCAGCCGTGCCCAAGATCTGACCCAGCCTGAAGTCGAGGCCATTATTGCTCACCGCCCCTTCGGCCCCTGTCGGCTCCTGTTTTTGGGGGTCGATTGGGAACGCAAGGGCGGTCCACTGGCGCTGGAGGTAGCCCAAACCCTCAACCAGCAGGGCATAGAGACCGAACTTTGGGTAGTGGGTTGCCAACCGCAAAGCGAGGGTGTTTTACCTTACTTTGTGAAACCTTATGGCTTTATCGATCGCGCTACCCCGGCGGGTGAAGCCCAGTTTGCTCACCTGTTGAGTAATGCCCACTTTTTGATTTTTCCGACTAAAGCCGACACCTTTGGCGTGGCGATTAGTGAAGCCAACGCTGCTGGGGTACCTTGTGTCGCTGCTGCTGTGGGGGGCATTCCCACTGTGCTGCGGGCCGGGGTAAATGGCAAAGCGTTTGCCGTTGGTGCAAGCGCCAACGACTACGCCCAGTACATTGCTGCTGCCATGGCCGACTATGCTGGCTACCAAAATCTAGCACTGTCATCCTGGCGTCACTACGGCCAGCACCTGAGCTGGGGGGCAGCCCAGCAGCAAGTTTGGGACGATTTGCAGGAACTGGTAGCTAGTCCGATTGCCCTTTGACGCCTACGCCTTTGACGCCTACGCCTTTGACGCCTACGCCTTTGACGCCTACGCTTTGACGGCTTGGACGCTCGCTCAGCCCAATCTTTTACCTGCCCTCAAAAAAGGATTTTGGGCGTAGCCCCCAGGACGGCTGGGCTAGAAGCACAATCACCAAGTAGGATCCACATATAGATTAATTACTAGTGTCTCTTGACCTGGCGGCACTGCTGAAATGCAGGCGCAGATTGGGTCTGCTTGTCCCTCTAGCTCCACTTCGCAGGCGTGGCATGACCCCATTAGGCAGCCAGTAGGAATGTTCACCCCGGCGCGATCGGCGACTACCAGCAGGGGTTCTCCAACCTCGGCCTCTATGGTGACGCCGTCGGGCAAAAACTGAATTGAAACGCTCATGGCAGTACTGATAAATAGCCTAGGTCTGGGCCTGCTTGAGCATGGCAACCAGGGTGTGGTGGGCATCCTCGGCTCCCTCCAGGGTATGGTCGAAGGGCACCCGCACAGGGGTTTGCGCCCCGTCTACGGTAACGACCAGGGTCATACCCTCAGCATCAATGGATTCCATTTCAGCGGCAGTGGCGGTGGGCTGGCTACCGTAAACGGTGGCATAGAACAGCACCGATTCGGCGTGGTCCTTGTTCATGTGCTTGCAAATGCGATCGCTTACCGATGGGGTAATTGGCTCAGCCATAAAAAATCCCTTAGACTACTTCAACATTGGCCATCTGTTACATGCTGTTATGATACCGCCCCTGCCCCCTTCCTCAGAGCACCCCTGGCCGACAGGCCATGTTTTTCAAAGCCCTGGGGCGCACCTCACCTACCGAGTCATAGGCCCCTGCTGCCGCTTATTTGATCGCGACCAGCTGCCCTGGCCCTGCTGCCGCCTGCAGTGGCGGGGCAAAGAACCCAGCTGGCGACGTATTGGCAAGCAGTTGGTGCCCGATATGGCGACTCGCAAATCCCCCTCCTACTGCGTTGAAATTGTGGGTCAGGGCTATGGGTCGCAGTCATTTGTAACAACTCTGTATACGGTCAAGCTCGATCGCACTACCCAGGCCTGGTGGCATACCCGACTGCATCAGGCCCATGCCGAACCCGTTGAGGGTTCCGATCGCGCTGAGGACAGCTCACCAAGTGAGAAAGTTTGTAACAAAATAGACATATAGATCGCCCATTCGCAGTAGTCTTATGCTCAATACTGTGATGTTGCTATTGAGGTAAAAACCTTATGCCAGCTGCCTTTCTACCCTCTATTTTGGTTCCTCTGGTGGGCTTAATTTTCCCCGCCGCTGCTATGGCCTTCCTATTTCTTTATATTGAGCGGGAAGACGCTGCCTAAGCCCTAACGAGAAAACCAAGACGTTCGTGCTGCAAGCCCCTTTTTCTGATTTGCTTGAGGCCCCCAAGCAAGACTTCAAGCAAGATATTCGGGCCTATTTTGACCGCATTGCTCCCGAGCTAGATCGCTGGAGTAGCCGCAACCGCTACTACTACAGCGATCTGACTCGGCTTCATCAGTTTTTGATTCCGCCCGGCAGCCGCGTGCTCGAAGTTGGCTGCGGTACGGGCAACTTACTGCATGCTACCGCTCCGGCTTTAGGCGTGGGCCTAGACTTTGCTCCGGCAGTCGTTGCGATCGCGCGCCAAAAATATCCTGACCTCTGTTTTTACAACCTGGATGCCGAAGCTCTGGATGCATCCCAGCTGGCCCCAGATCATCGTCAGTTCGACTACATCGTGCTGTCGGGGGTGCTGGGCTACCTGGGCGATATTCAGGCGGTTTTACAGCGGCTACAGTCTTTCTGCCAACCCCACACCCGCCTCATCCTGACGTTTCACAACCACCTGTGGGAGCCGCTCCTGGGGCTGGCCGAGCGCGTGGGGCAGCGTCGACCCCAGCCGCCTCAAAACTGGCTGAGCACCGACGATATGGCCAACCTGCTCACGGTCACCGGCTATCGTCCGCTCAAGCGGGGCAGTCGGTTTTTGTGGCCCAAGTTTGTACCCGGTGTGGCAGGTTTGGTTA
Source organism: Nodosilinea sp. LEGE 07298 (assembly GCF_015207265.1). Classification (GTDB taxonomy): domain Bacteria; phylum Cyanobacteriota; class Cyanobacteriia; order Phormidesmidales; family Phormidesmidaceae; genus Nodosilinea. The sequence goes on along the minus strand of NZ_JADEXE010000182.1, from coordinate 5,829 downwards.
ACCGCTACCTGGCCCCGCTGCCTCTGGTCAAGCACCTGTGTCTAACGACATTTATTGTTGCTCGCCCCCAGATGGCCCCAACCCAGGGTAAGCCTACGTGTTCGGTAATCGTTCCTGCCCGCAACGAGGCGGGCAATGTTGCCGCTGCTGTGGCTCGACTGCCCCAGCTAGGTGAGCATACCGAAGTCATTTTTGTTGAAGGTCACTCCCGCGATCGCACCTGGGCGACCATTCAGGAGCTAGTGCAGACCTATCAAGGGCCATTTACCCTCAAGGCCTTTCAGCAGACGGGCCAGGGCAAAGCCGATGCGGTGCGTCTGGGGTTTGACCAAGCTAGCGGTGACATACTGCTGATTCTTGATGCTGATTTGACCGTACCCCCCGAAGATTTGCCCCACTTTGTCGAGGTACTGGCCGCAGGGCACGGAGAGTTTGCCAATGGCTCGCGGTTAGTCTACCCTCGCTCTAAAACCGCCATGCCCTGGCTCAATACCGTAGCCAACAAAATTTTTGCGCTGCTATTTTCGTTTCTGCTAGAACAACCCCTCAAAGACACCCTCTGTGGTACCAAGGTGTTGTGGCGGCGCGATTACCAGCGTATTGCCGCCGGGCGCAGCTATTTTGGCGACTTCGACCCCTTTGGCGACTTTGACCTGCTGTTTGGGGCCGCCAAACTCAACCTAGACATTGTAGAAGTGCCCATTCGCTATCAGCCACGCATCTATGGCAGCTCAAACATAGCTCACGTGAAAGAGGGAATGATTTTGCTGAAAATGTGCATCTACGCCTCGCGCAAGCTCAAGTTTTGGTAATAGTCAAGATTGAGATTAACTAACCTCCTGACAACTGGCTGAGGTGGTTTTGGGCTTTGGCTGCCCAGGTTGGGTTACCCATAGTGATATAGAGATTCTTGGCATACTCCAGCACGGTGCGGGCTTCGTCAAAGCGGCCCAGCTGAATAAACGCTAGCCCGGCGCTGTAGTAGGCGTCGGCATAGCCACCGTTGATTTGGGTAGCGGTACGAAATGAGTCGAGGGCTGTTTCGGTTTGGCCCTGGTTAAAGCGAGCAATGCCTAAGTTGTAGTGGGCCTGAGCGTAGCGAGGGTTAAGGGTCAGGGCCTGTTGCAGCACCGCTTCAGCTTCAGCGTTTTGCTCAGTTTGAAGGTAAATGATGCCTCGCTGCAAAAACGACTCGGGGGCCTGGGGGCTATACTGCCCAGCTTTCTCTAGGGCAGCCAGTGCCTCAGGAAAGCGCCCCTGGGATTGGTAAACTAGCCCCAAATTGTAGTGGGCATTGCCTAGGGTTGGTTCGATCGCGATCGCCCGCTGTAGATAGGCTTCGGCCTGGTCCAGGTTGTTGCCCTCAATTAAGGCACCGCCTAGGTTGGCGTAGGCTAAGGCAAACTGCGGGTCGGCTCGAATGGCGGCCCAAAATGCAGAGGCGGCATCCTGAAGCTGTCCTTTTTGGCGCAGAGCTAGCCCAATATTGTAGTGGGCGGCAGCTAGGTTAGGGTCTAGGGTCGCGGCCTGCTGAAACTGGGTCAAAGCGCTATCAATATCACCTTGAAGAATCAGTGCTAGGCCCTGGTTAAGGGCCGCCTCTGCTGCCGCTCCAGCGGACGGTGACGGTGATTGAGCATAGCTCGGCAGCGGACGTACCGAGACAGACAGGAGGGGAAGCGCGATCGCAGCGGCAACCAGGCTCCTTCGTACACGCCGCGACAGCTGTAGGTTGGCTCGTGTCATGGCTTACTGCTGTGCCCCTAGCCCGATAGAACGCCCATAACAATATAGATAAGCGCTCATTTTTTCAACTGCTCTCTAGATTTTACCCGAGAGTACGTCTAAAGCTTGGCGAGCGAACTACCCCAGCTAGCTGGTTTCGGGAACTGAGTGAATCCCAGGGGCCGACTTTGCAAAAGTGGGATGTATCCCAGGAATTTTGCCCGTAAATTTACGTAAAAAAGTTCCAAATTTTCCAGACTGAGGCTTCACGTACGTGAAGTATCTGTTAGTCCGCAAGGTTCTACAGCGGCGAATATCTACCGCTGTTATGTCGGTTCTTTAGAAAACCAGTTAGAAAACTGTCCTACGTATGCGGAGATCCAGCCTTTGAGATTGAGGTTCTCTTTACCGCAAGTTCATAAGAACGCCATTTTACAAGCTGTGTTTCCGGATGACTCCCCAAACTCTGTTGTGTCTTAAACCAGGTAGCCCCATGGTCACTATGAGTTCATCCACCACCCTCCCTGATTTCGATTTTGTTGTCCCCCAAATTACCCAGGAGACTGCTAACCTCCCCTTGCTCAGCGCTGTTCTTGAAGGCTTTGTAGACGGCATTTTAGTGCTGTCTGAAGCTGGTACCTGTGTGCACAGCAACCAAAAGGGCAGAGCCCTTTGCCGCGACCTGAGCAACGACGGTAGCTCCACTTCTCTGCCCACCTGCCTCCAAACCATGAGTAAGCATCTCCTAGAGAGCCGCGAGCTTTATCCCGAAATTCCTCTGGTGCTCACTCAAGAGCTGACGTCCCAGTCGGGATACCAGATTCGAATTCGTGTGCAGTGGCTTGATTTTCCGGCTACGTCTGGCTCCTATCTCCTCGTTTCTCTGGAGAATAAAACCCGTTCAGCTCACTCCTCAGCCCTACTAGAGGCGGTGCAGTATAACCTTACTCCCCGTGAGCGAGCAGTATGGGTTTTGCGGCGGGCCAACCGTAGCTACGAAGACATTGCCAAGGAGCTATATATCACCGTCAATACCGTAAAGCGTCACCTGAAGAGTATCTACGCCAAGCGTAGAGAGGTCACTGAGGCCGTAGCTAACTGACTGTGGCTCAAGAGACCAGGTACATAAGATATCCGTCAATTTGAGATATTCCCCAAAGACCTGGTTTCTGGTCAATGTCATGGGCGCTTTAACTCAGTAAGGTAAAGTCAGACACAGTTCCAATAACCTGAAGACGCAACTCAAAGACGTTTTAGACCATTGAAGCTGACTTATCTCACTAATCACCGCCCATGCTGCCCAAGGATGATCTGCTCAAATCAGCTGAAAACCCCGATTGCCTGGCTCGTGTTTTAGACCAGGCCGACCAGGCGGTTAAAACCTGGGATATTGTTGTCACTGACTTTTTGTCGCCCCCAGAGCAGGCCGAAGCTAATGCAATGCTCCAGAGACTCACCGACGTGCACAGCCTCGCCTGGGGTGGTTATCCCCAGGCCGAGCGACAGCGGCTAGCGATCGCCCGCACCGATATCCCCCTCGATCAAAGCCAAATCCCTCTATCGTTGTTGACCATAAACGGCAACTTTATGTTTGACCCAGCCAACCACCAAGATTTTTTGGGGGCGTTGCTGGGCACAGGCCTAGATCGGGGCAAGGTGGGGGATATCATTGTTCTCGGTGAGCGGGGTGCCCAGGCGATCGCCGAGCCAGAACTGGCAGACTTTTTAGCTCAATCGCTGACCCAGGTACGCTCTGTATCCGTTAAAGTGCAGCCCCTAGAGTGGAATCAGCTGCGGGTGCGTCCGCCTCAAAAGAAAGATCTCACCACTGTAGAAGCTTCTCTGCGGCTCGACGCCGTCGCCTCGGCTGGGTTTGGTATGTCGCGCAGCAAAATGGCCGATTTGATTAACAGCGGCGATGTACGGGTGAACTGGAAACCAATTACTCAGGCCAGCCACACCCTATCAACTGGGGATCTAGTCGCTATTCGAGGTAAGGGAAGACTTGAAATTGGCGACATTGCCGTCACCAAAAAAGAACGGTACCGAGTCAACCTGACCCGGTACCTGTAATGCCCACTGGGGCAACGAAATCGTGGTTTAGGCCTGGTTCTCTTAGAGAACCAGGCCTAAACTCTAGAGCCCAATACCCTCGTAATGGGCAAAGGCCTTCTTATCCAGCATACGGCGACCGTCGATCACCAGAGGCGGGTTAGTGGAGCCTTCTAGCAGCTCAGGCAGAGCTTTGAAATCGTTCCAGCGGGTGAGCAGCAGCACCACATCCACATCCTGAACGGTTTCGGCTAGGGTGTCGCAGTACTGAATCGGCTGGTTTTCAAAGATCTTCTGAGCTTCGTGGGTAGCTACGGGGTCAAAGGCTTTCACCTTGGCTGACCCCGCCAGCAGCTCCTGCACGATGGGGATGGCGGGCGACTCGCGCATGTCGTCGGTGCCGGGCTTAAAGGCCAGGCCCAAAACCGCGACTCGCACCGCATCCAGGCTAGGGAAGTGCTTAGCGAGGCGGGTCATTACCTGCTTGTACTGCACGGCGTTGACGTCGATAACCGCGTTTAGCAGCTGCATCGGCATGCCTTTCTTCGCCCCGTAGGCGTTGAGCGCCTTCACATCTTTAGGGAAGCAGCTGCCGCCGAAGCCACAGCCCGCCTCAATGTATGTGGTGAAGGTGGGAACGATGCGCTCGCCACTGGGTAGAATTGGGCTCAGGCGCTTGTCGAGGTGTACCCCCTTAGTCACTTCCATCACGTCTATGCCACCGACAGCAGCGCAGAGGTTGCCGATTTCGTTGGCAAAGGAAATCATGGTGGCCAGCAGAGAGTTGGCGGTGTACTTGATCATCTCGGCGGTTTTACAGTTGGTTTCGAGTTGATCAACTCCCTCGAACACGCTGTACATTTCCCGCAGAACGGCCAGGCTGCGATTGTCAATGCCGCCCAGCACAATGCGATCAGGATACATAAAGTCGGGAATCGCCTCGCCTTCCTTCAGGAATTCAGGGTTCATACCGACACCAAAGTCAGCTCCAGCCTTTTTGCCAGAGGCCTCTTCCAGAATGGAGAGCACGACTTCATCGGTGGTGCCGGGCACAACGGTGCTCTTGACCACAACCACATGGTAATCGGCCTTATCCTTCAGCACTTCGCCAATTTGACGAGCTACGGTCTCAATGAATCTCAGGTCGATCTCATCGCCCCGAAACGGAGTACCCACAGCAATCAGTGAGATTTCAGATTCCATTACCGCCGTGCGCAGATCGGTGGTGGCCCGCAGCCGGGTTCCCACATTGGCCTTAAGCATGTCCTCTAGGCCAGCCTCATAAATGGGCGGAATGCCCTGGTTGATTTGATCAACTTTGGCCTGGTCGATGTCTACACAGACCACACTGTGGCCCTTCTCCGCCAGGCAAGTACCCGACACTAGACCGACGTAACCCGTTCCAACTACAGATACTTTCATTTAGGCGTCCTCTGCTTCGCGATTGCCGGAATACCAAACCATGGTGCGCTTTAGTCCCTCGTCGATGTTGATGCTGGGGTTGTAGCCCAGGTGGTCACGGGCCTTATCGATAATGGGACAGCGGCGATTGGGGTTATCAACCAGGTAGTCTTGGTCAGCGCTGGTTTGGCGCACAACTTTACCGTCGTAGCCAAATAGGTCGTGGCTCAGGCTAACCACCCGCTCGGCCAGGTTGGCCATAGAGATTTCGGGGGTTTCAACACCGATGTTGTAGGCTTCACCAGGGTGACCCTTCACCAGGATTTTGTAGTAGCCAACGATTGAATCGGCGATGTAGCAGAAGGTGCGAGTAGGGGCACCATCGGAGAGCATGACGATGTCGCGGCCGTTAAAAATGTCGCGGGCGAAGTCGGGCAGCACTCGGCGATCGGTAATTTTTAGACCAGGCCCGTAGTTGTTAAAAGGGCGCGCAGTCTTAATCGGCAGATCGTGCTGCATGGCAAAGTTAACGCACAGGGTTTCACCATAGCGCTTCGACTCGTCGTAGCAGGCCCGAGGCCCAGTGCACGATACGTTGCCACGATAGGTCTCGGGGGTGGGGATGTTTTCGGGGCTGGGATCGCCGTAGAT
>NZ_JADEXE010000181.1 GCF_015207265.1 Nodosilinea sp. LEGE 07298 | reverse complement strand
CCGGGGAAGATCTGGCGGTGGCCTTTCACCTCAAGGCCGCTCCCCCCGTGGCTCCCCGCTACAATGTCGCTCCCACCCAGCCCGTGGCTACGGTGGTTGCCACCGCAGAGCAGCCAGAGCCGCATTTTCACCTCTTGCAGTGGGGCCTGATTCCAAGCTGGGCAAAAGATCCGACGATCGGCAGTCGTCTAATCAATGCTCGGGCCGAAACCGTGTCAGAAAAACCCTCCTTTCGAGCGGCCTTTAAACGGCGGCGGTGCCTGGTCTTGGCCGATGGCTTTTACGAATGGCAGCGGCAGGGCGACAGGCAACCCAAGCAGCCTCACTACATTTTTCTCAAAGATCACCAGCCCTTTGCCTTTGCCGGACTTTGGGAGCACTGGCATGACCCGATCAGCGGCGGCGAGCTGCAAACCTGCACCATTCTAACCACCGACCCCAATGAGCTTATGGAGCCCATTCACAACCGTATGCCGGTCATTTTGCCCCCCGAAGACTACGCCGCCTGGCTAGATCCCAGCTACTACCAACCCCAAACCCTCCAGGCCATGCTGCGCCCCTACGAGGCAGAGGCGATGGAGCGCTACCCGGTATCAAAAGTGGTCAACAAACCTCAGCACGACACCCCAGCCTGCATCGAACCCCTCGCCAGAGATAGCGAGTTGGGTTAAGAACCACGCGCTGAACTAGCCCGTACAACAGAAAGAGGGCTCTTTTGCTCAAACCCTAGCAGTTTAGCGCCCGCGAGCCAGATTTAGGTAATCTAGCTGAATCTCATTGGCCAGGCTCGTTTGCAGGCGTGTAAATAGTTATATGCAATCATTGAGCAGTGTGTGTCAGATGAAGATGAAGTGAAATTCTAATCAGAAATTTTGTGCCATTCTTACGGATCTGTTATTAAAGCACTAGTAGATATACGTAGAGTTTTTGCAAACTGCTGAAAGGGTTATATCTCTAGCGTCGTCCACAGCGATTTTCTCCGGTGCGATCGCATTCGGTAGGGAGCGTTGAGAAATTAAAAGCTGTTACTGCGGTTATGCCATGCTAAACATCAGCCAATTTGTCCGACAAGGTCCAACCCACCTTGTCTCTAGAGTGACTGGGTTAGCCTCCCTTGTGGCGCTGGTGCTGGTTAGCCTGCCCGCCCAGGCCAGTGTTATCCTAACTCGGGCCGATGTTGAAGCGCTGCGTAACCGGGTTGAGTTTATTCCCCGTGGTCGGCAGGCTCGAGCCGCCAGAATGTCAGATGTTTTGGCGGTGGGCGATGCCCTGCGCACCGCCGCCGCCGCCCAGGCCGACCTGCGCTTCAACGATGGCTCCCTAGCCCGCGTGGGCGAGCGGGCTACCTTTCGCTTTGTGCCCAACACCCGCAATTTTCGGCTCACTAACGGCACCGTGCTGCTGCTCATTCCGCCCGGACGGGGCCGCACTAACATTCAAACCCCCAGCGCTGTAACCGGCATTCAAGGCTCGGCAGTGGTCGTGCGCTACATCCCAGACAGCGACCTAACCGTTGTTATGGCCCTCACCAACAACCCCGCCGGGCCGATGACCATTACCGCCAACAGCTGTGGCGGTGATAGCACAGCCTGCGGCGCTACCGAGTACTCCCTATACGGCGGGCAGATGGCCCTGATTCAAAACAATCAGGTGCAGGTGGTCGAGTTCGATCTGCCCATGTTCTACCAAACCAGCCCCCTGGTAGAAGGGCTGGAGCTAGACAACCCCGACGCCGACGCTCCCCTCGGCCCTGACCTTGAAGCCGTGCGGGAAGAAACTCTGGAAGCCCTAGAAGATCAGACTCCCTTTAGCGCAGAAGTCGTTACCCTTATCAATCCGACCGTCATCGGATCAGATGGGACCAATCAGCTGTCCGGTGAGCAACCCTGGATGTTCTTTCCTGATGACTCTGGAGTCTCTCCCATTTCGATTCTGAGAGGGGTGCTAACGCCATGGGACGGGCTTATCACCACCATACCGTCCACTCAAATAGCCATCCCACAGCCTATTCAGCTTCCCGGACGACCTGGCGACTCCTTGATTGGTGGCGGTGATAATGAAGAGGTTGTTAATCGTGATCCAGAGTTTTTTATTCCTGATAAATAGAATCTGATTGGTGCGAAGATGTAGATCTGCTTCTGAGGCCGTTTCGCCCCACTTAGTTGAAACTCGCCATTACCTTCACAGCCACCCCAAACTCAGTGGTCAGGAATAGAAAATGGCGGCCTACGCAGCTGAACCGTTTTCATTCTGAGGGCTGCGGGTGCAAGAACTGGTCGGCAAAACCGGCCTGGTAGCGGAGTCACCAGGGGGTGAAGATGCTAGAATTTTGGCCATTCGAGCCGATATGGATGGGTTGCCCATTGCCAAACGGGTAAGCCTGCCTTTTGTCTCAAACCAGTTGGACACTATGTATGCCTACGGCCATAATGTACACACCATCACTGGACTAGGTGTGGCTATGTTGCAGGCTCAGCTCAATATGCCGCTACTGGGCACAACTTGGGTTGTGTCTAAGCCTGCAACAGACATTGTCCAAAGCGCTTGAGCAGGATGTATATAAAGATGAAGTAAAATCTTCATCGGGAACTTTATGCCATTCTTACGGATCTGTTATTAAAGATTAGTAGATATACGTAGAGTTCCTGCTAGCTGCTAAAAGGGTTGTGTTCCTAGGGTCGTTCATAGTGCCTTTACTTCGATGCGATCGCGCCCGGTAGAGAGCACCGAGAAACTAAGAAGCTGTTACTGCGGTTATGCCATGCTGAACGTCAGCCAATTTGTCCGGCGAGGCCCCAAGCCCCTTGCCTCTAAGGTGACTGGGTTGGTCTCCCTTGTCGCGCTAGTGCTCGTTGGCTTACCGGCCCAAGCTAGTGTGACCCTAACTCGGGCCGATGTTGAAGCGCTGCGTAACCGGGTCGAGTTTATTCCCCGTGGTCGGCAGGCTCGAGCCGCCAGAATGTCAGACTTTTTAGCCGTGGGCGATGCCCTGCGCACTGCCGCCACCGCCCAGGCCGACCTGCGCTTTAACGATGGGTCGCTGGCCCGAGTGGGCGAGCGGGCTACCTTTCGCTTTGTGCCCAACACCCGCAATTTTCGGCTCACCAACGGCACTGTGCTGCTGCTCATTCCGCCCGGACGGGGCCGCACCAATATTCAAACCCCCAGTGCCGTAACCGGCATTCAGGGGTCGGCAGTGGTCGTGCGCTACATCCCAGACAGCAATCTAACCGTTGTTATGGCCCTTACCAACAACCCCGCCGGGCCGATGACCATTACCGCCAACAGCTGTGGCGGCGATAGCGCTGCCTGCGGCGCTACCGAGTACTCCCTCTACGGCGGACAGATGGCCCTGATTCAAAACAATCAGGTGCAGGTGGTCGAGTTCGATCTGCCCATGTTCTACCAAACCAGCCCCCTGGTAGAAGGACTGGAGCTAGACAACCCCGACGCCGACTCTCCCCTCGGCCCTGACCTTGAAGCCGTGCGCGAAGAAACCCTGGAAGCGCTAGAAGAACAGGCTCCCTTTAGCGCAGAAGCTGTTACCCTCAACCCTGCCCTGATTGGCATCGACAGCACTAATCAAATCGCCAGTGAAGAACCCTGGGTGCTGTCTCCTGCCAACTCTGGCCCCGCACCTATCTCCATCCTACGAGGGGTACTCACCCCCGGAGATGGCTTAGTTACCACCATTCCGACCCAATCGGTAGGGTCGTCACCCATTCAGCCACCATTAACTGGCGGTAATGGTAATCCAGCGCCCATCCCTGTCGGCGGTGTCGCCAATCCTGGTCCAGTTACAGGTAATCCGGGCGGCGGCGTTACCGATCCCGGTCCGGTTACGGGTAATCCGGGCGGTGGTGTTACCGATCCTGGTCCGGTTACAGGTAATCCGGGCGGTGGCGTTACCGATCCTGGCCCTGTTACAGGTAATCCGGGTGGTGGCGTTACCGATCCTGGCCCTGTTACAGGTAATCCGGGCGGTGGTGTTACCGATCCTGGCCCTGTTACAGGTAATCCGGGCGGTGGTGTTACCGATCCTGGCCCTGTTACGGGTAATCCGGGTGGTGGACCTGGCGCGGGCAATCCGGGTGGTGGCGTCACCGATCCTGGACCTGGCGCTGGCAATCCGGGTGGTGGACCTGGCGCTGGCAATCCGGGTGGTGGACCTGGTGCGGGCAATCCGGGTGGTGGACCTGGTGCGGGCAATCCGGGTGGTGGACCTGGAAATGCTAATCCGCCGCCGTTTAACGGTGGAGTACCCGCTAACCCACCTGCCGAACCGGGGCCTTTTTTCCCCCCTGATAAATAAAGGCTTGCTGAGCTGGGTTAGTGGTTAAGCTAAGAGTCTAGGCTAAAAAGCCACTGGCAAGACAGGTTGGTGTGGTGTTATACATCAACTCTGGTCTGCTTTAGGCTAAACGTGGCCATTACCGACAGTGCTAACCCATGCTGAGCCAGATTAAATCTATTGTTGAGGCAATTTCGCCCCGCTTAGTTGAAATTCGCCGTCACCTTCACAGCCACCCTGAACTCAGTGGGCAAGAGTATAAAACGGCGGCCTACGCAGCGGGAGTGCTTTCATCCTGCGGGCTGCGGGTGCAAGAACTGGTGGGCAAAACTGGCGTCGTGGCCGAGTTACCGGGAGGCCAAGATCCTAGGATCTTGGCCATTCGCGCCGATATGGATGGTCTGCCCATTGCCGAACGGGTAGACCTGCCCTTTTCCTCTAACCAAACGGGCATTATGCATGCCTGTGGCCACGATGTGCACACCACAGTCGGCTTGGGTACGGCTATGGTGCTGGCTCAGCTGAATCTGCCGCTGCCGGGTACCACTCGGTTTTTGTTTCAGCCCGCTGAAGAAACCGCCCAGGGTGCCCGCTGGATGATTGAAGACGGGGTGATGGCGGGGGTTTCGGCGGTGTTGGGGCTGCACGCCTACCCCTCGGTACCCGCCCGCGCCATTGGCATTCGCTACGGCGCACTCACCGCCGCTGCCGATGATTTAGAGATAATTATTGTCGGTGAGTCGGGCCACGGAGCCCGCCCCCATGAGGCGATCGATGCCATCTGGATTGCTTCTCAGGTGGTCACCACCCTCCAGCAGGCGATTAGCCGCACCCAAAACCCGCTGCACCCGATTGTGCTTACCATTGGCCAAATTCATGGCGGGCGTGCCCCCAACGTGATTGCCGATACGGTCAGGCTGCTGGGCACGGTGCGATCGCTCCATCCCGATACCCGCAACCACCTGCCCCAGTGGATTGAGTCAGTTGTAGCCGGGGTCTGCCAACCCTACGGGGCCAAGTGCGAGGTCAACTACCGCCGAGGAGTGCCTTCGGTACTCAACGACCCCACCCTGACTGAACTCACCGCCCGCTGCGCCAGCGAGGCACTAGGCAACGAGTATCTGCAAATTATCCACGAGCCGTCGCTAGGGGCCGAAGACTTTTCGCTGTACCTAGAGCATGCTCCCGGCACCATGTTTCGCCTGGGGGTAGGCTTTACCGATCGCGCTATTAACTACCCTCTGCACCACCCCAAATTTGAGGTTGACGAATCGGCGATCGCCGCCGGAGTGCTGACGATGGCCTACACCAGCTACCGCTACTGGCAGCTGCCTGGTCTTTAGGCCTACAATCTGGGCTTACTAGCCGTCTAGGCCAGTCTGTAGGGCCGTTCAGCACTGAACGTACAGCCCAGGCCAAAACTTCGATAGACTGATTGGTTTGGGTGCCACTCCCGGAGGATAACCGTTGTCAACGCCGATTCCTATTTACCTGGTGAACCAGACCGACTTTGCCAAAGACCACCCCGACAGCCAGACCTGGGCCAAGGCCACCGGGTTTAAGGCAGACCCCAACACCTTTTGTCTGGTGCCCGGTGCCGAGGGCAACCTGGCCAAAGTTCTAGTCGGCAAACCCGACCCGGTCGATACCTGGGCCTTGGGCAACCTTCCTAAAGCCCTGCCGCCCCACACCTACACCCTGGCCGATGCCTGGCCCGCAGACCTTGCGACCAAGCTCTGGCTAGGCTGGAGTCTGGGTCGCTACAGCTTTGCCAAGTACAAGCGTCAATCTGCACCGGCTATGGCCGAACTAGTGCCCCCCACCGGAGCCGATGCGGCCTATGTCAACACCACCGTCGCCGCTACCACCCTGGCGCGCGACCTAATCACCACCCCCGCTGGCGATATGGGGCCAGAGCAGCTAGAGGCGGCGGCTCAAAAACTGTGCGATCGCCATGCTGCTAACCTGAGCGCCATTACAGGCGACGACCTACTGGCCCAAAACTATCCCCTGATCCACGCCGTAGGTCGTGCCTCTACCCAAGCTCCACGGCTGCTCGACATCACCTGGGGCAACCCCGATGCCCCCAGGGTGACGATAGTGGGCAAAGGCGTCTGCTTTGATACTGGCGGTCTCGACATTAAGCCCGCTGCTGGTATGAAGCTGATGAAAAAAGACATGGGCGGTGCCGCCAACGCGCTGGGCCTAGCCGAGATGGTCATGGGCCTACAGCTACCCGTACGCCTGCGAGTGCTGATCCCCGCTGTTGAAAACAGCATTGCCGGAAATGCCCTGCACCCTCTCGATGTAGTTCCCTCACGTCGGGGGCTCACGGTGGAAGTGGGCAACACCGACGCCGAAGGCCGCCTGGTGCTGGCCGATGCCCTGTGGGAAGCCGTTTGCGAAGAACCCGCCCCTCAGCTAGTGGTCGACTTTGCTACCCTCACCGGGGCCGCCCGCATTGCCCTGGGTACAGAGCTACCGGCCTGCTTTAGCAATCAGCCAGAGCAAGCCAACGCCCTGTTGACCTGCGGCTTATCGGTAGATGACCCACTGTGGCAGTTGCCTCTGCATCAGCCCTACCGAGCCATGCTGGATAGCTCCGTAGCCGATCTCTCGAATATCTCCAACAACTCCTATGGCGGATCGATTACCGCCGCCCTGTTTTTGCAGGAGTTTACTCGTCCTGAAATTCCCTGGGTGCACCTCGACCTAATGGCTTGGAATGTGCGCACCCTGCCCGGTCGCCCTGAGGGGGGAGAGGCGATGGGGATACGGGCCGTATTTGAGCTGATTCGGCAGCAGGTGGCAAAGGGCGCGTCTCAACCTTTAGCTCCGCAGTGAGTCAGGGAAATGGAGGAAGGCTGGGCGGCTGACCTAAAATACCTCTCAGAGATCCAACCGCTAACAACCCCTACCCTGCCCACGACGTAGGGGTTGTTTAGATCGGACAAAATCTGGCGATTCAAATAATGCTTACAAAGCATTCATCTAAATCTTAAAGTATTGTAAAGTGAGTAGTGTGAATGAACATCTGCCTCTCAGTGGCCGTCATTTAATTTGCAGCGTCGGGTCTAATCATTCAGGACTTAGAAAGCCAACACAGTCAAAAGTTGAAGCGCTATGGTTCACGATTGCCATCTCAGAATAGCTACTGTCAGCAGGTCCTAAAAAAGTAGCAATGGTCACATTACGACTAGGTACAAAGCCCTACCTAAAGGTATATGTCACCTCTCTAAGCTTTGTATACTATTTGTATAGTATCGAACACGATTGACAGTAATTCTAGTTAGGCCAATAACCCTACTGTGGTGTTTCGCTTAACTAGAGTTTAAGCTTCTATATTGAGCTTTCTAACCAGATAGTTTACTTAGAGTGCTAATCCAAAAGTCGCTACTCAGTCATGAATATTGTGTGGCTAATACGTCAAAACTTGCGTAAGTAGTAGCGCAAAAGTCCCCCATATAAACTCGTGCCCCGTAGCCCTTATGAATTCTGACAAACAGTTGAGAATACTATATTCTTCAGGTCCTGTAGACGCTACAAGTGTTTATATGCACTGGGTTTTAGGCCAAGATGATCCTTCTCACTTTGCGATCACCTATGCTCAACACTTTTATGAATTAGCCAGTAAGTTTAATGCAAAATCTTGGCTTATTTCGGCAAGGGATAAGCAAGGTCTGATCCAAGATAAGAATTTTAGGATTGAATTTAGATCCTTAAAACATCATTTTAGAAGTAGCATTGCCTACTTTGCCGGTCAGTTTTGGTCGGGCTTGAGGCTGATTACATCGGCAATCTTGTTCAAAACCGACATTTTGATTGCTACCCAAGATAGAACCTTTTGGTTCCTCCTCGGTATTCTGCCTTTATTCGGCATCAAAATTGTTCCTACAATTCACTGCACTCTGTGGCCTAAGTACAAACAGCCTAGTACCGTACAGAACATCATTCAAAAGCTGAATAGCTTATTCTTTCAGTATGGTTGCGTAGAAATTTGCGTCGTCTCCGAAGACATCAAAGACCAGATTATCAAGATCACCAATGGCAAAAGCCGTCCTATACGGACATTTGTTCCTACCTACAGAGAAGATTTTCTCAACAACATTAAGATTCAGCATTACAACGCTAAAGCTGATACGTTTAAGGTTTTGTTTGCTGGCAGAGTAGAAACGAGTAAAGGAGTTTACTTGCTTCTAGAAGTTGCCAAGAAATTTATAGCTGCCAAGCCCGACTGTGTTTTTAACGTCTGTGGTACTGGTGGTGAGGTAGAAAACCTCAAAGCCGCTGCAATGAAAGCTGGCATTGCCGATCGGTTTGTTGTGCATGGTCATTGCAAGCGAGATAAGCTGCGCAAGATGTATGAAACGTCTCACGTTGTGGTGGTACCAACAACCAAAGACTTTGTTGAAGGATTTAACAAAGTTGTGGCTGAGGGCGTAATTGTGGGCCGACCGATCGTTACCTCGCCCGTTTGTCCAGCACTATCTGTAGTTAGAGATGCTGCTGTAGAAGTTGCTCCTGACAATGTAGAGGAATACTTCAAGGCTATTTTGAGGTTGGCGACAGACAAGGATTTTTATGAGCAGAAGCAGAGAAATGCTATGGCCCTAAGGGCTCAGTTTTTCTCATACTCCAAGAGTTGGCAGGCCCAAGTAGAAAGCGTTGTTCAAAAGATTTGTAGAGACACTTCGGATTCTAGAGATACATTGAATTTTAGTGACTACAAACGAGAAGTGGCTCATCAAACCCCGCTGACCGCTGACTCAGAACCCGTTTTGCCCCGAAAATGATGATAGACCAGCTAGAGCTTAGCTAAAGCTCTAGCTGGTCTCGGTACAGCCCCTTGACTAGGTTGTCGATCTGCTCTTCGTGGCAGCAATCGATCAAAATGTAGAAGGCTTCTAGCAGTTTGGCAGCGCTATCGCCCATCAGCGGGCTGAGGCCCCATACGTCCTGCACCCAGTCTTGTGGGTCGGTGGCGTCAAAAATCATTCGCTCTAGCAGCTGCTTGGCTTCGGCTTTGGAAATAGACATGACGTTCTAGGGAGTAACTGGCCTGGCTCATCTTACCGCACGAGGTTGGCGGGATGGGGTAGCAGTGTTGGCGGGATGGGGTAGCAGTGCGATAGACTTCCTTTCTTTGTGGGTATGTTGGGTCAGTGAAGTTAGCCCAGGATTAGGAGTGAAGGATTTCTAATTTGAGCATGAAACTTCCATAAACTCCATCCAACTATATGGTTGTAACCAAGCTTCTTCGGTACGACTAGAGTAAAGCCACGCAGAAAGCCCATGAGCCTAGAGCAAACGCTACAATTCTTGCCATCTGATGCCACTGAGGCCATTGTTGAGGGAAACTTTTCTAAACCATTCCTCAAAGCATTGGGTTTTGAAGATTTAGAAATGGTGCCCCAATTTCCGGTAAGCAATCGAGCTGTTGACCACGCCGCTCGCAAGAACACCAGTAACGACATTTTTCTTGAAAGCTTCAAAAACCCGCACCTCTATATGGAGGTGAAAGCGCGATCGGAGAACTTGGCGGATCAGTGTCACCCCAACTATTGCAGGGCAGCTCAACAGCTCAAGCACTATTTGTTAGATCCAGCTTCTAAATCAGTAAAATGGGGTCTCTTAACCAATTCACTCCACGCTCAGTTGTTCCGCAAGCACGGCAAGGTAGTTCACCCCGTAACGCCCTGCCTACCGCTAGACGGAGATATTAAACGTGTCGTCAAAGATCTCAAGCAACACCTAGAAAGCCCTAGACGAGCGCTGATAGTAGCGGTTTACAACAACAAAGGTGGCGTTGGTAAAACAACCACTACGTTAAACTTGGCTGCTACGCTAGCTTTGCTTAAAAAGCGAGTATTAGTTGTAGATTTCGATCCTAACCAGAGTGATCTAGGTGATGCCCTAAACCTAAAGCCACTGAGAGGAAAGATTCTAGACATTCTCAAGAGCAAAGAAGCCGATGCCAGAGATATTATCACTTCTTACAAGTTCGAGCATCCTAAGCTTCCGGAGCCTTTAGGGTTCGATGTAATCTTAGCCGATGAAGATTTAATCAGCGATGTTGACGAAGCAAAATTGAAACAGCAGGTCAAACTTCATGCCCTGCGGCGGGTATTAGAGTCAGTACAGGGAGAATATGACTACATTCTGATTGATGCCCCTCCGAATTGGCGAGTTTTTGCTCAAAAAGCTATTTATGCTGCTGACGTTGTATTAATACCAGCACGGCACGACAACCTACATTCTCTTCAAAATGCAGGTATGGCGATTACTCGTTTTATCCCTGAAATGCAGGCGGAACGGCGGCGATTTGGAGAAGCCGGCCCAATGGCATTACCTATATTTATGAACAATGCATTTAGGATATCTGATGCTCAATTACAGCTCATGCATCAAGCTGTGGCCAAAATTATAAAAGACGGCAGAAGCAGCCCAACAAAGTTTGACTTAACCCCATATTTTTACCCTAAGTTTCGCAAAGGCCACAAGGATTTACGGATGATCAGCATCCCATACATGGCCTACATTTCAAGGGCTGATTTCATGCATATACCTGCGGCGTTTGCGTTTAAGCCTGCCCGAGAGCAATATCTAAACCTTGTGAAGGAGTACTTTCTCTAATGAGCCTTTCAGACGTTGGCAACCTAATGTGTCTGCCCTTTGATGAAATTGAGCCGGGTGAACCCAGCGAAGTCCACGAATACTTAATTCAATTCGCAGCAAATCAGCTTGGGCCAGAGGGTCGCAACTGGATTCCTTTAGTCGTTAAAGAAACTGCCCCTGACCAGTACCAGGTCGTTGGCAACGCATTTATCTACGCCGTCGCAGCCGAAGCTGGTTTAGGCGAAGTGTGGTGCATCATTGCCGACGATTCCCCAGAGACGGTTGCCATTACCCAAGCCCTGGCCCAAGAAACCCAGCCAAAAACCAACTTATCTACGGCTAGTCGTGAGGAAATTTCTGCTGCAATCGACTACCTCATGAGCCAGGCGGATAGCCCACTTAAAGGAACTAATCCGGCTTCTTTAGTAGCTCGGTTAGACGATGCTCCTCGCCAGTACTGGAAAGACCTGAAACCGATCACCAAACTGGGATGCCGTATCACTGCTGGCAAGAAGCTCAAAGCGCTAGAGCAGATTTTTTACCTGACTCCAAAACCTCTACCCGAGGTGATTACAGACCGCGCCCTGCTAGAGTCACTCAACACTCAGCAGCTCAAGGCGATGGCCAAAAAACGCGAGATAGAAGGGCTCTCAAAGCTGAAGAAAGCTGATTTAGTCAAGCTCTTAGCAGCCGCTTGAGGGGGAAGACCATTAGCCCCGCTGTGCCACTGGTACGATACCCTGGAGGCAACCCTACGGCGATAACCCATGCTGGATTTACAGCAGTTTTACGATGCCTGCGACCCCACCCAGCCGCTGCGGGGCAAGCGCTACTACATTGACTTTTCGACCGTGCGCGGCGGCGACATTGTGCAAGAGCTAGAGCGCAAGATCGCTCGGCTGGCCCGCAATCGCCCCACCACTCAGCTCTTTACCGGCCACATTGGCTGCGGCAAATCGACCGAGCTGTTTCGCCTTCAAGATGCCCTGATACGGCGCAGCTATGAGGTGATCTATTTTGAGTCAGACCGTGATTTAGAAATGGCCGATGTTGAGATCTCGGACATTTTGCTCAGCATTGCCCACAACATTAGTGAGCACCTCGACAAAATTGGCATCGTCACTAAGCCCACCTACTTGCAAGGTCTATTTCAAAACCTGGCCGATACCCTGCGCACGCCGATGGAAATTTCTGACGTGAGCTTTTCGGCGGGTCTGGCCAGCATTACCGCCTCGGCTAAGCAAAGCCCGGATATGCGCAGCCAGCTGCGCCAGTACCTGGAGCCACGCACCCGCAGCATTATTACCGCCATCAACGACGAGCTGCTGACCCCCGCCAACGATCGCCTTCAGCAGCAGGGCAAAAACCGCCTGGTGGTGATTATGGACAACCTCGATCGCATCGATAGCGCCCTGCGATCTCAGGGGCGGCTACAGTCGGAGTATATTTTTGTCGATCGCGGTGAACAGCTGAAACAGCTCGACTGCCACCTGGTCTACACCATTCCGCTAGAGCTAATGTTTTCCAACGATCTGGTGCGACTGGCGAATCGGTTTGGCACCAACCCAATGGTGTTGCCCATGGTGCCCGTGCGCGATCGCAAAGGCAACCCCGATGATGCGGGCATGGCCCTGCTGCGGCAGATGGTGCTAATTCGCGCCTTCCCAGATCTCAATGTGAACCAGCGCATTGATGCGGTGGGCGAAGTTTTTGACGCGATCGCCACCCTAGATCGCCTCTGCCAGGTCAGCGGCGGCCACATGCGCAACCTGATTCGGCTGCTAGACGGCTGTTTGCGCAAGCAAGACCCGCCCTTTTTGCGCGCTACCCTGGAGGCCGTAATTCGTAACGAGCGCGACAGCCTGATGGGCTTAGTCAGCGACCACGAGTGGGATCTGCTCTTACAGGCGGTCTCGCGCCAGGATGTGCAGGGCGATGAAGACTACAACATTTTGGTACGCAGCCTGTTTTTGTACGAGTACCGCGACGACCAGGGCCGCTGGTTTGGCCTCAACCCCCTGCTGGCTGAAACCGATCGCTACCGCAGCTGGCTGGCCCAGCAGCCCCGGTCATGAGTATCGCCAGCCCCAGCAGCGCTAGCCCCACCGAAATTTTGGCCCACAACCAGGCCGCTTTAACGGAGCTACAGCGGGCGATTACCCTGCGGCCCAACCGCTTTTCGCTGGTGCTGGCCCGGTGCAACTACTCGCGCCTGCAGCGATTGGTGGTTGACCATTTGCAGAGCACAGCTACTTTGACAGAACGGCCCCTGGTGGAGCGATCGCTGACCGCCCACGTTACCACCCTGCTGCAGGCGCTGACCGCCGAGCCCTTAGACAATCCACCCTTTGCCCTGATGGTGACCGGGCTAGAGCAAGTGCAGAATATTGCGGCAGTATTTAAGGCTGCCAACCTGGGCCGCAACGCCTTTCCGAAGGCGCTGCCGTTTCCGGTGGTGCTGTGGGTGAGCGATCGCACCCTAGCCAGCCTTACCCGCCACGCCCCCGACTTTAAAAGCTTTGCCGCCGCTCCCATTCCCTTTGAGTACCCGCCCGGCGAGCTGATTCACTCGCTGCACGCCAGCGCCAACGACCTGTTTGCCACCATGCTGACCCTGGGGGATGATAGCCCCCACCACACCGAGGCCTCTGACTATAGCCAGGGCTCGGCCCTGCGCACCGAGCTAGAGTTTGCCCTAGTCGATATTGCTCAAACCCACGCCACCCTCGACGGCGAACTCAAAGCCAGCCTCGATTTTCTCAAAGGCCGTGACGCTCTGGGCCGCAGCGATCTCGACGTCGCCCGCTACCACTTCGAGCAAAGC
>NZ_JADEXE010000180.1 GCF_015207265.1 Nodosilinea sp. LEGE 07298 | reverse complement strand
GCGCCCCTCCCAGCCCGTTTTAGCCCGTAGAATCCAATCCCGCTCTGCTTCAACGATCATAATGTCCTTAACCAATCGTTGGTGCTCAACTCTGAAAGGCAGTTCGTTTTGATACAGCTTTTGTAGAAAATAAATTTGCTCTTGTGCCGAGATTACTAACGCTCCATCAATCCAGTAAGCGCCTTCGCTAGTGCTTGGGTCTGCATTTCCGTAATCAATTTGCGTTAGGTACTCTCTTGCTTTCGCTTCCCCAATTTCGTCAGCAAAACTTTCGTAAACCCAGACCGCTGAGTTTCGCATAGCTGAGCGCAAAGTTTGAGCCTGATTGTGTGGGGCGAAGTCCCTCTCCACTCCATCCCACTCAAAAACTTGAAATTCATCTTGAACAACACCTGCATCAAGCGCAAAGAGAGAATGCGGAATCTTAAATGTTGATGCTGGGGAATAAGCTCTGTCAGCACGTTCCTGGTCGTAGACCCACAGCTGCTGAGTATCTCCGCGCTGATCTAATATCACAATAGTTCCTTGAGCCTCAGCGTTGTTGAAGAAACTGGCCCAATCCGGTCGCTCTTGCCTGTCTACACTGCCCAAAGGCCTATCATTTACGGTAGTCGAATTACTTATCTTTGGTCGTTGCGCAATCTGCAGAGTATCTAGTCTATTACTAAGCTCTGCTGAGCTAGGTGAAGTAAGCAATATCCCTGCGCTACCTATGGCCAAAGAAACAAGTAAAAGGAAACGATGATTCATAATGCTATCTTGCTGCGGTAAAAGTTTTCGTTCTACGCATAGGCGGTAGCGCTAGCGACACTGCTGCCGCCTATGCAAAACTCATGGAACAAATTGCAGTCAAGCGGATTTCAATGCGCATCGTTGGCAGTCCAAGCGCCGCAACTCCTACCTGTGTCTAAATTGGGGCATGGTTGGGCATGTAATGGCTATATAGCCTAACCATCACATCGTTCACCTCTGGGGGCAACCCGCCAACATGGTAGGAATTGATGTGGACAACATGCTCCCAACTCGCCCCGGCAGCCGCCAAAGTTAGCTTTACATTCCGAAACGCCTGAGCAATCTCGTCCGCCAGCAATTCGGGAATTTGCAGATCGTCATCCCAACCACCTTGACCGGATGTCTCTACGCGATTGCCAATTTTTACGGCTTGGGAGTAATGCAATTCATCCAGCATGTATTCTCCATAGCCGGGGGTGACAAAAAACTCGGGCTTATTCATGGTGTTTCTTTTCTTCCAAATTCTTACAACGATTTATCAAATTCTTATGGTGGAGATCGAGTTCGCAGGGGCATCCGATTTAGACCCTAATGTTCAGAATTCACTTGCCTTATAATCACAATGTTTTCAGCATGTAGTAAAACACCTATTAGCCACGGAACCACCTGTAAAATGGCTTCCATTGTCCAGTTCTGACTTTGAACCTGCCAAATCATCCAAATAATAATGAATCCAATCACCAACGAGGATAGGATGATCGATGAATTGCGGCGGCGATAGAAGCGGATTGTCCTCTCCCGCAAAAATGGCTCGAAAATACAAGTGATGTAGGATGCTCCTGCACTGATCAACAAGCTGGTTTGAAGACCCGAAGGCAGGTTTGGGTATCCAAACGCGATCGCCGTCAGGCAGACTCCCAGCGCAAGATACAGGAAAGTAAACAAGGTAGATCGTTTCATTATTTCTTCTCCGGTGACGCTTATTCTCTGTACCAAACCCGCACACATTGAAAGCAATCGATTTTAAGGCCTTGACTAATCATCACTGGGTAGTAACCATTACTAGTCGTCACTCCGTAGACATCATCACTTGTGCTTTCTATCGACCAATCGGGTAAAACAACAGTTTCAACATTGATCACCTGTATCTTTGTGCTTTCGATCCACTGATTTGCAGCACTCACAACCTCCGAAAAAGATTCATACTCGGAAGGTCCGCCGAAGGGTCCTCGTTCAGTAATTCGAGGCGCGAAATCTTTGTACTTAATCATTTGATTCACCATCTAAAATTGCAGAGTTAACAATCGATTCAAGAAACCATCATGATTTGGTTTGTTTAGCGTTACAACAACCATTAGGTCAGCGGCTGAACAGGTAGCTGAGCGAGAACGCCTCCCAGATCGCGCCGACGATGAACAGTGGGAGCGCAGTCAGGCTCAGCCAACCGAGTTGTTGCAGCCCACGGACGTAACCCTGACGAGGGTTACGAGCACCGATGGTTGCGGGACGGATCCAGGCTCGGCCGAGGATGTACGCGCCTAACATCAAGAGGGCGTAAGCCTGGAATTCAATGAGTAACGTCAGCGAGTGCGGAATCCATACCACCGCGATCGATGTGGTGGAGGCTAGGCTCAAACCGATAGTGAATGCCCTATGCGCGAATATGGCGATGCCAGCGAAAGGAAAGATCAGCGAAGGGAGCACGATCGACAGCACGCCGACCCTGATGACGTTGACTCCCAGGATGGTCAGCGCGAACAGCCAAGGGTTGTTGATTAGCGACCGGACAAGGTCTCCCGTTCCGTTGTCTTCTAGGGTGGCCACCTGAGCTGCGCCTAGGTCGGGGAAGACCATCGCCGCTACCATCCCGATGATGACTAAGCCATACGCCATGGCGTTGATGATGAGGTAGGCGCGAAAACTGGCGCGAATGATCTGGAAGGGTTTGCGAAGCAAGCGGATGTGTTTTGCTTCATGATTCGGGTGAATAGGGCGCTTTGTGGCGATCGCTTTGCGTGACATTTTTTTATCTCCAATGTTTGGTGATGGATGTAGTGGTGATTAAGAGTGAGCACCGCCGCGTAGAGCAGCGTTGTTTTTGATGCAAATAAGGGTGTCTAAACCCTTGGTTTTGGCGCTGGGGGGCTAGAGGACGCAGCGATCGCCCTCTGCGGGGAGTTCAAGGTCGATCAGGTAGTTGGCAACGATCTCATTGACGCAGGGGCTAATG
The DNA here is from genome assembly GCF_015207265.1 of Nodosilinea sp. LEGE 07298. Taxonomy (GTDB): domain Bacteria; phylum Cyanobacteriota; class Cyanobacteriia; order Phormidesmidales; family Phormidesmidaceae; genus Nodosilinea. The sequence goes on along the minus strand of NZ_JADEXE010000180.1, from coordinate 10,895 downwards.
CCTTCCAAAGCGACGGTGTGCCGCTCTCCCTCGACGGTGAGCACGGTACCGCCGAGCGCCTCAGCCAGACTGGCTCCAGCGCCGTAGGGGGTGGCCGGGTCACCAGTAATAGAGATGATCAGGGTGTCGGGTAAACCCTCAACATCTTGCGCGTAGGGAAAGCCTAGGGTCGGCTCGCTGGGCCAAAACTCACAGGCGTCGCGAGTAACGCCCTCGACCTCGCGTCCGGTATCGAGAAAGGGGTTCACGGCGAAGATCTGGCGGCGCAGGTCGGCCTCCTCCTCAGGGGTGCGGCGCTCTTCGTCGTTGCAGTTGATCGCAAGGTTGGCCTCGATGAAGTTAGTCCACGTGCCGTTAGGATCCCTACCGCTGAAATCATCGTTGATGGCAAGCAGCTGGTCACCGCGACCCTCGTTCTTGAGCTGGGCTATTCCGTCGATGACGCGCGGCCATGCATCAGCGGTGTAGAGTCCGGCACCCACGCCACCTGTGGCCTGGAAGAAGTTCGCTGTGCGTCCGTTCCCGGCGGGTACCGGATCATCGATCAAGGGTTGGAACAGATCTTGGAACACGGCGGTAGCCTGCTCGGGGTCGGTGCCCAGCGGACAGTCTGAGCTCTGAGCGCAGAACTCAGCCATCAGATCGAACGATCGCTGGAACCCGGCATGAAGCGACAGGCGGCGTTCCGCGCTGCCCTGCCGGGGGTCGATCACGCCATCCAAAACCATTGCCCTCACGTTTTGAGGAAACATCTCGGCGTAGACCGCGCCGAGCCGGGTGCCGTAGCTCTGCCCGAAGAAGGTGAGCTTCTCGTCCCCCAAAGCGGAGCGGAGCACGTCCATGTCTCGGGCTACGTTGCGGGTGCCGACAGCAGCGAGAACCTGCTCACCCCCCGATCCCTCGGCGCACTGCCCCATTAGCTGGCGCGTGTCGGCGGCACTCCACTCTCCTGACGTACCCAACAGCGTCGTCTGGTTCTCGCCTCGGTCGTTCTCTTCGTCGGTGAAGCAGTTGATGGCCGGGGTCGAGGACCCCACACCTCGAGGGTCGAAGCCGACCCAATCGAAGCGTTGCAGCAGTAGACCGTCTTTTTGACCCGTCAACGCCGAAAGGACAGCAACCTGCATTCCCGATCCGCCCGGCCCTCCTGGGTTGATGACCAGCGAGCCGATCCGCTGGCTCGGCTCACCTTGGGCGGGCAGGCGCAAGACCGCAATTTGCATGGTCTCACCCTCAGGGTCGTCGTAATCTAGCGGCACCTCTAGGCGACCACATTCAAACGGATCGACGTACAGTTGTGCCTCGATTGCAGTAGTTGCAAAGCTTTCGCAGGAGCCGAACGTCAGATGCTGGTTGTAAAATCGCTCCAGTTCTGCTGCGGGCTCCTGGGCTGACTGGGTAGAGGCGGCAGGTGCCCCAGCGAGGACAAGCGACATTACTGCTGTGCCTGTTAATAAGCGTTGGGTGTAGATCTTGGGAATGCGCATAATTCTCCTCCTAATGGAAGCTGTTGGTCTTGAGTCGTGCGTGAGTCGGCCACGATTTCGTGACCTGTTAGAAAAAATTTGAGACATGATGGTGAATGCTTTGCCGTCTAGCCCGTCTGGCAGGGTGCTTGGGGCCACGATACCTGCGGACACCTTGCCTGCTAGCCAAAAGATGCCTCAGCCGATGAGGGCCAGCACGGCATGAACCGTCAGGTGGGCGATTATTGCGGCCTCTAGCCCGTAGCGCCAGAACAAATACCCCGCAACCACTGCAAACAAAGAATTTTGGATTAGCAATAACCCTACTAGGGCTGGGGTTAACGGTAGTCCTAGGGCGATCGCATAGGGCAGATGGGCCGCAGCAAACACCAGGGAGGAGACGGCAATGGCGACTACCACCCATCGGACCTGGGGTTTACCCTGGCGATGCTGCCCAAATCGCCAGCCCAGCCATAGCAGCAGCGTCATCAAGCCCCAGCGAATCAAAATTTCTTCGGTAATACCGCCGTAGAGAAATCGCACTAGCAGCGGCGTGGGCTCAGCCGCCTCAAAGGCTGGGGGCAGCAGCGGGCGAGACAACAGGGCGATCGCCGCCAGTAGTGCGCCGCTGATCAACCCACCCACCACACCGGGCAGCAGTTGAGGAACCATAGCCTGCCGCCACGATCGCCCATCGGCCAGCGCCTCTGCCCCCGGTGCCATTAGCCCTAGCCGATGGGCCAAGAGCACACCTATCAGCACCGCCACCGACAGCAAAACAGCGGGCTGCACCAGCACCAGGAGCCTGACCACGGCGGCAGGCGGGGCACCCTCTGGGAGTGAGGGCAAAGGCAGCAACACCAGGGATATCACCCCAGCTATGCCTGCTAACCACAGCAGCCCAAACAGTCGCAGCCTAGAGTTTTTATGCTTAACCATGGTTTTATCCTCTGCTGATGGTTTTACGAACTGACGAGATTACCAACGACCACTCCGATAACTCTGGGAAACGGGTTTGGATACTCCATCGGGTTTGAACACTTTGTAGGCGATCGCCAGAAACACGGGTACGACAACCAGCATTGATAGAGCCGTGTAGGTCGCGTGGAACTCGCTGACTGTGAATAGAGTCGGCGGAGTCACTGCGCTTCCGGTCACGTCGCTTCCGGCTACGCCCATCAAGAGATTGCCGCTGATGTTGTTCGCGAAGTGTACGCCGATGGCGAGTTCGGTGGTTCCGTCAATCAACGAAACCACGGTCCACACTAGCCCCGGAACGAGGAAGTAGTTGATGAAGACCGTGAGCCAGCCGCCCGCGCTCGCCTCCGGGTTGAGCAGGTGCGTCAGGGCGAAGATCACGGTTGGCACCAGCGCCAGAAAGACGCGGTTAGACCAAACAATACTCGCGCCCTGCACGATGTACCCACGAAAGAAAAGCTCTTCTGTGGTGGTCTGGATCGCAACGACAATCAGTGCGATCGGCACGAAGAGCGCGAACGTTGTGAGGTCAAAGTTAAACGAGAAGGTGTCGGGATAGAAGAAGTACTGTCCCAACCCAGCGATCAGGACGATCGGCACGAACCACGCCACAAACCCCTGACCGACACGCCGCCAGCTAATCTTCTCCCGCGCTGTGACCAGCGTCCGGGGATGACGCTGGTGAATGAGGGTGACGGCGATCAGGATTCCCGCGAGGAAGAACAGAAAACTCGCCCTGAACGCAACGAAGCCCCCCACGAGGCCGAGCGCAGCATAATCCAGCCGATTGAACGCCGCAAGCGCCTCCTGACCGCCGAGCAAGAACGCGACGCGCGGGACGGTGATGCCGTTGACGACCAGCCCCACAAAAAAGATGACGACTAATCCCAGAACATACCGCCACCACCGATACTTACCCCACCCGGCAGCCTCCACGTAGGTAACTTTTCTCGCTTCTGCCGTGATTCCCTTTGTTCTTTCGGTATTTTGCATTTCCAAATCTGTTTTCTTCATGGGTAAGTTATGTAGTGCTTGGGTCGGATTACTAATCACAGTTGTCGATAGTTTCAGGATTTAACGATGACTTGGATAGATCTGGTATCACCAAATCCGGCATCGTTGGACATGCGCTTGCCCATAGTCGAACCACCATCCGAGTATCGACGGCCACTATCAACGGAATTGTTGTGCTGTGTTTATATACTTTTGGTACAGATTGTCTTTGCCTTAGCCAACTTGAGTGTATGAGTTTTAACACTCAACTTCTTTCAAATTCTTATGGTGATTTATTAGATTCCTATGGAGCTAGCGAATCTGTTTCGGTGTCATGCCAGTGAGACGCTTAAACTGTTGCGTTAAATGGCTTTGGCTAGAGAAACCGACTTGTAGAGCGATATCTGCGATCGCCAAATCCGTTTTCATCAACATCACTTTCGCTCGTTCTACCCGCTGTCGAATCACATATTGGTGAGGCGAAATTCCCATGGTTTGTTTAAACAAACTGGCAAAGTAAGTCGGGCTAATATTCGCAACACTTGCCAGTTCTGCCAAGGATAAATCTCGATTCAAGTAAGTGTGAATGTAATCGATCGCCTGTTGTAACTGGGTATGAGTAAAGCTGCTGTGGGGTGATGCGATCGATTGCGTTAGGGTCGAATAGTGTCGGAGTAGATGAATCACTAGGGCTTGAGTGAGTGATTCGATATAGAGTTGCCCCATCATCCCGCCTGCGCGCAACTCAGCGAGCATCAGCATACCAATCTGATGCAGTTGCACATCCTGCTGACCGAAACCATGCACAAGCTCGAACCGTGTGGAATCAATGTCAGACGCTTCAGCAACGTGTTGAACCAATTCTGGCTTTAGGCAAATGTGCAGCGGAGTACAGATAACACCACTCTCATCTCGACACCAATAGCTCGGTTGTCCAGCCGGGACAAAAAGATTGTCCCCTTCATGAAGGATTGATTCATACAGGCGATCGTCCCGTTTCTGAATTAAAGGGGCAGGATTGCCGATGTGTAAGTTCAGCCAATGGTCTGAGAGGGCTGAGAGTTCCACCTCAAACGCTGAAACAGGGCTTTGACACTGCTCAACGAAAACGCCATTCCAGTTCATTTGCTGACTGGAGAACATCAGCGTTTTATTAAACTGTTGGCTGAGTTCGAGCGAGTTAAGCCGATTGCTAGTCATGAAGTTTGCTCTCACCGATTGCTCTTATGTAAGACTCCAGGGATTGTAAGTGCCGATAGACTACGGGATCGAATCAGAGCCGCGCGTCAGAGCGGGGCGCGGGGGTCAGAGCGGGGCCGGTTCGCCGCGTGCGCCACCACACCACTGCGGTGATCACGACAACCGTAAGCGTGGGCACGAGCTGGTAGGGCGAACCCACGCCTGCCGATCGGTCCTGGAGCGCGGTGCCAAGGTCGACGCGCAAGAGGGCGGCTCCGATCAAAACGACCGTGTTGAGCACGGCGTGGAGCACGACCGCGATCTCGATGCCACCGCTGCGCCATGTGATCAGCGCCAACCCGGCTGCTAAAACGAAGTACCACACATTGATGTACGGGTCGGTTGAACCATGGATGGCCGTGAACACCACGCTCGAGACCAGAACACCGATAACCAGCCCCGCTCGCGACCCATGGGCCCAGCTCCCGGCGACCCGGAAGACCAGTCCGCGCACGCCATACTCCTCGCCCGCCGCCTGCAGCGGCGTCAGCAGGAGCGTTCCGATGAAGATGCCGATCAAGTCCGTTTGCGACCAGGAACCCTGCTCACCGGGTGTGAAGAACGGGAGCAAGTTGACGACGATCCAGACGGGGCTGAAGAGCAGGAGCGCCCAGCCAAACACGTCGAACCGGAACCGCGACACCACCGAGTGCAGCGAGGGACCGGGCACACCGTAGAGCCATCGCTGGATGACCATGCTCCACGGAATGAGCACGGCGAGCGCGAACATGGTGCTGGCGTGGTAGAGCGGCGTGTAGTCGGTGCCACCGAGGATCGGAGTGGTGTTGCCCATTTGCAGGTCGATGACTGCAGCGCCCCTGGCGATGACGTTGATGAAGACGACGGCCCCAGCTAGCAGGAGCACAATAGCGAAGATGCCGCGCCCGATGCGGTGTTTCTTGCTAGCGAGTACGCGATGGTATTCCACGCCAGCCGGGACTGGTGCCGGTCTCGCGGGCCGCTCCGAGGGCGGGGCGGGGATCTTTCCTGACTCCCGCGAATAGTGAGAAGAAAATTTAGACATGAGGATCACTCCTTCGGTACGTTTGCTTTTGGTTTTACAAACTGAGAAGATTACTGATGATCTTTCGATGGCTCTGGTAAACGGGTTGAGTCCTCACGCTTGAACATTCGGCAAGCGATCAGACGTTAATCTGTCGAGAAATTAAGGGTTTAAACATTTGCTCAGAAAACTATTTAGACTATTGTCTCAATTGAGCGCTAATCTTCTTGTCGATTCTCGCCCTTAAAAATTTTTTGAACTATTGTTTCAGCACTGCAGTGTTAAAAATTTTGTCGTGCCATGTCTTCTGTTCTTTATCCACAAAAAACCAGAGATAGCCTAACCCAAAGGTGAGACCACTTAGGAAATACCCCAACGAGCCGCGTAGACCAGCCATCACAAAAGACAATGAATGTCCATCGGATTTAACTACCCTGATGTTCATCATTCCCATGCCAATTGATCGCTCTCGCTGACTCCAAAGGTAACCAAAGTACAAAAAATGCCCGAATATGGGAGCGAGGGAAAATACAATCACACTCGGAGCCACAATTAAATTTGGTACAGGTATCCCGCTATCAGCGTAAGCTCCGATGACCACTCCAATGGCAACCGCTGCTAGTGAATAGATGATTGAGAGAACAGCTTGATCAATCAACCATGCAGCAGCCCGCTCTAAGAAGCTCGCCTTATTCATCTTTATGTCCTCGAATGTTTTCTAAAGTCGTCTAATCAAAATACTCTGAACAACTTTTCCAGGTGACTAGAAGGAACTTGAGTCATGAAGATCAACTCCTTTGCTCTTGTTGCTGATTTCAGTTGTTAATGGGTTTAAGGATCGACAGGATCGCCGACCGCCCCACCAGTAGCTGTATGCACGGCGCGGGCCATCTGCCCAAGCGTGTTGCCAAGCGAGGTGGGATCGGCTCCTGCCATCAGGGCCGCACTGATGTCTTCACTGATAACGCGCACGACTGCGGTGGCCGCTGCGGCATGCAGTCGCACCTCGATATCGTCAGGCGATCGCCGCAGGCGATCTGCGAAGATCTCGACCAGAGCGCGCTCTATTCGGTCGTTGGTCATCAGCCAGACCGTCCGCAGATCCGGCTCTTTTTCGGCCAGCACAGTCATCTTGATCACGGCCTGATCAAAGGACTGCTGATCGGGATCTTTAGTACGATTTATCGCCCACTCCATGAGGTGATCTTCAAGGGAGACATCGCGAGGCCAGCGGCGCAATAGCGCCACAAACTCCTCGCCATCCTGCGCCAAGACCGGCTCGACACAGCTCTCCTTGTTGCGGAAGTACCGCCAGAGGGTGCGCACTGAGAGACCTACCGCTTCTGCGATTTGCTCGCCGGTCGTGGCAGCGACGCCTTGCTCCCAGAACAAACGCGCCGCCTCCCGCGAAATCTCCAGACGTATCCGCTGCTGCCGCTGCTCACTCATCCTCCCTGGCTTGCGCTCGTTCTTCGTTGTGTCGTTGGTACCATCACTCCCCACAGCAGTCTTCTTTTCAAAAATCTGTCACTAAGTGACAATATAGCGCTTAGTGACACTGTCGACAACAGGTTGCTTTACTAATCAGCACGTTCAATTTGAGCCCATAGCTACTCAAACTCTGGCAATGCTGGTCAGGGAATGACATCTGAGTGACTCCGCCACAGGCGGCAGGGGTGAGGTCACCCCCGCAACGGCCACTATCAACAGGATTGTTAGGCGATGTTTACGGACTTTCCGTACAGGTTGTCTTTGTCTTAGCTAGCTTGAGTGTAGTGAGTTCCAATGCTCAGCTTCTTTTAAATTCTTACGATGATTTATCAGATCCTCATGGACTTAGCGACCCTGCTTTAGCGTTATTTCAGTAATACGCTTGAACTGTTGTGTTAGGTGGCTTTGACTAGAAAAGCTGACTTGTAGGGCGATGTCTGCGTTGGTACAGCCTGTGCATAGCTCGTATCGCTAAATCCGTCTAAAATAATCGGCAGCAGGTAACCGTTGCAATCTCACCAAGATCTCTTAACTGTCTGCTTCATCGACGGGTTAGGCAGCGTCTAGCCAAACATTTTTGCATAGTCGCGGGCGAATGCCTGAAAACTGCATGGCTCTTTACCCGTTGCCTCCTGCACACCTGACGACACTGCTGCCGCTTCATTGCGCCGATAGTGCGCGTAATCCTCAAGCAGTCCGTCTGCTTGCCAGACTGGCATCCCAATGCTGATCAGTTGATCACGCATGGCTTCAGGTGGAATGTCGGTGAACGCAATCTGGCGATCGAGCGCAACAGAGAGTTGTTCTGCCATCTCAGCGTGAGTTAATGCCTGCGGTCCTGTAAGGTTATAAATCTTCCCTTCATGCCCCGCTTCTGTTAGAGCAGCCACAGCGGAATCTGCAATGTCCCGCACGTCCACCACGCTCACCTTTGCGTCGTTGATCGCGGCGTAAAATGCGTTCTGACTCGCGATCGCTGATCGGAAATTCAATAAACCCTGCATAAAGAGGTTGGGGCGCAAAAATGTGTACGCCATCCCTGAGGCTTGAATCGCGGCTTCTACGGCGGCGTGGTAACGCAAGAAGCGAACGGGCGACTTGGCATCGGCGGCAAATTGCGACAGTTTGACGATCTGTTTGACACCGCTCTGGTGCGCCGCATCGACGAACGCGAGTTGTTGTGCTTCTGCGTGCTCAGTTGAGTTGGTTAAAAGAAAAGCACGATCGACGTTCACTAAAGCACTTAACAGCGTTTCAGGACGATCGAAGTCTCCCTCCACAATCTCAACATTTGGGAGTGCGATCGCACTGGCGCGATCCCGATTGCGAACCATTGCCCGGACTGGCACGTTTTGCGCCGCCAGTCGCTTGACAATCTCTGTCCCGTTGCTCCCCGTTGCCCCAGTTACTAAAAGCATTGGACTGTCCTCAATAATATGAGCTATAACTCATATTGTAGAAGCAGCACTTAGGCTCATCAACTCGCATTCATTATCCTCAACCTGATGCCTCGAAAAACTCGCACAACACCCCGCAAACTGCCGCAACAAGACCGCTCCAAAATGACGGTCGATGCAATCCTGATCGCAGCCGCTCACATTTTGACGGAAGATGGGTACGACACCGCTAGCACCAATCGCATTGCCGAGCGAGCAGGGGTCAGTATCGGCTCCTTATATCAGTACTTCCCTAACAAAGAAGCCATCATGACTGCCGTGAGAGAGCGTCACACTAATGAAATGGCAGAAATCGTGGAATCTGCCGTGAGTCAGACCGCCCAGCAGTCCCTTGAGGTAGCATTGCATGAGTTAGTCAAAGCCTGCATTGCCGCCCACCGGGTTGATCCCAACCTGCATCAAGTCTTACATGAGCAAGTGCCGCGTCTAAATCAAAGCTCTGCGGAAGCCAAAATCCTTCTGCTCCTGCGGGAGTTTTTGATCCAAAGACACCATGAAGTTCAGGCACAGAACTTAGAATTAACGGTATTTATCCTGGAACGCACGATCGAATCCCTGGTACACGCTGCGGTGATTGAGTATCCAAAATTTCTGCAAGAGAACCAACTTGAGAAAGAACTGACCAGGCTGCTGCTGTCATTTTTGAGCAGACCAGTCTAGACGTGTTTGTGCTATCAAATTCCAATTGAGGCATTCTTGACATACCTAGCGGTACAAGAGTATGTGCTAAGCACTCTCGCTTCAACGCATGTTTGCCACTTCTAATGCACTTCGCTGCTTTCGGCGTTCTTGCAAAGACTTATCAATTAATTTTGCAACTAGCCAAGAGACAGATCGTTCATCTGCCTGTGCCCACTCCTCCAGTTCTTGTTTCAGCTCGGGAGGAACGTAAGCAACCACTCGCTCTAAGTCCGTTTTACCGCCCATGGTGAGTTTCACGTCTAGTTTCTTACATACAGGATAGCAGTAATAGCCTAGCTCGTGCCGTGCTAGGCTATGCTGTGCTAGCATGGCATAGCATGAGTAATCAAGGTTTTATCCATGAACCGTCAAAATTTGCTCTCAATCGCCGGAGATCTTGTACAGCCCCAGGCCCATCCAGGACTTGTCTTGCTTTCGAGTAGAGAATTAGACAAGATGCGACGGATTGGACGACTTGCTGCGAACCTCCTCAAGCATCTTGAATCAATGGTGCAACCTGGAGTGAGTACGCAAGCTTTAAATGATGAGGCAGCGCGTTGGATGCAATCTCATGGTGCAGTCAGTGCCACACTTGGTTACGCACCTCCTGGTTATCCCCCTTTTACAGGTTCAATTTGCACCAGCGTTAATGAAGTAGTTTGTCACGGAATTCCGAATCCAAAGCAAATCCTTAAAGACGGAGATATTATCAATATCGATGTGACGCCACGCTTAGACGGTTATCATGGCGACACGTCTAAAACATTCTTGGTTGGTAATGTATCCGCAACAGCCCGGAAACTGGTTGAAGCCACGCAAGAATCGATGATGCGAGGCATTGCTGAAATTAAGCCTGGGGCAAGAATTGGTGATATTGGCGCTGCAATTCAAGCCTATGCCGAGGCGAAGGGGTTCTCAGTTGTTCGAGATATGGTTGGGCATGGTATTGGCAGGCAGATGCACACAGAGCTTCAAATTCCTCACTACGGCCAGCGGGGCAGTGGGTTGAAGCTGCGACCAGGAATGGTTTTTACGGTTGAACCGATGCTAAACGAAGGAACGGGTACTCTTAAGTTTCTTGCAGATCGTTGGACTGTGATTACAAAAGACAAGAAACTATCAGCTCAGTTTGAACATACCGTTGCTGTAACGAGCGAAGGGGTAGAAATTCTAACTCTTCCCTAAAATTAAAGGATCAATTCCTTTAATTTATTTATCGTTTAAGCAGCAAAATTGAGGCATAAAAAGTCGTTTCAGCGGAAATTTGAGAGCAAGTTTGTAAATTCTGATTGAGTATCAAAAGTCTTCATCACTCTCAAAATCCTCTGAGCCTGGCCATTGACTCGCAATCTGTTTTAATGTTGGGCAGGCTTGCAATGCTCTGACTAAGTAGGGAGTTTGAATTAAACGTAAGATAGGAGGGTTAACTAGAAAGCCCCCTTATGCCCGCCCCATTGCGCATCATTTTGACCGAGGAGGAAGACCGTACCTTAAGTGAACTGCGGCAAGCTCAGACAGTTCCTTATCGGACCCGTGACCGTGCGCATATGCTGCGCTTGAATGCTCAAGGGCTGAACGTGCCTGCTA
>NZ_JADEXE010000017.1 GCF_015207265.1 Nodosilinea sp. LEGE 07298 | reverse complement strand
CCCCCGCCCTGCTCAACCGCGATGACGACTTTATTCAGCGGGTGCTGCGTGACGCCTACAATGCCGATGTTAACCGCATTGTGACTGATTCTAGTACCGGCATGAAACGGGTGAAGCAGCACCTGTCTAACTGGAGCGATGGCCAAGTGCCTACCGGGGTGCTAATCGACCACCACCGCGAACGCATTCCCATTTTGGAATATTTTCGGGTTAATGCGGCCATTCGTGAGGCCCTTAAGCCCAGGGTAGATCTGCCTTCTGGTGGCTATATTATCATCGAGCGCACTGAGGCGCTAACGGTTATTGACGTTAACTCTGGCTCCTTTACGCGCTCGGCCACTGCCCGTGAAACGGTGCTGTGGACCAACTGCGAAGCGGCTACCGAAATTGCTCGGCAGCTGCGTCTGCGCAACATTGCCGGGGTGATCGTGGTCGACTTCATTGATATGGACTCGCGGCGCGATAAGCTGCAGGTGCTAGAGCATTTCAATAAAGCTCTACGCTCTGATAAAGCCCGACCTCAAATTTCGCAGCTGTCCGAGTTAGGACTGGTAGAGCTGACTCGCAAGCGTCAGGGCCAAAATATTTATGAATTGTTTGGCCGCCCCTGCCCTACCTGCGGCGGGCTAGGTCACCTGGTTCACTTGCCCGGCGAGACCCCAGCCGATGGTGGACAAGACGTGCCGCGAGCGTTGATTTCTGGAGGTGCTGCTGCGCCTCAACTGGCACCACCTTTAGCAAACAATACAGCTTTAGGAAATACAGATAGTCTGGAGGGCCGCTCCGACCTGCAGGAGCTAGATCTAGTCAACCACCCCAGTTACCAAGACCGTTCAGGGCGAGGCAACAATCGTCGTCGCCGCCGCCGCGATCCCTTACCTACTACTCGGGGCAATGGTAGAGAAGCACCCATAGCTAAAGATTCAGGGCCAGGGCCAGGGCCTGGTATTGAGGAAAAGGAGCTTGCTGAGTCGGTACCACCGGTGCTAACCGGTAAGTCTGAGGAAGATAAGGCACTACCTCGCGGCAGAGGGCGGACTGGGAGCCGAAACGATGCACCAAGCGATTCGTCCCGGAACCGTAAGTCTACGACCACACCTCAGGTTGTGACCGTAGAAATGACCCCCGATGAGCAGCGTATCTACGCCATGATGGGGATTTCGCCAATGGTGCTGTCCACCCAAGAGGTATCTGACCCCCGCAATGTGGTGGTGTCTGTGGTGCTGCCTGGCCAAGCACCACCAGAAACGGTCTCGTCTTCTGAGGAAACCCTAGCGAGGGATTCTGCGACGGCTCCAGCAGAGGTACCTGCACTTGCGATCGCAGAACCTGCATCTTCGTTATCTAAACCATCTCCCAGTCGTACGGTGCGTACCCGGGCAGCCCGCGCTAAGGCCGAGGAAGCCGACACAATTGACCCCAATGCTGCTTTGCCAGAGGCGATCGCAGGTATTCCAGAGCCAGTCGTTGAAACCTCAGCCAGTGCCAACCCCAGCCCAGATGTAGTGAACCCTGAGCCAGAGGTCGAAGCTACGAGTAATGTGCGCCGTCGCCGTCGCCGTCGATCTTCCGCTGCTGATGGCGATGACCATGATGGTAGTGACGAGTAAACCAGAGTTGAGTGCTTGTGGATTCTCAATATGGCCCAACGAACCATGTAGCTGGGGTCGATGAGGTAGGCCGGGGATGCCTGTTTGGCCCCGTGGTAGCAGCAGCGGTAGTGCTGCTGCCTAGCGCTTGTGAACAGCTCCAGGCGCTAGGTGTGACCGACAGCAAGCGCCTGAGCCCAGCCCGGCGCGAGAGTTTAGTGGTACCAATTCAAACTCTGGCTACAGACTATGCCCTGGGGCTAGCTACCGTCCACGATATTGAGCGATTGAATATTCTCTATGCCAGTCTGCTGGCGATGACCCGGGCATTGCGACGCCTAAGTGTGCCACCAAAACTTTGTTTAATTGACGGTAATCAGCCTATCCCCAACCTGGGCCTACCTCAGCAAACGGTAGTGCAAGGCGATCGCCTGCATACCGAAATTGCTGCCGCTAGCATTTTGGCCAAGGCCTGGCGCGATCGCCTGATCGTGCGCCTCGATCGCCGCTACCCCGGCTACCATCTAGCCCGCAACAAAGGCTACGGTAGCGCCGCCCATCGTCTGGCTCTGCAAACCCTGGGGCCAACTGCTCAGCACCGACGCTCGTTCAAGGGCTGTAGCTAGCGTAGGGCTGGGGTTGCCACAGCCGCCAACTCGGTAAACGTATTGGCTCGCTCAAACCCTTCAATAGCAATGCGCACGTAGGCCGAAAGCCACCGAAAGCGGTCAGCGGTTTCTAAGGGAATTGGCACCTTACTGAACAGAATTACCGCAAATAGCTCCCCGCCTGGGGTCAAGCCACCAAAGCCCAGCACTGACTGCACTCCATAGGGCTTCACAAACTCTTTCTGCGCCGGAATGTAGGGGCTGCCTACCGCAGTAGGGATGTAGAACACGTTAAAGGCCTTATGCGGCGTGTCGGTAATCAGAGTAGGTACAGTTTCAATCACCTTGCTAACCTCTAGACCAAACTGCTGAATAAGCTGCAAAATCATAGGTGCCCGGTGCACAAAGTCTTGATCGACCAGCGGAATGGCCTGGTGGCCGGTAGACCCCTGACGCTGGTTCCACTGGGGCTCGTCGCCAGCGGTAGCTAGCAGGGTCAGACATTTGGTGGCTGAAGGTACATACTGACCTTGCAGAATGCCTCGGGCCGACTCCTGCACCGCCGGGGGCAAAAACCCAAAGGGGTGGGTTTTAAAAAAGCGTATTAGGGCACAGGCAGGTTTGCCGGTGTCCTGGTCAACAAAGTGCTCGTGCAGGTAGCGAACCACCCGGTCAGCGGTTTCTTCCATACTCTGCGATCGCTCATCCATATTGCGCAGCGTTACCGCGCACTGGCACATGTCGGCCTTAGAAAATTGCTCTAAGTTGTACATTAATCTATCCCCATGATGAACCAGCCTATAAGTTAATCATGGAGTGGGCATCGAAGTATCAATGTTCAGAAAAAACACTTTCACCAAATTTGCAATAATTCCAAAGCATCTTGCTTAGAGCTTTATAGTATAAAGATTTCGAAGTATTTGTTAGGCTTTTCCGGGTCTTTAAATCACTGAAATGTGATGCAGTTTTATAAGTGTTGCAAACTATGCCTAAAAGAAAAAAGCCAAGGAAAGCCATTACTACTGTTGATTTACAAAGGGCAACTCAACAGTAGTAATGGCTAAAAAACCGCGCAAAGCAGATGTGTTAGCACAGTTTTCTAGTCGAAGAAAAACAGGCCAGGTTCAGCACAAGCTTGAGACTGCTGTTAGAGTTGCTCTTGTCAGCGATCTTTCGCCCAAAGCGAGTTATGGTGGCAGTCCCCAATTTAATCGACTGCAAACCACAGGGAATATCAACGATAGTCAGGCACAGCACTAAACTGCTAAGGACGTAGCGCAGCCCGGTCAAAAAGCCTCTAAAGATTAATCAGATAAGATTGCCTAACAAGCCTCATGTCGTGTTTTCCGGGCCGTTGCTAACCCGCACTGTAGATTTAGGGTAAACCATGTTGTTGATTGGACAGAGGTTCTGTCATCCGGATACTCCAACAATGCCCGTCCTAGCATTTGCCCCGATTCAGTAGTCTTAGTCCCCAAGAATCTAATCCGTCGCATGGCTGTTGCGTCTGACCAGTCTTCAACGGTGTACCGTTCCCCTAACGGTTACCATGCCCAGGGACTACGTTAGCCAGGTGGTCCCTGGGCAGCACCTACCGACCGCTCTTGACCCTGTTAATCAATCTGAATGCATATGCATGCTGTCACCAGCTCAGCCACGGCAAAAGGAATAATGAAATAAGTTTCCATATGCCTCCATTGTTTGCTATGCTTAGAAGCCGAATGCGGATGTGGCGGAATTGGTAGACGCGCTAGATTTAGGTTCTAGTGTCTTCGGACGTGAAGGTTCAAGTCCTTTCATCCGCATATGATCATCTTCGCTATAAGCGCGGGGTACTGGTCCAATACTCACGTTGGTATTGTCTACATGCTTCGCGCTTTAGCGTTTGGGCTATGAGTTTGCTGGGGAAGATGTTTACCCCCTATAGCCCTGCTTCAAGTTAGAAACATTTTTGGAAGCGATCGCGCGATCGCTTCCAAATTTAATATTTGCCAAAAGATCACCTACAGTATGGATCCTAGGTGATCTCTTAGACCTTAAAATGAACATAGGTAGAGTGATGACTCTACCCTATGCATCACATTCAGTAGTGGCATTAGCTTCAGCGGCGGCATTAGAAGTAACCCCCAGAGAGTTGTACAGCGCAAAGGGAATCCAAGCAAAGGAAAGTAAGAACTCACCGATTTCGTCAAGTACGAAGGTATTTGGCAAATTCATGCCTCGTGGCACTGTCATGAACAGCAAAGACAGTAGTACCAACCACATCGTGTTGAAGGGAAATACTGGTATCCCCCACCGCGAGTAGAATTGATTTAGAGACTCGCTTAACCGATTGCTGATAGGAATTAGAAAACAGAAAAGACTCACAAATGCAACACCTGCTAGACGTACGTGCTGGTGAATGCCGTCGATATTGTGAATATTAAACTCATCTTGAACATTTACCGCGCTTAGCGACTCAGGCGTCACGATGCCAAATAAACGCTGCCCCCAGCTAATTTCTTCTCCTCCGACTAAAAACATCAGTACGGCGAAAAACAAACACCAAAACCGTAGCGGAGATGGTCTATTTTTAAAGCCAAGCGCAAGAATACCTGCCGCTGCAAAGTAAAAGATTGCGCTCAAGCTCTCCAATACCCCATCTTCATAAAAAATAAAGTTCAGGTCAGCGGTGCCATGGCTAGCAACATAGATGCTCAATAGATTGGTGGCTAGCAGCGTGATCAGAAAGTTGAACCAAATATCGTATTTTCGCTGATCGCTTTTCTTGCGAGCCTTAGATCTAGGCGAGTTAAAGACAGTCATGGCTCCTCCTGTAGTGAGTCCTGAAAAGGCATTTCTAGGGAGAGATTTGGGTGGCCTGCCGCCTGTAGTGCGGCGTTTATCAAAGAACGATGTCGTTATGCAAATCCATGCACGTCTTAACTGCCCTCAGCGAGCGAGATGTAATGCTCCTGTGCTACAGAAGGCCATCAACCTCTAGTCCCGAATTAGCCTGCTAAGGAAAGGGGTACAACATAGGGCTAGAAGCCCGACAACTTTCCATAACCCAAACATCAGCTTCCCTTTACCTCTGGTTAACCTCAACTTAACTGTAGACGTGAGGTGTTTTATGAGGTTTTCGTAAAGAAAATATGAAGAGGCTGTAAGGAAAAAATCGGTTTATTTGAGAAATGGCGTATCTCAAATGGCGTGCCATCGCTACCAGCAACCAACCACTGGCAAAGAAGCCCTGCCGCCTGCCTCAAGCTGGATGATGATGACTTAAATTAATGGTATTTTCTACAAAAAGGTTGGGAACCTCTATGGCTGAGAAATTGGGTGGAGTATGGCTTTAAGCAAGGCAGGAATGAATTTGGATGAGCTAACTTTCGAGGTGTTGACTATGCTGTCGAGCGTTTCAATCGCACGGTGATTTCTGCGAAGCGCTTGCTGTGAGCTCATCTGGTCTCATGCATTAGTTTCGAGGAGTGCCTGCTTCGATCTTACAAAAACTTTCCTCTGCTCAAAGTCATTGAAGAGCGCTAATGTTTGTATCAAGGAGAAATAGTGGATAGTACTCGTTAAGGCCCAGAAAAAATAGCCTCTTCTAAATCTTGGCGGCTGAGAGAATATTTGAACACTCGCTGGATATCCTTTTCGTCAGCCCCAGCGCTGATATAGCGCACCACAATGCAGTCCGTTTCAAGTACAATCTCTGCTTCCCAGCGAGGGCGTACTATGTGCCAACTGTGGAGTTCGTCGCTGTCCTGAGTGCACCCCTGCTGACGCAGCCAGACTTCGATGTCGGGCAGGGGATGATTGTAGAGAGGAGTAGCCGCCGAGGGAAGTGCCATAGGAAAGGGTAATAGTATAAAACCAACGGTATGGGGCCAACAGTAGAGCCAGGGTTAGAGCCATGTCGGTGGCGAAGCTGCTGAGGGCCTTGAATGATCAGGCTTGGTCGGCAGTGGAGGTGCCGACTTGAATGATGCCTCTGCCTCGCCCGCCTGTAAAGCCGGTGACGCTTCGGTCTCAGGGAGAGCCTGCTCAAGACGTGTTTCTAGGCTTGGACCTAAGCCAGTTTCCACCAACTTGGTCGCGTACTCACCACGGGTGAGGCTGACGGTAACGACCAGGGCCAAGCAGGCTATGAAGGTTAGGCCCAGAATAAAGAGGGCAAAAATTTCTCCCGCCGAGAGGGGGCGATCGGTGGGGTCGAGGTACATGTTGGCGGGTTCACGCCGCTGGGAAGTGGCCGGAGTTTGCCGCAGTGACTCTAAAGGCTGCATAACCGAAATGCGGGAGTAGCCCACTTGCTGGTCATAGGCCCAGCGGCGGTCAGGGCTGCTGAGAATGGCGTAGGCATTATTGAGCTGCTGAAATTTCTCGGTGGCTTCGGCGGCAGGTAGATCGGTGGTATCGGGATGGTAGAGCTTGCTTAGGTCGCGAAAGGCACGTCGAATCTGCTGGGGGCTAGCGGTGGGCTTGACCCCCAACTGATCGTAGTGGGTTTTGGAATTTGAGTTTAAATCAGGCATAGCATCCCACTGGCAGGGCAGTTGGCGAGGAGCATGGTCTAAGAACCATTACCCTGGGGCCAGTTCCCAATCTTCAAATGATTGGAATTCAAACGATCGGGTTAAACGAATTTGGGCCAGGGTAAATACCACTGGAATGACGCGGCCGTAGTTAGTGGCTACCGCCCGCCAGCCTAGGTCAGCCAGAAACCAGCCCCACAGGGCAGGTCCCAGGACTGAAAAAATGGCTCGGGTAGCCCCGTAACGGGCGGCGCTGGTCGCTACCCCTCGGGATACCATGCGCAGGGTAAACCGCTGGTGAATTTGAGCCATTACCGTGCCGCCACCCTTTATCATGGCCTGGCGGGCCACCTCATAACGGGCAAGTTGAAAGGCCATTTGCTGCGCGATTTGCTGGAGTAGCCAGGGTCGCAGCACGGCACTAACGGCTACAGCACCGCTCCCCTTGGCTAGCAAGCCCAGGGGATTTGCCTGTAGGGCAAGCGGTAAGGCCTCAAACTGGGCTGAGCCTGCTAGGGACCGCTTTAAAGTCTGCTGGAGGCGATCGCGCTCGGCCTGAGGCAGCTTTTGCCAATTGCTGCGCAGCAGGTGCAGAAAGACCTCTGCCTCTAGGTCATCGGTAGACCAGGCTTGAGCGTAGGGCAACTTGAGATAGCGGCAAACTTGAATGAGCGCTTGGCGATAAGTTACTCGCTGGCTTTGGCCATGGATCACGGTCAAGCCATCGGCAGCCAAAAACCGAAAGCGCTGCTCTAGACGGTCGAGCCACTGTTGGCGAGTTCCGCTTTGCACAATCAGCGGATCAACATTTTGCAAATAATCTAGCGGGTTAAATCGCGGCCGAAACAGCATTTCTGTTAGGGCCAGAAGTTCATCGTCTGTTGCTAGCTCCAGGGCAGACCGCAGCTCATCCACCGGGCGTCACCGTGTTAAAAACTGTCTTACATTTTTACACAATTCCCCAGGATAGGATGTGGGGCAACGGCGGCAGGAAAAATTTTTAGGAGAAACCGGCATGGAAGATGTAGTGGTGATTGGGGCAGGGCTAAGCGGGCTAACAGCGGCTCAAGCGCTTCGCCAGGAAGGCTATCGGGTCGTAGTGGTCGATAAGTCGCGGGGGTTAGGGGGGCGACTTGCGACCCGCCGCATCGACAATACGGTCATAGACCACGGCTGTCGATATCTGCAGTCCTTTGCTGACCCGAACCTCAGCATCATTCCTGACCTAATGGCGACCGGTATCTTACAGCCCTGGCGGCCAGAGAGCTTTGACCTTGGGGCTGATGGGGCACTAAAAGCTACGGCAACCGGCACGCTTTACGTCGCACCGCAAGGGATGAGTTCGATTGCTAAAGCTCTTGCACCAGGGCTGACTATCCACCGGCATTGGCGAGCTACCGATGTAACCCCGCTCCCCCAAGGGTGGCGCATTGATGGGGAATCTCTGAGAGAAGACAGCGCAAAACAGTCCGAACCATTTGAAGCCAGAGCCGTGGTGATAGCTATTCCTGCGTCCCAGGCAGCAGCACTAATGCATGGAACCGTCCAGGACTGTGAAGGAGTCAAAGAGTTGCTGCACCAGCTTCAGCAAGTTGATTTTGAAGCTGTAATTACAGTTATGGCAAGCTACAGCCCCACGCAAGCGGCAAATTTGCCGCTTCAAACCGGCTCAGGCGGTTGGATGATTACTAGCCAGACCCACCCCACTCTGCGATGGCTGGCCTTAGACAGCAGCAAACGCACCGATCCTCAGGAATCGGTGGTGGTGCTCCATAGCAACTCAGCGTTTGCATCTAATGCTCTCGATCGAGCCGACTTAGAGCCTGTGGGCAACGCGTTATTGTCAGAGGCGGCAACTTTGGGGGCGTGGATGCGTTCTCCCCAATGGATGCAGGTTCATCGCTGGCGCTATGGGTTTGTGCGACAGGCCTTGGGTGCCTCGATTTTGAGTAGCCCTAAACTACCGAGTCTGGTAGGCTGCGGCGACTGGTGTAACGGAGGGAACGTAGAAAGCGCGATCGCATCAGGTCGCGCCGCCGCCGCTGCCTTAGTCAAAACTCTAAGCTCGTAAAAGCTTTTCGGCTAGCTTAGTTGTTGCTGTTGCTGTTGTTATTGCTGGAGTAATCGCTACTCTCTTTATCGTCGCTACTTTCTTCATCGGTAGCGCCGGAGTTGTTGCGGCGGAAGAATCGCTGATTGCCAGAACGCTTCTTGCGAAACTTTCGGGCGTAGGCTTGGTTGCGTAGAGCTTTTTCTTTTTTAGGATTGCGACGCTTAGACATTCAATAACCTCAGACAACAGGGCAGGTGTGATCAGCAAACAAAGAATGGCGGTTACATGGGGAGTGGTCCCCACGTTGGGAGGCGCTATCGGCCCGAACCAAATTAGCAGACACGGCAGCACTTACCTACCAGACACTCTGCCCGCACTGGCATTCGCCACTGACGACGTGCCATGACCAAAGATTAACTGTAACACATAGGGACACCAGCACTAATAATACAGAGGGTCTAGAGTCGAGTAGGAGAGCCATTTCCCCTGTTGTTCTCACCTCCATTCCCCCTATATGCCTACTTTTGCGCCTAGCAGAGTTATGCCTAGCTAAACTACAACTGACTAGAGCTGAGTACCTTCTCTGTGCTGGTTGTATCGGGGTTGGCTTCTGGCATGTCGGCCTCGGATGGAGGCACTACCTGCCAAAACTTGGGCAGGTAGTTGCTCCAGTTGGCCAGTATCTGCTGAGCTTTAGGGCTGCCGGTATGGGCCAGGTGGGCTTCAATTAGGGCCTTTAGCTGGGCTTCTCCGGCGGGGGTAATCACTCTCTGAACCTTAACAATTTCGGGGTTAACCCGTACCGGAAATCGGCCGTCTTCGTCTAGGAAGTAGCCCAATCCACCGGTCATCCCAGCGCCCACGTTGCGCCCTACCGGCCCTAACACCACGACTACGCCGCCGGTCATGTACTCGCAGCAGTGATCCCCAGCCCCTTCAATCACCGCCTGCCCCTTGGAGTTGCGAACCGCAAATCGCTCCCCGGCGGTACCCAACGCGTAAAGGGTGCCACCGGTTGCCCCATAGAGGCAGGTGTTGCCTACAATCACGTTGGTCGAAGGGTCGTAGGTAATGCCCGCCGGGGGCTTAACTACAATTTCGCCGCCGTGCATACCTTTGCCCACGTAGTCGTTCGACTCGCCGACGAGGGTTAGGGTCATGCCGGGTAGGTTAAAGGCCCCAAAGCTTTGACCGGCGCTGCCCTCAAAGGTGAGGTTGAGCTGTCCTTCAAAGCCCCCGTTGCCATACTTTTCGGCGATCGCCCCGGCGACTCGAGCGCCAATGGTGCGATCGGTGTTGGCTACGGTGTAGGTCTTGGTGGCGCTGCCCTGGGTTTGAATGGCCTGCTGAATATCGGCATCAGCTAGCATCTCGTCGTCGAGCACGGGGCCATTACTGTGAATAGTTTCGTGCTTGAGCCAGCTGCGATCGCCGCGACCATCGGGCAGAGCCATCAGGGTCGTCAGATCTAGCCCGTTAGTCTTGGCTAGGGTAACGCCGGCGCGGGCCTTGAGCAGATCAGCCCGTCCGACAATGTCGAGCAGTGAGGTGTAGCCCAGGCGAGCCAGCAGCGATCGCACCTCATCGGCAATGTAATAGAAGAAGTTGACCACATGCTCGGGCACGCCGGTAAACCGCTGGCGCAGCTCTTCTTTTTGGGTAGCGACACCTACCGGGCAGTTGTTGGTGTGGCAGACTCGCGCCATAATACAGCCCTCGGCAATCATGGCAATGGAGCCAAAGCCAAATTCCTCGGCTCCCATCAGCGCCCCCATGACCACATCCCAGCCGGTTTTGAGGCCGCCGTCAACGCGTAGGGTAACGCGATCGCGCAGCTCGTTGTCCATCAGCACCTTGTGCACTTCGGTCAGACCCAGTTCCCAGGGCACCCCGGCGTGCTTGATCGAGCTGAGCGGCGAGGCCCCGGTACCGCCATCGTGGCCCGATACCTGAATCACATCGGCGTTGGCCTTGGCCACCCCGGCGGCGATCGTGCCAATGCCAACCTCTGACACCAGCTTCACCGACACCCCCGCCTTGGGATTGATCTGGTGCAGGTCAAAGATCAGCTGAGCCAGGTCTTCAATGGAGTAGATGTCGTGGTGGGGCGGCGGCGAGATCAGGGCTACGCCAGGCTTCGAGCGGCGCAGCATGGCAATGTAGGAGCTAACCTTTTTGCCGGGCAGCTGACCACCTTCGCCAGGCTTGGCTCCCTGGGCCAGCTTAATTTCGATTTGGTTGGCATGCATCAGGTACTCGGGGGTAACCCCAAAGCGGCCCGAGGCCACCTGCTTAATGGCTGAGCTGGCGGTGTCGCCGTTTCTAAGTCCGTGTAGGTGAGGGAAGGTGGATGAATTGCCGTCGCTATCTACATCTGAGAGCACTGTAAAGCGTACGGGGTCTTCGCCCCCTTCCCCGGAGTTCGACTTGCCGCCGATGCGGTTCATGGCGATCGCCAGCACCTCGTGGGCTTCACGCGACAGCGCCCCCAACGACATCCCCCCAGTACAGAAGCGGCGCATAATCGTTTCTACCGACTCGACCTCGTCTACAGAAACCGGCTCGCGATCGCTCTCAAAATCGAGCAGATCCCGCAGGGCGGTGAGCGGTCGATTTTCGAGCTGGGCGCGGTACAGCTCGTAGTGGTCGTACTGGCGATCGGCCACCGCCTTGTGCAGCAGCTTAGACATGGCGGGATTGTTCATGTGGTACTCGCCGCTGGGCCGCGACTGCACAAAGCCCATGTTTTGCAGCCGCTTGGCCGACAGCTCGGGGAACGCCCGCTGATGAAAGCGAATGGTTTCCTGGGCCAGCTCGGCAAGGGAAATACCGCCCAGGCGCGAGGTCGTGCCTCGGAACGCCAGATCGAGCAGGTCGGGGCCAATGCCGATCGCCTCAAAGATCTGCGCTCCCCGGTAGCTGGTTACCAGCGAGATCCCCATCTTGGAGAGAATTTTTAGCAGACCCGCATCCACCGCCTTGCGGTAGTTATCCTGAGCCCCGTTGAGGGTAGTTACCGGCAGTTTGCCAGTCTCCATTAGCTTTTGGGTGCGGTTGTCATTCCACCAGTGCCGCACCGACTCCAGGGCCAGGTAGGGGCACACGGCGCTGGCTCCGTAGCCAATCAGGCAGGCAAAATGGTGGGTGCTCCAGCACTGGGCTGTCTCTAACACCAGAGAGGCGCGCATGCGCAGCCCGTTGCGAATCAGGTGGTGGTGTACGGCCCCCACCGCCAGCAGCGGGGGAATATAGCTGGTTTCAGCGGAGAGGGGTGCGGGGTTGCCCTGATCGTCAACGCGATCGCTGAGCACCAGAATGGTCTTGCCCGCTTTGACCGCCTCGTCGGCGCGATCGCACAGGGCGTCCACAGCTTTTTTCAGTCCAGCGGGGCCGTCGGTAATGGAGTACAGCGTAGACAGGGTAACCGTGGCAAAACCTGAGTTATGGATCTGCTCCAGCTCAATCTCATTGAGCACCGGGCTTTCTAGCTTCAGCAGCCGGGCATACTCGGGCTGCTCGTCCAGCAAATTGCCCTGGGCACCGAGCTGAGTGGCCAGCGACATCACCAGCCGTTCCCGCAGGGGATCGATCGCCGGGTTTGTAACCTGGGCAAAGCGCTGCTTGAAATAGTCGTAGAGCAGGTGCGGCTTCTCTGACAGCACCGCGTGGGGAGTATCGTCACCCATGCAGAAGGTCGGCTCTTTGCCCTGAGCCGCCATGTCTTGAATGATCATGTCGACGTCTTCGAGGGTGTAGCCGAAGGCGCTCTGCTGGCGCAGTAGGTGATCAGAGGAATAGAGAGTCGCTTCTTGAAACAGCTTGGGCTGAAGCTCGGCCCGGTTTTCCTGTAGCCACTGGCCGTAGGGGTGCCGGGTAGCCACTCGCTGTTTGATTGCCCAGTTTTTGAGAATTTCCTGGCTGTGTAGGTCTACGGCAATCATCTGGCCAGGGCCTAGACGACCTTTTTCGAGAATGTCTTCGGGGGTAACATTCAGCACCCCAGCCTCTGACGACACCATCAGTAGGTCATCTTTGGTGACCACGTAACGGGCCGGGCGCAGACCGTTGCGATCGAGCGTTGCCCCCACCTGAGTGCCGTCGCTGAAGACGATCAGGGCCGGTCCATCCCAGGGCTCTTGCAGGCCGCTGTAATAGTCATAGAAGTCGGTAATTTCGGGGTAGGCATCTAGCTCGGGCTGGTTGTTGTAGGCCTCGGGCACCATCATCATCAGCGCTTCTTGGGGAGAACGCCCCGATCGCACCAGCAGCTCCATCACGTTGTCGAGGTTGGCCGAGTCGCTGTTGTCGGCGTTGACAATTGGCTTCAGTAGATCAAAGCGATCGCCCCAAATCGGATGGTACAAATCAGCCTGACGGGCCACCATCCAGTTAATATTGCCCACCAGCGTATTAATTTCGCCGTTGTGGCCCAGTAGGCGCATAGGGTGAGCCAGGGGCCACTTGGGCATAGTGTTGGTGCTAAAGCGGCGGTGATAGACTGCAAAGGAGCTGACGTAGTCGGGGTCGCGCAGGTCGCTATAGAACGCTGCCAGCACCGCCGATCGCACCATGCCCTTGTACACAATGGTGCGGCATGAGCACGAGCAGACGTAAAACTCCTCGAGCCCTGCCACCAGATCTGCCGCCAAGTCACCGGGGCTGGCCACGGCATTCGCTACCAGGTGCAGCACCTGGCGACGCACCAGATACAAACGACGCTCCAGGTCTGCCCCCGTTTCGGTCGCCGCCACAATTAGCTGCTCAATTCGGGGCTGGTACTGCTTCGCCAGAGCCCCCAACACCTCAGGCCGCACCGGCACAATCCGCCAGCCGATGACATCGAGACCTTCTGCTTCAACGACCTGGTTAAAGGTGTCGCGAACAAAGGCCGCTGCTGCCTCGTGATTGGGCAGAAACATCATTGCTACCCCGGTGCGTTGGCTATCCAGAGCCGGTCTTTGACCATCGCTTTCCAGCGGCCCGCAACCCTGATCTTCTGCCCAGCGGTTTAGCATGGCCCACGGAATTGCCGTCATCACCCCAGCTCCATCACCAGAGTCCTGGTCAGCGCAGCGGCCCCCCCGGTGCTCCATGCAGTCGAGGGCGGCTAGCGCCTTCAATACCAGGTCGTGGCTGGGACGATTCTGCCGATCGGCCAAAAAGCCTACGCCGCAGGCATCCCGTTCTTCGACCAGTGATTTAGGTCCCCAGTTGGGCCATTCAGAACGGGTGTGCTGCCGGGGTTGATAGGGTTGATTCACAGGGGTACGTCCTACGGAAGAGCAAAACTAATATGTTGAGTAGCGAGCAAAAAAACTATGTGCTGGGAGGACTAGCAGCGCCGCCCTACAACAGCGACGAAGGCGTTGAACTACATTAGGGGACAAAGAACCCGGCCAGAAAAACTTGACTGACCTAATCTGATTTGAACAGGATGTGAGCCATCCAGTCTGGGCTGGGGGCAGTGCCTGCAGCTGGGCCAGCTCGCTATGTCCTTACTCGTCGTGCCCTAATTGAGAAAGCCAGCGGCAACAGCCTCTAGCCAAGAACTAGCCAAGAAAGCATTAGCGCATGCTGCGCTTTATCTGTAATTTACAGACTTTATCAGTAGTTTACAAACCTTAGGCTCAGCATTTAGTCACAGCTTCTTAGAATTAAGCAATCGCAACGGTAGCCATTGTTTCAAAATTGCCTGCAATCGTTTCTAAACGATCTGAGGCACAGCTAGCTATCTTCATAATACTCAGACATTTACACAATTTTCCTATGGTTAAATTGCCAGGCTTAGCTTTGTTTCCGAGCCTTATACTCCAAGGCGGTCGCTGGGTTGCAGGGGGGTGGATCTCGCTGAGTCTGCTGGGGGCGATCTCCCCCAGCACCGCCACGGCTACAGTGCCTAACCCAGTGTCACCTGAAGCAACCCTGGCTGAGGCCACCGCCGCCAATCCCACCGCCCAGGGCCAAATTCTAATCATCAACGGCACTCAGGCCACCGTTCCCTGGATGATCAGCAACGGTCAGATTGGCCTCGCCGACTATGGCGTTACAGATCAGCTGGGGGCCACTCTGCTCAGCAGCAGCCAGCCCAACCGTCAGCCTGTTCAGTGGTTTACCGAACCAGGCGGTGCGGTAGAACTGGCCGCCTGGGTTCACGGCGGTTACCGGTATTTAGATATCGTCCCCTTGGCCCAACGCCACGGCTGGCAAGTGCAGCCCCAGGGCAATGTTCTGCAAATTACTGCGCCCCCGGCCCAGGTCATCGCCGTGCGCCGAGAGACTCTGTCTGGCGGCGAGCGCTTAACCCTAGATCTGTCTGGCCCGGTGCTCGCTACGCTAAGCGATAGTGCTGACGCGCTCACCCTGACTCTAGGGGCTACCGCTAACGATCGCGTGCTCAGAGAGGCGATCGCTTCCCCTGCCGGAGCCTATTTGGGATCACTTACGGTAACCCCTGTAGCTGGTGCCCTGCGCTTCCAGGCCAGTGCCAGCAAACCGCCTCGCCTGTTCACCCGAGCCAACCAAATCGTAATCGACATTCGTGCTGATACTCTCCAGCCTCACAGCATTGCCTGGGCTCCCGGTGTCCGCTGGCAGCAGCGGTACGTTTCTGTAGCCGGGCAGCCGTTCCCGGTCTACTGGCTGCAGCTTGACCCAGCCCAAGTCAATCTGCGCCCCATCTGGACAGACCCCACCACGGCCATAGGCACGGCTCCCTTGACCACCATTGCCCAACGCTGGCAGGCCGCCGCCGCCATCAATGCCGGCTTCTTTAACCGCAACAATCAGTACCCTTTAGGGGCTGTACGCACCAACAACAATTGGGTCTCGGGGCCTATCCTCAGTCGTGGTGTCGTAGGCTGGAACGACCAGGGTCAGGTGCGTATGGAACGTCTGGTGCTTAACCAAACTCTCACCACCGCCAGCGGACAGACGTTTCCGGTGCAGGCCATCAACAGCGGCTACGTGCAGGCTGGCATTGGCCTCTATACGCCCACCTGGGGACCGACCTACCGCCCCGTTTTAGAAGGCGAAACCATCGTTACGGTAGTGGATGACGTGGTTGTCAACCAACGGGCCGCCAGCACCCTGGGAGCAGCGGGTCTGGCGATCCCCACCAACGGCTATCTTTTGGCTCTGCGCTCCTATGCCACAGCAGCTCAAGCGTTGCCCCCAGGCCAACAGGTCTCTCTATCATCTAATCTGTTGCCAGCAACCCTAGCCCCCTTCCCCAACCTGATTGGGGGCGGACCGCTGCTGCTGCGCGATCGCGCCCTCGTGCTTGATGCTGGCCTCGAACAGTTTAGTCGAGCTTTTGCCACCCAGGCAGCGCCTCGCAGCGCCATTGGTACCACCCCTAACGGTGAAATTTTGCTAGTCGCCGTCCACCACAGCCCTGCAGGTCCTGGCCCTACCCTCAACCAGCTGGCTCAAATTATGCTCCAGCTTGGTACTACCGATGCCCTCAACCTAGACGGCGGTAGCTCGGCTAGCCTTTACTTGGGTGGGCGATTAGTCAACCGTTCTCCTCGCACCGCTGCTCGAGTCAACAACGCCATTGGCCTTTTTCTCCAGTAGCAGCCAATACATACAGTGATGCGGATTTGTTAGCTGGCTTCGATTGAGCAACAAAACATCCATTAGGTTGATCTTATGTAGATGATCAGCCCAATTGGGCATCCGGATTTCTCTCACTTCCTTAACATGTCAAATTAGGGTGTAAAGACTTCATGTGGTTGCCCCTCTGATCCGCCAAAATCTTCTGGCTATCGAGTTGCCCTTGTTAAACTGTTGGCTGAAGTGACGCAGCTCATCAGTTTTTGGGCTAACAAGACGAAACCTTCGGGATCAATTCACAGTCTCATAGGGATGGGCACCCTAAAGATAATGCGGCCCAGAGTCGCCGTTCCTGGCGCAGTCTTAACCTTTAGGTTCTAGGAGAACTATTACTATGCCAAAATTGGAAGAGTCAATTCAGCCCTCTGCGTTGGCCCTGGCCACCAGCAACGGTAAAGAAATTGCTGAAACAGGCTTGCGGCCCTGGGGTTGCTATACGGTATTAGAAGAGGGCCGTGGCTACAAAATTAAGCGGATAGAAGTCAAATCCGGCCATCGCCTCAGCTTGCAAATGCACCATCATCGCAGCGAGCACTGGATTGTAGTCTCAGGTACCGCGAAAGTGGTCTGTGGCGATAACGAAATTTTGCTTTCCAGCAATCAATCCACCTATGTCCCTCCCTGCACTCAGCACCGCCTTGAGAATGTGGGCGTTATTCCCTTGGTGCTGATTGAGGTTCAAAACGGCGAATATTTAGGTGAAGACGACATTGTTCGCTTTCAAGACGACTACTCTCGCGTTGAAACGGTTTAAGCTTTGCTCGATCCGTTTACCCAATTCTAAGCAAGTTAAACAACCTTAAATAGTCCACGGCGATAGTGCTAAGCTCAGCGGTATCGCCGTTTTTTGTCGCTACCGTCCATGATTCACATTCGCCCCGCCGCCGCTCAGGAAATCAAGCGGTTGCTAGCTCGGCAGGCCACTGGCAGTACTCACCATCTGCCCCAGGCTTGCCTTACGCTGGAGCCGGGCGGCTGCGCCGAATGGACCTATCGCCTCAGGGCCGGAGCCACATGCCCCAATGCTGACACAGCAACAACCGTAGACTGTGATGGCATCAGCCTAGCGATACCATCAGGTGATTTAGATCTCCTGCAAGATCTCACGATTGACTATGCCGAAGACCTCATGGGCGGAGGATTCCGCTTTATCAATCCCCTGGCCCAGCGCACCTGCGGCTGCGGAAACGCCTTCTCGCTCAACTCTAACGCTCCCGTTAGCCAAGACTGTACTGGCGGTTTGCCAACGGGCTAGCCAAGGGCACCTTACTAATCAAAGTCGTCACATTTGACCAAAGCCAATTCGCAGTGCTAGCATTAGATCTTGTGAAAACTTGAGTCCACCCGCCGTAGCACAACAAGCATCCTATGCCCACGATTCAGCAACTCATCCGGAGTGAGCGCCAAAAAGCCGAGAAGAAAACTAAGTCCCCTGCCCTAAAGAGCTGTCCCCAGCGTCGGGGGGTTTGCACTCGGGTCTATACCACCACTCCTAAGAAACCAAACTCAGCTCTACGGAAAGTGGCGCGGGTTCGCTTGACCTCTGGCTTTGAGGTTACGGCCTACATCCCTGGTATCGGTCATAACTTGCAAGAACACTCCGTAGTCATGATTCGTGGCGGCCGGGTCAAAGATCTTCCTGGGGTTCGTTACCACATTATTCGCGGCACCCTTGATACTGCTGGCGTGAAAGATCGTCGCCAGGGGCGTTCCAAATACGGGGCTAAGCGTCCTAAGAAAGCCTCCTAAAGAAACCCTGAGGATGAAAAGTGTTTAGTCGCTTGACAAGCTTCAATCGCTTTGAGAGCGTTAGCCACAGCAATCGCCTAATCCCTGTTCTTGTCTAATGCTGGATAAGCCTGACTAGGCTTGTCTTGAATTGAGTACTTTTGTCGGTTCAGCTACACAGCCTTATAGCTACTGGAATTTAGATCATGTCTCGCCGTACCGTTGTTCAAAAGCGTCCTATCCCGCCCGATTCTGTCTACAACAGCCGTCTTATCACCATGATGAGCCGACGGCTAATGACCAGTGGCAAAAAGTCTCTGGCTGACAAAATCATCTACAACTCCTTCACAATCATTAAGGAGCGTAGTGGTGGTGATCCTCTGGACGTGTTTGAACGGGCTGTGCGTAATGCGTCACCTCTGGTAGAAGTCAAGGCTCGTCGGGTGGGTGGAGCTACCTATCAGGTGCCTATGGAAGTGCGGTCTGAGCGCAGCGTGGCCCTAGCCCTACGCTGGCTGACTCAGTTTGCTCGCCAGCGTCCTGGTAAGTCGATGGCAATTAAGTTAGCCAACGAGCTAATGGATGCGGCAAACGAAACAGGCGGTGCTGTCCGTAAACGAGAAGAGACCCACCGGATGGCAGAAGCGAACAAAGCTTTCGCCCACTATCGCTACTAAACCCGTACGGTTTTATGGTCCTGAAGCGTCAGGTTCATTGGCGATCGCTGTTTCTGCTTCCTACAATGAATTTGTTCCGGTATCCGAAACAGCTGGCCATAGAATGACGAAGGAGGTAACTGTGGCAAGGACAACGCCCCTAAAGCGGGTTAGAAATATTGGTATTGCTGCTCACATTGACGCTGGCAAAACCACCACCACAGAGCGCATCCTGTTCTACTCGGGTATCGTGCATAAAATTGGCGAGGTACATGACGGTACTGCTGTAACCGACTGGATGGAGCAGGAGCGAGAACGCGGTATTACCATCACGGCCGCGGCTATCAGCACTACTTGGCAAGATCACCAAATTAATATTCTCGATACCCCTGGACACGTCGACTTCACGATCGAAGTTGAGCGCTCCATGCGTGTGTTAGATGGGGTAATCGCTGTATTTGACTCGGTGGGAGGCGTGCAGCCTCAATCAGAAACTGTGTGGCGTCAGGCCAATCGCTACCAAGTTCCTCGCATTGCCTTTGTTAATAAAATGGATCGCACCGGGGCCGACTTCTTCAAGGTGTGCGGTCAGTTGCGCGATCGCCTCGGTGCAAATGCGGTACCGATTCAGGTTCCTATTGGTCGTGAAAATGACTTTCAGGGCGTGGTTGATTTGGTTGCCATGCGCGCCCGCATTTATCACGATGACTTAGGGCAGAATTTTGAAGATACCGAGATTCCAGCCGATATGCTGGATGTGGTAGAAGAGCATCGTGCCAAGTTAGTCGAAGCCGTGTCTGAGACTGACGATGCTCTGATGGAAAAATATTTTGAAGGGCAGTCACTGTCGTCAGATGAAATTATGACGGCACTACGTCGGGGAACCATTCAGGGCACTATTGTGCCGGTTCTGTGTGGATCCGCCTTTAAAAATAAGGGAGTGCAAATCCTTTTAGACGCGGTTGTAGATTATCTTCCCTCTCCGCTTGAAGTTCCTCCTATTCAGGGTCATTTGCCCAATGGTGAGCTAGCTGAGCGGCCTGCGGATGATGATGCTCCCCTTGCGGCTCTGGCTTTTAAGATCATGGCTGATCCTTACGGTCGGCTGACCTTTGTGCGAGTTTACTCCGGTGTTCTGCAAAAGGGCAGTTACATCTATAACGCCACCAAGGATAAAAAAGAGCGCATTTCTCGCCTGATTGTGCTCAAGGCTGACGATCGCATCGAAGTAGATGAGCTGCGGGCGGGTGACCTTGGGGCCGCTATTGGCCTTAAAGAGACTTTTACTGGCGACACCATCTGCGACCCGGCTGAGCCCATTGTGCTGGAATCACTCTACGTGCCTGAACCGGTGATCTCAGTGGCCGTAGAACCCAAAACCAAGCAAGATATGGATAAGCTGGCCAAAGCTTTGCAATCCCTATCCGAAGAAGATCCCACCTTCCGCGTCAGTACTGATCCTGAAACCAATCAGACCGTGATTGCGGGTATGGGGGAGCTTCATCTTGACATTCTTGTAGACCGCATGCTGCGAGAGTTTAAGGTCGAAGCCAATATCGGGGCTCCCCAGGTGGCCTACCGAGAAACGATTCGTAAACCTACCAGTGCTGAGGGTAAGTTCATCCGCCAAAGCGGCGGCAAAGGCCAGTATGGTCATGTGGTCGTTGAGGTAGAACCTACTGACGAGGGTAGCGGTTTTGAGTTTGTGTCTAAAATTGTGGGAGGTACAATTCCAAAAGAATATATCTCTCCCGCCGAAC
The DNA here is from genome assembly GCF_015207265.1 of Nodosilinea sp. LEGE 07298. Classification (GTDB taxonomy): domain Bacteria; phylum Cyanobacteriota; class Cyanobacteriia; order Phormidesmidales; family Phormidesmidaceae; genus Nodosilinea. Next base: position 24,490 of record NZ_JADEXE010000017.1, on the reverse strand, counting down.
AAGGCATGAAAGAGGCCTGCGGATCTGGTATCCTAGCTGGGTACCCGGTAATTGATTTAAAGGTTACTCTGGTCGATGGGTCTTATCACGATGTAGACTCATCAGAGATGGCTTTTAAAATCGCTGGGTCAATGGCGATGAAGGAAGCCGTCTTGAAGGCGTCTCCTGTCCTTCTAGAGCCGATCATGAAGGTCGAGGTTGAAGTTCCAGAAGATTTTCTGGGCGACGTCATGGGAGATCTAAACTCCCGCCGGGGCCAGATCGAGGGTATGGGAACAGAAGTTGGCGTTGCAAAAGTTACAGCCCATGTTCCCCTAGCTGAGATGTTTGGTTATGCTACCGACATTCGCTCAAAAACGCAGGGTCGGGGCATTTTTTCGATGGAATTCAGCCATTATGGCGAGGTTCCTCGAAACGTGGCTGAGGCCATTATCTCTAAAAACACTGGGAACGCTTAGAAAGGAAAGGACAAGTAACGTAAATGGCACGCGAAAAGTTTGAACGCAATAAACCCCACGTCAACATCGGCACCATTGGTCACGTTGACCATGGTAAGACCACTCTGACGGCTGCTATCACCATGACGCTGGCAGCGGCTGGTGGCGCTAAGGCTCGTAAATATGACGAGATCGATGCGGCCCCCGAAGAGAAGGCCCGTGGTATTACCATCAACACGGCCCACGTGGAGTACGAGACCGAAAATCGCCACTACGCCCACGTTGACTGCCCTGGCCACGCTGACTATGTGAAGAACATGATCACTGGTGCAGCTCAAATGGACGGTGCCATTTTGGTATGTTCTGCTGCTGATGGCCCCATGCCTCAAACTCGGGAGCACATTCTGCTGGCTAAGCAGGTGGGCGTACCTAGCATTGTTGTCTTCTTGAACAAGCAAGACCAGGTTGACGATGAAGAGCTACTGGAGCTGGTAGAACTGGAAGTCCGTGAGTTGCTTAGCTCCTATGATTTTCCCGGCGATGATATTCCTATTACCTCGGGCTCTGCTCTGCTGGCTGTTGAAGCTTTGACCACTACCCCCGCTATCAGCCGTGGTGACAATGAATGGGTTGATAAAATTTTGGCGCTGATGGATAGCGTTGATGATTACATCCCCACTCCCGAGCGTGACATTGACAAGCCATTCCTAATGGCCGTTGAGGATGTCTTCTCGATTACTGGTCGGGGCACGGTCGCAACCGGGCGAATTGAACGCGGGAAGGTTAAGGTCGGTGAAACTGTCGAGCTAGTTGGCATTCGCGACACTCGCAACACCACCGTAACCGGAGTGGAGATGTTCCAGAAAACTCTGGACGAAGGAATGGCTGGAGACAACGTAGGTCTGCTGCTGCGCGGTGTGCAGAAAGAAGACATTGAGCGTGGCATGGTGCTGGCCAAGCCTGGCAGCATTACACCTCACACTCAATTTGAGTCGGAGGTGTATATCCTCAAGAAAGAGGAGGGTGGTCGTCATACTCCTTTCTTCCCCGGCTACAAGCCTCAGTTCTACGTGCGCACCACCGACGTGACCGGTAGCATCGTCGCTTTCACTGCTGATGATGGGAGTGATGCTGAAATGGTTATGCCTGGCGATCGCATTAAGATGACCGTAGAACTCATCAACCCTATCGCTATTGAGCAGGGAATGCGCTTCGCTATTCGTGAAGGTGGCCGCACCGTGGGAGCGGGCGTGGTCTCCAAAATTCTGAAGTAGTCTAGCGCTAGCTTCTAAGGGACAGGAGTGATCATCTAAGGTGTTCACTCCTGTCTTTTGTCTCTAAAGTTTTCGGTTCCGTTCTGTACCTAGACAATTTATTTTTCTCAGACCTATGGCTACTATTCAGCAACAAAAGATTCGCATTCGCTTAAAGGCCTTTGACCGCAGGTTACTTGACACCTCCTGCGAAAAAATCGTTGATACCGCCAATCGCACCAACGCTACAGCAATTGGTCCTATTCCTCTGCCTACCAAACGCCGAATCTACTGCGTGCTGCGCTCTCCCCACGTCGACAAGGACTCCCGTGAGCACTTTGAGAGCCGAACTCATCGCAGAATTATTGATATCTATCAGCCCTCATCTAAAACGATTGACGCTTTAATGAAGCTGGATTTGCCTGCTGGGGTAGATATCGAAGTGAAGCTTTAGACCAGACTTGTTTTACCCGCTAGATAGTTATATTTAGCGGGCTCTTTTGGGTCTGTCGCGAGGAATAAGCTGGGTGAGTAACGCCCTTATAACCGGCATTTTGCAGGGGAGTTGGGTTAGAATGTCTTTGTGTAAACAAGTGTTACAGCCTGCCTTGCTACGGCACGGCGTGCTTGAAACCCGCAAGAGGCGATAATGGCATTCTCTGAGTCCATATCTGTGCGAGAACTCCCACTTTTTCCATTACCTGAGCTGGTTTTGTTTCCGGGGAGGCACCTGCCGCTTCATGTGTTTGAGCCCCGCTACAGGATTATGATGAATACAATTCTTCAAAGCGATCGCCGTTTTGGAGTGTTGATGTTAGACCCGGCTACGGGCCATCCAGCCCAAGTTGGTTGCTGCGCTGAAATTCTTCACTATCAGCGGCTGCCTGACGATCGCTTGAAGATTCTTACCATTGGTCAGCAGCGGTTCCGTGTGCTTAGCTATCTCCGCGAAAAGCCCTATCGAGTTGGTCTCGTAGAGTGGGTAGAAGACAAGCCCGCTGATCAAGACCTCAGCCCTCTTGCCTCGGACGTTGACCGTCTGCTACGCGATGTAGTGCACCTGTCGGCTAAGCTCACCAACCAGGATATTGATCTGCCCGACAATATTCCTGATATTCCCGTTGAGCTGTCCTACTGGGTAGCGAGCAATCTGCATGGGGTCGCCCTAGAACAGCAGGCTCTGCTAGAGATGGATGACACCAGCGTGCGTTTAGAACGTGAAGCCGAGATCTTAACCTCTACCCGCAATCACTTGGCGGCCCGCACGGCCCTCAAAGAAGTGCTTGAGTAGGAGAAGACTGGGCTTTAGCTTTGGTAGCCGCTAGGCTAGGGTCTACGGTGACTAAGTTATAGGTGCCGAAATTAATTAGGGTTTCGGTACAGGCTAGAAGTTCGTTAATGGCCTGCTGTCCGGTTGAACTATAGCCACTGATTTCTAAATCTACAAAAAAGAGGTACTCCCCCAGCGATCGTTTGGTAGGGCGTGATTCGATACGGCTAAGGTTAATGCCGTATCGAGCGAACACTTCTAGGGGTTTGAGCAGAGCACCGGGGCCATTGATGGGAAGGCTAAAGGCCAAAGACGTATATTGTCCGTTGGGGCTTTGATCCTCTGGATCGCTGCGCTTGAGCACCCAGAACTTAGTGCAGTTGTCAGTGTGGTCATTGATGTTATGGGCCAGAATGGGCAGATTATAGAGTTGAGCAGCCCATTCTGAAGAAATCGCGGCTACCGCCTCATTGTCGGCTAGGTGTTCGAGGGCCTCTGTTGTAGAACGAGTTGCCATCAGCTTGGCCTGAGGTAGGTTGCGCTCAAGCCAGAATTGGCATTGAGAAAGCGCCTGGGGATGAGAGTAAACTATGCTGATGACCGCCGGGTCTTTGGCTTGCGATAGCAGACCGTGGCGAATAGGCATGACCATCGCGTGATGAATTTTTAGCTGCTGGAGCTGCCAAAGGGTGTCGAGGGTGGTTGTAACTCCCCCTTCGGTTGAGTTTTCGACCGGTACTATGGTGAGGTTGGTTAACCCCTCGGCGGTTGCCTGCATAGCGCTAGGAATGCTGGGTGTAGCCCTCAGCTCTACAGGTTGGCCCACGTGTTGTTCTAGGTTGAGGCTATAGGCTAGAGCCGCCAATTGGGAATAGGTGCCCTCAGGCCCTAGGTAAGCGATGGTGACAGTCATGAAGAAGAGCGATCGCGCAATGGGGTTGTTTCATACTACGTCCTAGCCTGGGGTTAGAAAAGGCCTCGTTGATAGGGCCAGAATTAACGGTTCCTTAACCAAAAAACAGACCGCTTTAATCGAACAAAGTCAGTTTTCCTCAGTAATATGTAATGGGTTTTGGCCGGAGCTAAGGTTCTGGTGAGGAGGTTTAGAGATGGGCAAGAGCGCTAAGAAAATATCCGGTACAAAGCCATCAAAGGCACGGGCACTGCTGACTATGGGGTCAGCAGCGTTTTTGTTAGGAGCAGCCGTGTCCCTAGTAGGAGCACTGAGTACAGGGGCTATCACGATGGGCGATGTTGTCGGTGCTGCACCCAGTTCCGCCGATCAACCCCAAGCATTAGACACTCAACTGTTTGCTTTAATTGACGCACCAGGAGTTGACGCCTTTCCTACTGCGGTTAGCAGCGAGCGGCTATGCCGCCGTCCCTTGGGTCTAGACGAGATGAGAATTTCTAGCCCTAAAGGCGAAAAACTCTTTCAAGGGGTTAATTTAGGGAGCGCTTCGCAAACTCTAGGGACACAGGCGATCGCCCAGCTAGGGGCAGCCCCCTGGCCCAGCCTTCATCCCCAAGCTGCAGAAGCGCGGGTGCCAGTCTTGATGTACCACGATGTCCTCGAACCGCCTGAAGTCTTTTTTGACCTTACTCCTGCTGACTTCGAAGCTCATCTGCAAACCATTCTGGACAACGGCCTTACGCCCATTAGCCCAGATCAGCTCGTGCAGCATTTGCGTACGGGTGCCCCTCTGCCCGAAAAACCAGTGCTGATTACCTTTGATGACGGCTACGTAGGCCACTACGAGCATGTCTATCCACTCTTGCAGAAGTATCAGGTACCCGCTACGTTTTTTGTTTTTCCGGGCAAGGTAGACGGTGATGTGGCTGGTCGATCGACCCTAACCTGGGAGCAGATCAAGACTATGGCGACCGATCCTCTGGTGACCATTGCCTCGCATAGCGTTACGCATCCGGCTGACCTTCGTACCCTCAGCGACGATGATCTGGTCTACGAGGTGGTTGAGTCGAAGCGGAGGCTAGAGAGCGAGTTGGGTGTGCCCATTCGCTACTTTAGCTACCCCACCGGCCACTACGATGAGCGGGTAGCTCAGGCTGTAGCCGATGCTGGATACCTGGCTGCGTTTACTATGCGCGAGCAAAATGAGCAGTTTGCCGGAGCCTCAGAGTCGCTGCTAGCGATTGAGCGCTTTGGCCAGTCAAGTCTAGCGGCGCTAGTCGATCAGGCTTGGGGCGGCCCCCCTACCCCCAGTGTTGCGCCGGTTGCAGTAGCCGATTCAGAATTTAACTTTAATACTCCCGTAGCCGTCCAAAAAGTAGACTGGGAGAATCAGTCATTTTCCCTCATCACGGGTGGGCAACCAGTGACCATCCATGCCAACAGCCGCTACCAACTACCGGACATAATGGCGGGTACCAATCTTGCTGGAGCAGTTGATGGCGGGTTTTTCTCCCTTGAATATCTAGACTCCAATGTGATGATTGGCCCAGTGCTGAGCCAAAGCACCCGACAGTTTATCCCTGGCTACGGCGGCGAAACCCCTAGACTCAACGGTCGTCCCCTGGTGCTAATTGCGCCTCATCAGGTGTTGTTTGTGCCCTTTGAGGCCAATCGCCACAACGCCCTGGCTGGGCTAGTGCGGGAACTGCCCGGCGTAACCGACGCTTTCGTAGCAGCGGCCTGGCTGGTTAAAGACGGTTTACCTCAGCCCGCCAGCAGCTTTGGCAGCCTGTTTGATTATGATGCCCGCCGCCATCGCGCTTTTTGGGGCATTAATACCGCTGGTCAGGCAGTGGTAGGGGTAACCCATACCATGGTGGATTCCGTAAAGCTGGGAGAAATGCTGCACCAATCGGGCTTGCGAGATGCCGTCATGCTTGATTCGGGGGCTAGCACCTCGTTGGCCTATCAGGGTGATTCTTTGGTGGGTTATATTCCTCGCCCCGTCCCTCATATCGTTGGTCTAGTGCCTCCCGAGACCAATGATGGTAGCCCTTGCCCTTTGGTAGTTGAGGAGCAAAATACCACAACCGAGCGTTAGCGGTGCTTCTAAAGGCTAACGCTTGCCAAATAGACAGGGCTGAAATGATTGGGGGTGGGGGAACCTGGTACAACATCAAACTCTTACCCTACGGCCTGAAGCGTGGACAGGTGGACTGGCTTAGTTGCCAAAGCCCGCATACCAGAAATACGTTGCCATAGGAATAACCGTCGCCAGCACTAGCAACACAACGAGAATGACGGTACTATTGCCGCGATTTTCGGCGGTCTCCTGGGCGCTAGCAAAAGTACTTTCGCTATCAAAGGAGTCGTCGAAGACCGGGGGGCCAGGGTCTTCTTGGCCACTGAGCACGGCCACCAGGCGATCGCTGGCCGCCAGAAACGACTGATTGTATTTGTCACCCTCTAGCAGCGGGTAAAGCACGGTTTCTTGAGCAACGCTGGTGGCAATGTCTGGGTCTAGCGATGTGGCTGACTGGTCGCCCACACGAATACCGACGGTCTTAGTAACCTCGTCTAGCACGAGCAGGGTTTGATTGGCCTGATCTGCCGGAGTAGAATACCAGCGCTCAAATAGCTTGTCAGTAAAGGTTTGAACGGTTTCGCCGTAGTCGAAATGGTGAATAGTTACCAGGCGAACTTCATTACCTGTGGCAGCCGCTAGGTCACTGAATCGGCTCGAAATTTTATTCTCGTTGATGCGGCTAATGATATTAGCTTCATCGATAATCCAGGTTGAGTCTCCGGCGGCTACAGTAGGTACCTGAAAAACGGCTACCGCTTCAGCGGTAGAAGCTCCTAGCCCCAGTACTAAACACAACGGTAATACTAGACCTAAGAAGCCCCGCCAGCACAGCTGAACTGAGCGAGCAAGCATCCGTTGGGGAAGGTGACTGTTCATAAGCTTGGGCTACAGCAACTACAGGGTTTAGGGACTACCATCCCGAGCTTTGCCTAAAACCCTATTAATCAATATACGGGCCTGAGAGCTTTGAGGGAACAGGTAGACCAAGGTTGCTTAAGAACAGGCGCTATGCCTAGCAGGATTAACCAAGCGATCGCATTAGCCAGCGGGTAAATTACGGAGCCGAATCAACTGTCGTCGCATCAGCGGTGAAGCGGACATTGCTGACACCTCACTCACCTCTACACAAGACTCTAGCTGCTCGACAAATTCATCGCTGCCGTAGGAATAGGCATCGATCAGCAGTTCCAGTAAGTGATCGCGATTGGCTATGACGCCATTTTCTTCTAAAATACGAAATTTGAGAGTGACAGTGCACTCGTAAACGCCAACCTGAGCCTCTGTGGACAGATGGGGTGCAGATGTAGCCATAGTCGAAGGTGTACTCCCTAGCTAAATATGAAAGGAGTCATCAGAGGAGACTGGGGGGCTAAAGAATGGGTCCTGCCGGAGGCTTGCAGGGCATCGGTAACGGCATGGAGTTGTGGCGCTAAGCCAATCCATAACGGTGATGCAACCTCTATGATGACGGGATTTAGGTACACAGGCGCTGAGATTGCTGCACCATTTGGGCAGAGCAGCCCGATCGGCCTATATATCCAATATCATCAAATCAAAAAAAACAGTCAGAACTAGATTTTATTGATCGTTTTCACAGGATTGATACATTTTTGTGAGGACAGGATTAATAGCGTTAACGTCTGTACGTATAATCTTCAGGCTAGACTGATTTTTTTATACTGGGCAGTCATTTGAAATTTGAAATTTGAGATTTAGTTTGTTTTAGGTGCTGCTTAGAATTCAATATTGCTTTGAAACCCCCTGTGATTGAGGCTACATAGGTTGGTCAAAGGTTTGAAGTACTGAGATTGAACTCAGCAAATTGGCTTATTCAAGGCTGCAACTGGCAAGCATTGTTGAGGACTGGAATTGGGCTGGGAGCAGGTACTGCGATCGCCACAACTTAGGCTTGCTCTGCAAAAACTCCGTAGAACACTGACTAAGCTTAGGGCTATGATGAATGACTAAAATACGCGATTTCTACTGTTGATGGGGCTGGGTTGCTACTCAACCTTTACCTAAACCTTAAGGTTTGCTCCTATTCTGATGGGAATACCATCCCACGGTGCTTGCGTATGTCTACTCCTTTTCAGCAGCTGAAGGACACGTTCAAAGCTCTAGGGTCTAGCCTGACCCCGACAGCAGCGACAACTGCCAAGACCTCGCTGCGGGAATGGTTGGAGACTAATGCAGAGTTTCTCCAGAATCGGCACAGGCAGGGGGAGCTTAACGGCACGATGATGCAGTATTTCCACTGGTATATCCCTGCCGACGGCAGCCACTGGAACTACGTTAAGGCAGAGTCTCAGGCTTTAGCTGAGGTAGGTATTACGGCTCTGTGGCTACCGCCAGCTTATAAAGGAATTGGTGGCAGCGGCGACGTGGGCTACGGTGTTTATGATTTGTTTGACCTGGGAGAGTTTAACCAGCAGCACTCGGTGCGGACTAAATACGGTACCAAAGATGAGTATGTAGCGGCCGTAAAGGCCTGTCGTGACTTGGGCATTAACATCTATGCCGATGTAGTGTTTAACCACAAAATGGCGGCCGATTGTGAGGAGGAGTTCAACGCGATTCCTATGGATCCGAGCGATCGCCGCCGCCCCCTAGGCGATCTGCGCAAAATTAAATCCTGGACGGGCTTTAGCTTTCCAGGCCGAGGCGACAAGTACTCAAGCATGAAGTGGCACTGGTACCACTTTGATGCCGTTGACTACAACAGCTGGGATCCCGACTACCAAGCCGTCTGGCTGATTGAGAACAAAACCTTTGAGGACAAGGTGAGTTGGGAGCTAGGTAGCTTTGACTATTTAATGGGTTGTGATTTAGATATCGATCATCCTGAGGTGCGCGGCGAACTGAAATACTGGGGCGAATGGATGCTCGACCACATTGGGGTGGACGGCTTTCGACTAGACGCGATTAAGCATATCTGCGGCGACTTTTTTGTTGACTGGCTGGCCCATTTGGAGCACTACGCCCAGCGAAGTTTATTCTGCGTGGGTGAATACTGGACCTACGATCTGGGCGCGCTCAGCTGGTATGCCGGTAACTCTGGCGGTCGGCTCGATCTCTTTGACGCACCGCTGCACCATAATTTTTACAAGGCCAGCAAAGCGGGCAGCAGCTACGATCTGCGCACTATTTTCGACAATACCGTAGTGAAAGAAATGCCGCTGCTGGCGGTCACCCTGGTTGAAAACCACGACACTCAGCCTTTGCAGGCGCTAGAGTCGGTGGTAGAAGCCTGGTTTAAGCCATTGGCCTACGCCATGATTTTGCTGCGGGCAGATGGCTATCCCTGCATTTTCTACTGCGACTACTACGGTGCCCACTATATCGATAAAGGCCGCGACGGCAACGAGTACGAGATTTGGATGGACTCGCATCGGCAAATTTTGGATCGGCTGCTGATTGGCCGCAAACATTTTGCCTACGGTCCTCAGTACGACTACTTTGACCACCCCAATGTAGTAGGTTGGACTCGCCTGGGCCTGGGCGATCGCTGTCGGGCCATGGCGGTGTTATTGAGCAATGGAGCAGAGGGCACCAAGTGGATGGAGGTGGGTCGGCCTAACACCACGTTCTACGACCTGACTGGGCATATTCCCCAAACGATTACCACCAATGACGATGGCTGGGCGGAGTTTCGTTGCAATGGCGGGTCGGTGTCGGTGTGGGTGGAAGACCATCCCATGTTGGCCTCTTTGCTGGAGTTGCTGCCGGAATAGCCCATAGAAAACTTCAGGATCAAAAATTGCTTCTAAAGGGCCATCGTACGCATACATTGGGAAAACTCACCAGAGCGGTGACTGACGAGGTACGTCTCGTGGGATAGAATTTTATGCCGCGAAAAGTTAAGCTGTGTAACGCCCGCTCATTTTGGTTGAAGCAGCTGGGCGTTCGTCTCTATGGTTAAATTGGTACTTTCGTGCAAGTAGATCGCGTTCCTCTAGGGGCTGCAGACGCAGAGTTTTCAGCCTATGTTCGCTCAGCGCAGGAGCTAGACTTCACCCTTCAAGACCTCAAGGCTGCTATCCCAGCTGGTTGTTTTCAACCTTCTACCGTCCGATCTTTAGCCTATTTATTTTTGGACATTGGGATTATTGCAGCGCTGTACGCTGTGGCTCATACGCTGAATTCTTGGCTGTTTTTTCCTATCTTTTGGCTGGCCCAGGGCACGATGTTCTGGGCCATATTTGTGGTAGGCCACGACTGCGGTCACGGGTCATTTTCTCGCTATAAGTGGCTTAATAACCTAGTGGGCCACCTAACCCACACGCCTATCTTGGTGCCCTACCATGGCTGGCGCATTAGCCACCGCACCCATCATGCCAATACCGGAAACATTGATACCGATGAAAGCTGGTACCCGATTGATGAATCGACCTATCGGGCCATGCCCATGGCGCAGAAGGTCGTGCGGTTCTATGGGTTGCTGTTTGCCTACCCGTTTTACCTCTTTTTTAGATCGTCGGGGCGCAGTGGGTCTCACTTTATGCCTAGTAGCGATCTATTTCGTCCTTCGGAGCGGCGCGATGTGCTGGTGAGCACCCTATGCTGGTCGGCTATGGTCTTATTCTTGGCCTGGGTGGGGCTCACTCAGGGTCTGCTGTTTTTGGTGACTTACTATGTGGCACCCTACCTGGTGTTTGTCATGTGGCTTGACCTGGTGACGTTTTTGCACCACAGCGAGCCAGATATTCCCTGGTATCGGGGTGACGAGTGGTACTTTCTCAAGGGGGCGCTGTCGACTATTGACCGCGACTATGGCTTTATCAACCCTATTCACCACAACATTGGCACCCACGTGGCGCACCACATTTTCTTGAACATCCCTCACTATCATCTCAAGTCTGCCACCGCAGCGATTAAGCCGATTTTGGGCGACTACTACCGCCGCTCTGAGGAGCCGGTGTGGAAGAGTTTCGCCCGATCGTTTTGGGCCTGTCACTATGTAGCCGACCAGGGGGCTAAGGTCTACTACCAACCCCATCCCGACCACCGCTAGGGCATAACGTTCTCAAAACAACTCTGGGCTGTGGCTGTTTCGGTAGTCTAGGGAATGAAGTGGGCAGTTTAGAATCAGTGCGGTTCTAGGCTGCCCACTTTAATTTGGAATTAGAGTTTGGAATTGTGGAGTTTGGAGTTGGCGTCAGGTTCTTTTAGCAGCGTTCTAGAATGTCTCAGCCTTTGATTTCAGCTATTATTTGCACCCACAACCGGGCCAGCTACCTGGGGCCTGCGATCGCCAGCCTGCTGGGCCAAACCTACACCGCCTACGAAATTATTGTGGTGGACAACGCTTCAACCGACGACACAAAGGCCGTGGTCAACGCCTACCTGCCCCACCCGCAGCTGATCTACGTGTATGAAAGCACTCTGGGTCTATCGGCGGCGCGCAACCGGGGAGCCGCGATCGCCCGGGGCAGTATTCTCGCCTACCTCGACGACGATGCCGAGGCTTCGCCCTACTGGCTAGCAGCACTGGCCGAGGCGTTTGAAGCCCATGATAAAGCGGCGATCGCAGGCGGTGCAGTGAGCCTAATCTGGCCCCAGGATATAACCCCACCCTCCTGGCTGTCGCCCACCCTATCGCAAAGCCTGGGGTTTTACGATTTGGGTGCCACTACTCAACTCATTACCGACCCTGGCCAAACCCCTCGGGGTCTCAACTATGCGGTCAAGAAAGACTTTTTGGAATCGGTGGGTGGGTTTGACCCGCAGCTGGGCCGAGTGGGCAAAAACCTGCTCTCCAACGAGGAACTGCACCTCACCCAGCAGGCGCTGATGGCTGGCTTTGAAGTGCTATTTGTACCCCAGGCCCAGGTGGCCCACAACGTTGCCCCCGAGCGCCTGAACCGCCGCTGGTTTTTGCGGCGCAGCTGGTGGCAGGGCATTAGTGAGTGCTACCGCGAGCACCTCACCCATACTCTGACCGGGCAGCGGCTGCAAGTGCGGGGGGTATGCCTGCTGCGGGGGCTGGTTAAGGCTCTTAAAAGCTGGCAAGACCCGGCCCTGCGCTTTGAAAACCTGGTCTACGCCTACGGGCAGTTGGGCTACGTGTTTAGCGGTCTACGCCACCTAGTGCCCAAGCCTAGAGCTAAGGCCTGCCCTTAGCCTTTAAGGACCACAGTCTTTCCACGGCTCGCTTACCTAACCCACGATTAACTCACGATTTGAAGGGAATCCACCATGGCAACCACAACCCCCAAAGTGCCCATTTCTGTGCTGATTCCGGCTAAGGATGAGGAGCAAAACCTGCCTGCCTGTTTAGCCAGCCTAGAGCGGGCGGCAGAAATTTTTGTGGTAGATTCGCACAGCAGCGATCGCAGCGGCGATATTGCCATCGCTGCCGGGGCCAAAGTGGTGCAGTTTGAGTTCAACGGCCACTGGCCCAAAAAGAAAAACTGGGCTTTAGACAACCTGCCGTTTAGCCATGAGTGGGTGCTGATTGTCGACTGCGACGAGCGCATTACCCCAGAACTGTGGGACGAGATTGAAGCAGCCATTCAGCAGCACGAGTTTGACGGCTACTACCTGAATCGTCGCGTGTTTTTTCTGGGCACCTGGATTCGCCACGGCGGCAAGTACCCCGACTGGAACCTGCGCCTGTTTCGCCACCAAAAGGGCCGCTACGAAAATCTGCAAACCGCCGATATTCCCAACACAGGCGATAACGAAGTGCACGAGCACGTGATGGTTGAAGGGGCCGTAGGCTACCTGAAGCACGACATGCTCCACGAGGATTTTCGCGACCTGTACCACTGGCTAGCCCGCCACAACCGCTATTCCAACTGGGAAGCCCAGGTCTACTACAACCTGCTGATGGGCATGGACGACGGCGGTACCATTGGCGCTAACTTGTTTGGCGACGCGGTACAGCGCAAGCGGTTTTTGAAAAAAATTTGGGTGCGGCTACCCTTCAAACCGCTGCTGCGCTTTGTGCTGTTTTACGTGGTGCGGCTGGGCTTTTTAGACGGTCGAGCGGGCTATATCTACGGGCGGCTGCTGAGCCAGTATGAATATCAGATTGGGGTCAAGCTATTTGAGCTGCGCCAGTTTGGCGGGCAGCTAAATGTTACCCCCAAAGAAGTTACCTCTAAAGAAAGTATGGCCATGCCTCAGCCAGCGGTTCAACCGGCGATTGTTTCGGTAGAATCAGCCCCTTAAGACCTTCCGATAAGACACCTCGATCGCCGCCGCTTATGACCGCTCCTTCCCCCTATGCCTCCGATAGCTCTCCAGACCGGGGAGGCGATCGCCCCCTAGTCCCCCCTAACCCTCATCCCTGGGTACAGCTCGATGCCTACGACCAGTCGTGGTATGCGCCGGGGCGCTCTAAGGTAATTATTTTGATCTGGTGGCTTTTACAAGCGGTAATCTTTCCGCTGACGCCCCATGCCTCCCACAAACCGAGGCGCTGGCTGCTTAGGCAATTTGGGGCCACCGTCGGCAAAGGCGTCGTGATTCGCCCTACGGCCCGGTTTACCTACCCGTGGAATGTGACTATTGGTGACCACAGCTGGATTGGCGACGACGTAGTGCTCTACAGCCTGGAGCAGATCACCATTGGCCAGCACTGCGTAATTTCGCAAAAAAGCTACCTCTGCACCGGTAGCCACGATATTTGCGATCCTCACTTTGGCCTAGTGGTAGCGCCTGTGGTGATAGAAAACGGAGCCTGGATCGCCACCGACTGCTTTGTAGCCCCTGGGGTAACGGTGGGGGCAAATAGCGTGGTGGGCGCGCGCAGCAGCGTGTTTAAGTCGCTGCCGTCGGGGCACGTGTGCTATGGCAACCCCTGTCGGGCCGTAGCCCCGCGCCGAATGGTGGAGGGTTAGGGCTGTAGCGGGCGATTGAGCTTTAATCTCAATCGCAGGGGTGTCTTTCCTGTGCTCGAGCTAGTTCTGCCTCATGGGTCAGATCAAGACGTAGGGGTGTCATTGAGACATAGCCTTGCTCTACAGCCCAGCGATCGGTTCCGACCTCAGGAGCCTCCAGCGGTACCACAGCAAACCAAAAGTGCTGTCGTCCCATCGGATCCTTACTAGGCATAACCTGGCCATCGTACTGTCGCACCGACTGGCGGGTCCAGCGTAGGCCCTGGGGAGCTTGATCGGGAAAGTTAACATTGACCAAGGCTAAATCTGGATCGGGCAGAAGCAACTCTAGAACCTTTGCCAGGCAGGGCTTTAACAAGTCAAAGTTGGGCTCACTCTCGGTCACGGGCGCACTGAAGGCAATACCCCGCAGCCCCAGCAGAACCGCTTGCTTAGCCGCCGCCAAGGTGCCTGAATGCCACATCGAATTGCCTAAATTACTGCCTAAGTTGATGCCTGACAGCACTACGTCTACTTTGTCCCAATGGTAAGCACCCAGCGCTACGCAGTCGGCAGGGGTACCATTGACGCGGTAAGCCTCAAAATCTCGCAGTGGTGTGCGTTTGTAGGAGAGGGGGCGCGAAGCCGTAATGGAGTGCCCCGCTGAAGACATTTCAACATCGGGCGCAACGATACGCACTTGGCCGAACGAGGCGGCTACCTCTGCTAAGGCTGTAATACCAGGGCTGTAAATTCCATCGTCGTTAGCAATTAGTATCCGCATTTCAATCTTTTTTCCTCCTTTAGTGCTACCACCATCTGCCTCTTTGCTGAGGGATGGCAGGGTCACAAGTTCTAAACTGATCGAATCTTGTTCTTGGGCTTTTAGAGAATTTCTATGAGAGTCACGCTGATTCATAATTCCAAAGCAGGTGATGATGATCAACCGTCCAAAGATGTACTTCTATCTCTGATAAAACAGGCCGGTTATAAGGTCAACTATCAGTCAGCCAAAGACGACAATTGGGTTGCCGCCCTGGAAGACCCTGGTGACTTAGTAGTAGCAGCCGGAGGGGATGGCACCGTTGGTAAAGTAGCCAAACGCCTGATTGGACAACAAATCCCAATGGCTATCTTGCCCCTCGGAACAGCCAATAATATTGCTAAAACATTAGGCTTGATGGATAGTTCTCTAGAACAACTGATTGGCGGATGGGCCACCGCACCACGAATTAAGGTTGATAGTGCGATCGCTAGCGGAGCCTGGGGCACAACCCACGTAATTGAAAGTTTAGGGATGGGACTATTTGCTCAAACCATGTCTAGGGCTGAAGACAGCGGTAATCTGGAACAGTTGCCAACTACTGAAGACGAGCTGACGACTGTTTTAGACTTGTTGAAACAGCAGGTTTCTCACTGTCCTGCCCGGTCCTTAAGCCTTTCCTTAGATGGGCAAGATATTTCCGGCCAGTACGTTTTGCTGGAGGTTATGAATATCCAATACGTTGGACCTAACCTCCACCTCGCGCCAAATATTGGCCTCAATGACGGAATGATGACCGTTGTGCTGGTGCACGAAGGTGAGCAAACTAAAATCAGTAACTATCTGACAGACTGTTTAGCTGGCAACTGCGATCTAGCCCCCTTTACACGATACCAGGGCCAGCACTTACAGATTCGAGGAGAAGAATTTGATGTTCACGTTGATGACAAGATTTTATCCAGCGATAGCTTAACCTCATCAGACGATTCTATCGTTATTGATATAAGAGTTGTTCCTCAATCCCTTGAATTTCTCTTGCCTGACGCCTAATGAAATGACCCCGTTAAGTAAAGGCATTTTTTGCATTTATAAATGTGAATAACACATAGATTAGATCGTTCGACACCCTACAATCTAGGGTGCCTATTGCCTTGACTTTTCTTCAACTCTTCTGAATTGAATTCATATCTTGACATAGCCACAGGTTAGGCATGGGCTAGTACTCGACGGTTGAAATATGCCTACCATTCCGGATTGCTTTGCTCCCCAGCCTCCCTGCTCCCTAGCCCCCGGAGAATAGTATCTAAACTTGCGCCGTAGAGTACTAGGCATCTCTTTGACTCTGGCGGGGCGATCGCCGTTGTCGACAGCAAACCTGTAATCAGAAAAGAGGCGAGGCGCAGAAACCAACTCGGGAAAGGCCGCATGATTCAAGGGCTTTACCGAGTTGGTTTTGCCAACAGTACAATTTACTCTGTAATGTGCTTGAGAACACGCTTATCGGTTGCAGAGAGCACGTCTTCACCATGTGTCTCGGCCTGCTGGGCGCGATCGCTTAGTTCTTCGAGTTTTTGGCTGGCAGCGTCTCGGCCGGTCTCGATCGCTTGATTGCGAGCTTCGGTCTTGCCAATAATCTTTTTAGTGGTGTCTAGCCCACTGTAGACATCCTCTGAGAGGTCAGCCGCCTGATCGGCTGCCTGTTCGAGCTGAACAGGGTCCTGCTGTGGCTTAACCGCCTGGCCCTGGCTGGCGGAAGAGAGCGTCGTACTCCAAAGAATTAGCCCAATAGCAATAGTAACTAAGCCAGCGATGATCGCGCTGCTAAGTGTGAATATCCGCTTACGCAAGCCCATACTGCCTCTCATGCAATGCCTCCAGCCTAAGCAAAGGCTCTGGCTTCGCCATCCTTCCGCAGGGAGACACCGGCTTGGGCCTAGGCGTCGGCTAAGGGGGATGCGCTCACTACAACGGCTCCAGACGGTTTGGGGAAGAACTGGCTAAGCCAATCAAACCTAGCGGCTTGGCTCTAGGTGAACCTAAGCCCCTACCGTGTGAATTTTGAGGAAGTTGGTCCCCTTGGGAGTGTTGGCGGGCACACCACCCATAACCAGCAGTTTGTCGCCGAGGTCGACCAGATGGCGCGATCGCAGACTGCTCTCAGCTGCCGCCACCATCTCCTCAAAGCTTTGAGGAAAATCGTCGAGCAGAATGGGCTTAACGCCCCAAATCAGGTTCATCCAGTGGTAGACAGTATCTTTGGGGGTGCAGGCTACCACCAGCGCATTGGGCCGCTCGCCCGAGGCAATAGTGGCGGTATAGCCCGTCTCGGTAAAGCAGACGATGTACTTAAGAGCGAGGGTCGAGTCGATGGCATTGAGGGCTTCGCTGAGGGCGTGGGTTTCATCGCTGAGGGCAGCGGGTTGGTTAACAAACGCCAGGTCTTGCTCCACGTCACAGGCAATGCGGGCCAGCATCTCGACAGCGCGCACCGGAAACGCGCCCACCGCCGATTCTCCTGACAGCATCACCGCGTCGGTGCCGTCGAGGATGGCGTTGGCGACGTCGCTGGCTTCGGCCCTGGTGGGGCGCGGGTTTTGAATCATGCTCTCCAGCATTTGAGTGGCGGTGATCACCGGAATGCAGCGGCGGTTGCACTCGCGAATGATGTGCTTTTGCAGCATGGGCACCTTTTCGGCCCGCATTTCAACCCCCAGATCGCCCCGCGCCACCATCACGGCATCGACGACCGCCAAAATCTCGTCTAGGTTTTGAATGGCCTGGGGCTTCTCGATTTTGGCCAGCACCGGGGTGTGGCTAGCCCCCATGCTCGCCAGCAGGTCTTTGAGGGTGAGAATATCTT
Organism: Nodosilinea sp. LEGE 07298; assembly: GCF_015207265.1. GTDB lineage: Bacteria > Cyanobacteriota > Cyanobacteriia > Phormidesmidales > Phormidesmidaceae > Nodosilinea. The sequence goes on along the minus strand of NZ_JADEXE010000017.1, from coordinate 7,085 downwards.
GGGCCTGGCGCACAAAGCTCAAAGAAACAATATCGACCCCTTGAGAAACGCCAAATGCAACGTCCTGCCTGTCTTTTTCGGTTAGGGAGGGCAGGCGCAGGTTAAGTTCGGGCAGGTTGACCCCTTTGCGGCTTTTGAGTGGCCCGCCCTGAATCACGCGGCAGATAACCTTGACATCTGCGATCGCCTCTACCCGTAGCTCTAGCAGCCCGTCATCGAGCAAAATTTGCATACCGGGCTGGGCTTCCTCGGCCAGGTAAGGGTAGTCGATGCCGATGCCGCCAGAGATAGCATCGATCTGGTCGAGGGGCACCAGCGTCACAGTGGTTCCTTCCTCTAGCACGATGGGGCCGTTGGCCAACTGGCCCACACGAATTTTTGGCCCCTGTAGGTCTTGCAGCAGGGTAATCGGGGTGTCGTGCTCCTCAGAAACCTCGCGCAGCAGGGTGATCATGCGGGCGTGGTCATCGTAACTGCCGTGGGAAAAGTTGAGTCGGGCTACGTTCATGCCCGCGTCGATCATGCGTTTGAGGATGGCTTTGGAGCTGCTGGCGGGGCCAATGGTGGCCACAATTTTGGTCCGTTGGGTCTGGTTAGGTTGAGTTAAAGAGTCCATAGCAGTAGCCCAGGGAGCATGGGTCGTCCCCAGTATAGGCACAGTTTTTAGGGGCCTATGTAGCCCTGGCTTCATTGCGCTAGCGCCAGTGCCCGAGACTGGGCCTAGTCTCGGGTTATAGCCAGAGTCACCTGGGTTAGGACATCCATAAAGCCTGAGAACGTTCAAACGTTTGAACGTTCTCAGGGAAACAGTCCTCACCAGACTGGCTACAGCTATAAAGACTGGGTCTGGGGCGATCGCGGGTTCAACCCTGGGACCAGTTCATCAGGAGCTGTTCGACCTCGGGGGCAGGTAGGGGTTTAGAGAAGCAGTAGCCCTGGGCGTAGGGGCAGCCTAGCTGACGCAGCTGCTCGAGCTGGGCCTCGGTTTCGACGCCTTCGGCGATCGCGGTCATGCCCAAACTTTGGGCCAGGGCTAAAATCGCCTGCACCATGGCCGACCCGCGCGGGTCAGCCTCCATCGCCTGAATAAAGGATCGATCGATCTTAAGAATCTGCATCGGAAACTGGTGCACCATGCTGAGCGACGAATAGCCGGTGCCAAAGTCGTCAATGCCCAGCTGAATACCGCGATCTCGCAGGGCTTTGAGCATCACCTCAGCGGTTTTGGGGTTTTCGATCAGGGCACTTTCGGTAATTTCGAGGCGCAGGTGGTCGCTGCTGAGATCAGTGGCGGCTAGGGCCTCATCGATGGTGTCAATCAGGTGCGGGTTGGCAAACTGCTTCACCGACAGGTTGACGCTAACCACCAAATCTTGGGCCTCGGGCAGACGCTGTCGCCACTGCCGCAGCTGCTGACAAGCCGCTAACTGAATCCATGCGCCAATGGCTAAAATCAGCCCGGTTTCTTCGGCCAAAGGAATGAATGTGTCGGGCGAAATCAACCCCCAGCGGGGATGATGCCAGCGCACCAGAGCCTCAAAGCCGATCAGCCGGTGGTGGGCTAACTCGACAATCGGCTGGTAGTGCAGCACCAGTTCGTGGCGATCGATCGCCCGCTGAAGGTCGTTTTCGAGGGTGAGACGGGTGGCGACCTGCTCGTACATGGCGGGGTCAAAGAGGGCCGATTGTCCCCGTCCGTTTTCTTTGGCCCGGTACATGGCGGTGTCGGCGTCGCGTAAAAAATCGACCGCCTCCACGGCTCCGGTTAGGCTGGAGGCAATGCCCACGCTGGCGCTAATAAAAATCTCGCGTCCGCTGAGCAATAGCGGCGTTTGCAACACCTGGTGAATGCGATCGGCTACGCCTTGGGCATCGTCAATCACAGCGATGGGGTTGAGCAAAATGGCAAATTCGTCGCCCCCTAGGCGGGCCACCAGATCGCCTTCTCGCACTACTGAACCCAGGCGGCGGGCACACTCGATCAGCAGCTGGTCACCCACCAGATGGCCGAGACTGTCGTTAATCACCTTAAAGCGATCGAGGTCGATGAACAGTACGGCAAAGATGACCGACTGAGACGCTTTGGTGGCCGCTACCGCCTCGTTGAGCTGCTCCATGAAAAAAGCTCGATTGGGCGAGCCTGTCAGGGGGTCGTGCAGGGCCTCATAGGCGAGCCGATCTTCGATCAGTTTGCGATCGGTGATATCGGTGAGGGTGCCGACCAGGCTGGTGACCACCCCTAGGGCGTTGCGCTGGGCCTGTCCCAGCAGCTGTACAAAGCGGCGGCTGCCGTCGGGGCGCACGATCGCTCCCTCCAGGTTGAGAGACTGGCCGCTGCAGCTTGATTCCGCTAGCTGCTGCTGCCAGAGCGGGCGATCGCCCTCGTCTAGGGCCGCCAGCTGGGCGTCTAATGATGGTGGCACTGACCTGGGGCTGAGGCCGTAAATCCGAAACATTTCCTCCGACCAGGTGAGCTGCTGACTGGGCAGGTACAGCTCCCAGCTGCCGGTATGGGCAATGCGCTGGGCCTCTTGGAGACGGCTCTCGGCCCGCTGCCGCTGGCGCAGCTCACGCTGGGCTTGGGCCAGGGTTTGGGCCTGCTGCACGGCGATCGCCAGCTGGTCGGCCACGGTTTGCACCAGCTCAATCTCGGCGGTTTTCCACGGCTTGGGTTCAGGCCCCTGGCGGTGAATGCCTAACCGCCCCCAGGGGCGAGGGTGGCTGAGATAGAGCGGTACCAGCAGCCAGCCGCCGGGCAGGGCATCGAGTAACTCGTGGGGAGCTGCGGCGTCGAGCTGTACCAGGTTAGTCTGAGGTGAACCAGGCCCAGGCCCAGAATTCGCCTTAGGATCGGCAATGGTGCGATAGAGCAGGCTAGGCAAATCGGGGGTAGCCCGGTGCTCAGCAATCATCCGCCAGTGGTTGTTAGCGGGTAAATACATTTGAATATCGACGTGGTCGGCCTGCAGCAGGTAGGCCACTTCACGGGCGGCGGTGCTAAAGATGGTATCTAGGTCGAGCGAATGGCGAATGGCCTGCACCACCCGATTGAGGGCCTGTTCGCGGCGTATCTGGTGTTGAACCTGCTCGTAGGCTCGCTTGCGGCTGGTGACATCTTGAAAGTACACCGCTAGCCCCTCTTGGGTGGGGTATACATGAAATTCGCACCAGCTGTCAGCGTGGGTCATGTATTCCTCAAAGGTGAGGCTGACCCGCTCGACCATAGCCCGGCGCAGCTGTTTAGATATTTGCGTGCCCAGCACCTCAGGGAACTCGTACCACAGGTTTTGACCCAGTGTCTGGTGGCGCGATCGCTGCAAAAACTGCTCAGCCCGCTGGTTGAGGTAGATAAACTGCCAATTTTGGTCAAGGGCAAAAAAGGCGTCGGTAATGCTCTCTAGAATGTTGTTGATGCGCTGGTGAGAGATTTGCAGCGCCTGCTCGGCCGCCTGGCGCTCGGCCTCGCCGCGTTTTCGCTCGCTAATGTCTTGCGATATGCCAATGCTAAACAGCGGCTGACCGTCGTCATTGCACACCAGGCACACCGTTAGCGCTACCCAGATAAAACTACCGTTTTTGTGACAGTAGCGCTTCTCCATGGCAAACGAATGGATTTCACCGGCTATCATCCGATGGTAGTGCTGCAAATCAAACGCTAGATCCTCGGGATGGGTGAAGTCGGCAAAGTTTTTTCCTAAGAGTTCCTCGCGGCCAAAGCCCAACATGCGGCAGATACCAGGGTTTACATCGAAGAGCTCGCCGCTCAAGCTGGCCTGACAAATGCCTACGTTGATTTGGGCAAAAATGGCCCTAAATCGGGCTTCCGCCGCGCTCAGGGTCGCCAGCATGGCTTTGCGTTCGGTAATATCTTTGCCGACTGAGAGCAGGCAGGTCTGGTCGTTGAGCTGGGTTAGCTCCGACGACACCAGCAGCGTGCGGGGCTGGCCATTGGCCAGGTGCGAGTCGATCTCAATGTTTTTAATACAGCCGCGATCGCGGATTTGTCGGCGCAAGTCGGCAAACTGCCGCCGGTTGTGAACCAACCCCAAATCGGCGGGGCGGCGGCCAATAATCTCGCTGCTCGGTCGCCCCAGCCAGCGGGCATAGCTAGCGTTGACCAATAAATGGCGACCCTCCGGAAAGGTAGTTACCGCCATGGGGTCGGGGCTGTGGTGAAACAGGCTGGCAAACGCGTTTTGGGTCTGGCGCAGGCACGACTGCATAGTGTATTGCTCGCAGGCCAGCGATAGACTAATCGAAGCGGTGCGCAGCAGCTTGACAGTGGCTGGTGGCCAGGCGAGGCGTTGCTCAGATCCAGTCTCCCCAAGGTCATTACTGGTGCGGCTAAACATCAAAAACCCAAAATACTGACCGTGGCATCGCAGGGGCAGTATCAGCACGGTGTCGCCGCCTAAGCTGCTCAACAGCGACTGCTCCGCCACCGGAAAGCTGCTGATCGCCCCGCTCAGCAATCCTCCGCGCTCCAGCACCTCGTGCCACCGCTGCAGCTGGCTGAAGGGCAGGCTTTGGCAGCTACTCTGGTCAAGTCTGGCGGCCCCTGGAGGGTGCCAGGCAGCCCGCAGGCTGGTCAGAGTTTGGCCACCGCCGTCCCGATGAGTTTCAAACAAAGCGACTCCCTGGGCCTGACTGGCCACCCCCAGCAGCTTCAGGCAGCGACCAAATACCCGCAGGCGATTTTGTCCCTCCAGCCCCAAGAGCTGATAGTGAATATTGGTCAAGATCGTCAGGCTGCGATCGGGAGGAGGAGTCGGAGAGCCATCAACCGGGTCGTCGAGGGCGAGTTCTTCCCGCCAGTGGGGAGGGAGCACAACATCTTCTAACTCACCACTGTTGGCTTGGCTGTCGGCTTGGCTGCCGCTCTCGACCCCAGCCCCAGCCCCGGTAGCCCGACTCTCGGCCATGGTCTGGTAGAGGCGCTGGCGCGTCACCAGACCGCAAATTTGATCTTGTGCATCGACCACCAGCAGGTAGCGGCAATTAGCGGCCTGCACAGCCTGAAGCGCTGCTCCAATGCTATCGTCAGGGCGTAAAGTAGGCCCTTGGGGCACAAGGCTCAAACCAATAGGGATCGTGGCGGTATCTACCCCAGCGGCAACGCAACCGAGCACTTCTTGCTCAGTAAATAACCCCAAAATATTGCTTTCAGTAGCCACCACGACGCAGCTCAACGTCTGATCTTGCATCACCTGCACCGCCTCCCGAATTGAGGCCTGGGGGGTGAGCACCGCTGGCAGTATGTCGACTAAATCACCCACGCAGAGAGCGCTAATCTGTTCAGAGAAAAGGGACTGGGCAGGGACAGGGGCTAATGATTCGCTGGTACTGGCAACAAAGAAATCTGAATTTGAGAGAGCGGCCATAGCCGACACACCCCGACCGGTAAGGTTATAGCATTAGCCAGATAGCTCCACACCAGGTAAACAGGCTGAGGACAGTGAGTTGGGGCTATCTACAGGGGAGGCGTTCGAATCTGTCGCCACTGAATTCTGTAGTCAGTAAGTGACCCAGGGTGGAAGAGCAGTGCCCCGGCGGCAACAAATTAATGAACCAAAGGTACCCATTTATTGTGGCCGTCAACCCCTTAACAGGCAAGTTCTGTAGGGGCGAATGGGTTGTACACCGCCAATCGGAGCTAGCCAAGTAGGCTTTGGTATGAACCCCAGAGGTGGCTCCGAGGTCAAGCATTGGCGACTAGAACTAACCCTTGGGAGTTGAGGCTTCTACTAAGTCTAAATCGGCTTGTACCTCCTGGCGCAGACGAGTCAGGGTCTGAGAGGCATTGGTGTCTTGAAGAATGGCCGCCAGGGTAGCACTGACCCCTTCGGGTCCCCAGGTGCAGCCTTGCTCCAAATAGGTTTTAGCGGCCTTACCCACGGTATAAGACCCATAACCTGCGGCGCTAGCCTGGGCGGTCATGGCCCCCGCGAGGGCGGCGATGCCGGTGGCGCTATCGACTAGGGTGACTAGGGCAGCGGTGGTTTTGCCCGCCCCCAGCAGGCCGCTGCCCACTTCGCTCAGCAGCAGGGTACCCGAGCTTTTGAGGATGGCTCGCCACAGTCGCCCCGCCTCGTGGCCGGTAATCGGAAAGCCATAGAGCCGTGCCAGGGTGCGAATCATGACCAGGTCGATGACAACCCCGCCCAGCAGGTCGAGGCCAGCAATGGGGTTGAGGGCAACGGCGGCAGCTTTGTATTTGGCAAACTGCCAGATGGTTTCGTCGGCGCGATCGCCGTGCAGACGGCTCACGTGGCCCACCATTTCACTCTCAATGGCGCGGGCGTTGCGCAGGGCGTTGAGGGCCACCAGGGCGGCACCGTCCTCGGCCACGATCGCCAGCAATGCCTGTCGCAGGGGCTCGATCTGGGGGGGCTGGGGCTCCCACTCCTCGCTGGTGCGACCGTCGGGCCACTCAACCCGTACCTTGAGTGGGGCAGGGCTGGCGGCTACGGTCACCACATCATCGACCGCTAGCGAACTGCTGGGGCTAGCCTGGCCCAGGTCGGCACGCAGCTTTTGCAGGGTTTGGTGCACTTCCTGGCGATCGACGTCGGGGTAGAGATCGCTTTTGTTGAAGATCAGCAGCAGCGGCTTCTGCCCCCGCTGCAGCTCCAGCAGGGCCTCGTATTCAAAGGGGGTAATATCTCCCGACACGACAAACAGAATTAGATCGGCCTGGGTGGCTACGGTTTGAGCCATTTCGGCACGCACGTCGCCCCCCACCTCATCCAGGCCGGGGGTATCGATCAGCTCGATTTGCCACGCTAGGCCGTTCTCAACCTCGGGCTGCCCCTCGGGCTGCCAGTACACCGATCGTGGCCAGCGAGTAACGCCGTGCAGAGGCCCGGTTTCGAGAATATCTTCTCCCACCAGGGCATTTATCACCGCCGACTTACCTCGGCTGACCAGGCCAAACACCGCTACCCGCAGGCAGCGCGACTCAAGCTTGGCCGTCAGGCTTTGCAGCTGGCCCAGCCCGGTTTTGACCGCTGCCAGGGTTGCCCCCTGCTCGGGGTTCCCCTGCAGCGCGGTGGAATAGCGGGAGACGGCCTGGCTCAGGGTATGGC
>NZ_JADEXE010000179.1 GCF_015207265.1 Nodosilinea sp. LEGE 07298 | reverse complement strand
CCATGGAGCAGCACTGGCTCAGCTGGCGCGACCCCTGGGCAGAGATGAGCTGATCAACCAAGCAGCGGCTCACCTCCGATCCTTGGGAAAGCTGCGCTCTACTAGTGCTGTCGTGGTGTTTTGGGGGCAGCCGGGCATGGGCAAATCTAGGCTGGCCCAATGGCTGGCCCAGTTCTTTGCTGCCGACTATCCCGATGCTTACCTATCTGCCCAAGTTCGGGCCGAAACGTCAGACTGGGGCAGGGGGCTAATTCTCAAACGATGGCTGCATCAGCTGGGTGAACCTACCCCGGCCCCGGCCATCTCTTGGACTTATCTAGCGGCTACTTGGCAAGCTTGCCTAACCAAGCGCCGTGCCATCGTGCTGCTAGAAACCGACAGTCCAGCGGAGCAGTGGCTGCCCCTGCTACCCCAATCATCATCCTGCATTGTGATCGTTACTAGCCCCTACCCACCCCCCGATTTACCCGAAGTGCTGGGGTTGGCGACAGCACCCCTGGCTCCCGACGATGCGATCGCACTGCTGGCCCATGCTGCCCACGCCCCGGAACCCATTGGGGATGACTGGGGGGCGATCGCGGCCTACTGCGAGCACATTCCCCTCGCGCTCAAACTGGCGGGCACCCGGCTTACCCATAGCTCCCTTAGTTCCCCAGCAGACTCCGTAGCTGATTACCTAAATACCTGGCAAAATCAGCCCCAGCACAGCGCCAAAAGTACGGCCATAGCCCATAGCTTTCTCCATCTATATAATCTTCTTTCGCCCTCCAGCCAAGCCCTGCTGCGACGGTTGGTCATTCTACCCGCGCCGCTCATAACCCCCAGGCTGGCTGCGCTATTGCTGGGTGACAGGTCAGATCCGACCGCTGTTTTAGCCGAGCTGGTGGCCAATCAATGCCTGACATCGGTTGGCCCTGGAATTTATGCCCCCAGCCACAACCTGATTCGGGCATTGGCGAAAGGTCACCTCGCTGGCGAAGAAACTATTTCCACTCGCCGCCAGCTGCGCCTAGACCTGGGGCGCTGGTATGCCGATAGTCTGGTGCAATCGGGCTGGGCTCAGCATCCCAGCCAAAGGCTCGACCCCCTGGCCCCAATTCTTGGACTGCCTGCTGCCTGGGCTGAGTATCACTGGCCCAATTTGGCTCAGGTATGGCAATGGCTTGAGCAAGAAGAAGACTGGACAACCTTGCTACACCTGGGCTTGGGGTTGTCTAGTGCGCCGTCAGGCAGCCTCGACCCGGTTTGGTGGCGGCAGTGCCAGGCGCAGCTTTTGGCCCTCGAATTATTGGCCGCGCAGCCCATGCTGTCGGCCTACCTGCACAATAACCTGGCCAACGCTGAAGCCTACCAAGGTAACTACAATAGCGCCATAGCGCTTTATCAACAGGGCCTCGAACAGATTGGCTCAGATGCCCTCGGCCAGGCTCACCTGCTGGCCAACCTCGGTGTAGTCTATGGCTACCAGCAGCTCAACGAGCAACAGGTCTACATGTGGCAACAGGCCTTGGTCGCCCTGCCCTCCGACAGCCCCATGGCCCAATCCCTGGGTAACTGGATGCAGCAGACTCACCCCGCGATCGCCAATATCGTATTAAACCAAGAGACTACAGATACATCACCCTCTCCCAACGGCGGCTTTCTAGGCCGATGGGTAAACAAACTATTTCAGTAGCGACCTGATAGTTTCGCCTTAGCTAAGCCAGCAGTTATTTCTCTGCCTTAGTCTACTTTGAGCTTTCGGTCAAACTGTGGGTTAATGGCAGAGGTCAACCCCTGCGTCTTGCACTAAGAGAACGATTTATGACTGAAACAACCAATCCCAAAGTATTTTTTGACGTCACCATTGGCGGTACCCCCGCAGGCCGTATCGTCATGGAGCTGCGGGCCGATGTCACCCCTAAAACCGCCGAAAACTTTCGTGCCTTGTGCACCGGGGAAAACGGTATGGGTACTTCCGGCGTGCCGCTGCACTTCAAGGGCTCTAGCTTTCACCGCATCATTCCTGAGTTTATGTGTCAGGGCGGCGACTTTACGCGCGGCAATGGCACCGGCGGCGAGTCAATCTACGGCATGAAGTTTGCCGACGAAAATTTTACCCTTAAGCACACCACCCCCGGCCTGCTCAGCATGGCCAACGCTGGCCCCAACACCAACGGGTCACAGTTCTTTCTCACTACGGTGGCCACCCCCTGGCTGGACGGCAAGCACGTGGTCTTTGGCAGTGTGGTTGAAGGTATGGACGTAGTCAGTGCCATGGAGCAAGTGGGCAGCCGCAGCGGCCAAACCTCCGAGCCTGTGGTGATTGCCGACTGCGGCCAGCTCTAGGGCAGCTAGGCTCTACCACCTCAGTCCGTCATTCCCGCGCAGACATCTCACGTTGTCATTCCCGCATAGGCGGGAATCCACTCATAGAGACTGTTCTTCCGCATGGATTCCCGTTTTCACGGGAATGACGAAATAGTGTTTTGATAGTGATGACTACAGCTATATGACCAAGTGCTAATCATCCTGGGGAAACTGAATACTAACTTCACCGGCTTCGCTGATGATAACGGTACCCCCCAACTCTTCGATGCGATCGATCGCCCGCTGGCGAGTGTCATCGTCAAAGGCAGTACTTAGCACGCTAGCCCAGGCGTTGACCTGAGCCTGCTTGCTGAGTGGGTTACGGGCTAGGAAATCAGCGGTACGCTGAGAATTTTCGGCAACGAATGGGGCGTCTGGGTGAGATGACTGGCTAGCCCAGTCGGCGGCTATTCGGTAAGACTTTTGTGCCGCTTCGGCATCGCCTAGATACAGCAGTTCATCTACGCCGCGATAGCGCCAGATGTAAAAGCCGTCTGACGGAAAGGCGGGGGTGAGACGCTCTAGCCCCTGGGCCGTGAGAGCCACGCTTTGCTCAGGCTTGGCCGCAAAGTTGCTGGTGCTGCCCGAAAGAAACAGATAGAACATTCGATAGTACGGGTCGTTGGGGATGATGACCCGAAAAAACTCTGGACTCAGGCTGTAGCCTGTTTCAGCCCGCGCTTCGTCGTCGCCAAAGTACTGCAAAAAGCGCAGAAAAAACCAGTCGGCCATTAGATTATCAAACCCAAAGGCAGGCATTTTTTGTGCCAAGGTCAGGGTCGCGGCGGTAGCCTGGTCTTGCTGCTCAAGGTTTTGGTCGGCAGCGGTGCGGTCTTGGAGCTTGGCTAAGCGCTGCTGCTGTAGCGGCACCAGACTCATCATCATCACGACAGGCACTACCCAAACTAATAGTTGCTTAGCTCGGTGCAGGGGGCGATGGGGAGTGCTCAAAGATGTCAACATGGGTGTCTTTGGTAAGCGTAAGAAACCTATAGTGCGGGCCACAGACTTGGGCGTAGTTCTAAAATAAGTCTACCCACCCCTGCTGCGATGGTTAAAGACTGGTCCTTTATGGCCATCGCGTCGAGAGAGCGTCTGTACAAAACCAAAGTGGGCCGTCAGCTGACCCGCTTCCCACCAGGTTATTTTCACCGTATTGGCATCATCTATGGCTCAAGATTCTTCTCCGCAACCTTCTGCAAGCAGGGCCGTAAGTGAGGCCACAAGTAGGACCTTTAACTGGCACTGGCTGGGTGCCCTGGCTGGGGTCGCCATGGTGGTAATGACCTGGCTACCACACAGCTACCTGCGCATGGTGGGGTGGCCCTGGGTGCTGGTATGGCAGTCAGGATTTTTGGCGATCGCGCTTTGGCTCATGAGTCAACTGCGTCAGCTCGATCGACCCTTTCGCCCCCTGGGGCACGGCCTGGACTGGGCGGTAGCGGCGACGGGCATCAGCCTGATCGTTTGCAGCCTGGCCAGCGATTTCAAAACCGTGGCCCTGTGGAACGTGGTTTTAGCCTCCTTCTACGTTTTTGCGCTCTATGGCGGGGTTAACTGGGTGAGGCAGGCCCAGGTTAAAACGAGCTATCTAGCCACTGCGATCGCGGGCACGTTTTTGGGTACGGCCATCATTTCCTTGGCGCTGTGGCGACCGGGGGCCGAGTCCGCCATCGACAACGAGTTTTATCAAGCTCTGCGCAACGCCATGCCCTTTGGCCACCACAACTTTGTCGGCGGCTATTGTGCCCTGGCGTTGCCCTTCGTGCTGGCCTGCGCTGTGGCGTTTAGAGGTTGGCGGCGGTGGTTGGCAGTGGCCGCCACAGTTTTAACCGGCATTGCACTCTATGTCAGCGGATCGCGGGGTGCCCTATTGGGCGTTTTGGTATGGCTACTGGTCGCTATAGCGGCTTTTGTCATCGGGTCTACGGCCAAAGGTAGACTTCGTCGTCTGGCGATGGGGGGGCTGGGGCTGGCTGTGATGGTGGTCGTAGCGCTCAGCAACCCCCGCGTGCGCAGTTTGCTGGGCAGCCTAAATTTTGCCAACCCCTCGGGCTTTGTGGTGCAGGATGGGCCGCTGCTCGATCGCTACTTTTTGGCCAAAATTGCGGCCAATATTTTGCGCGATCGCCCTCTGGTTGGCGTTGGCCCAGGGGTGATGAGCCGCGTTTCCAACCTCTATCGCCCCATCGAAGCTGGCCTGGGTATGGATCATTCTCAGCAGTTGCACAGCACGCCATCCCAAGTTTTGGGCGAAATGGGGCTATTGGGGCTAGGGGTTTATCTGCTATGGCTGGTGCTGATTATCGGGCTGTGGCTGCGCCTGCACCGCACTATTGAAGACAAGACCAGTCGATGGCTGCTCTACGGGGTGGGCGGCGGCTTTTTAGCCTACGGCATCTCTAGCCTGACTGATTGGCAACTCGAAAATATTGGCATTTCTATGGCGCTGGTGGTGCTGCTAGTGGTGTTGCTGCACCTTGCCAACCCATCAGAACGGCCTCTGCCTTCGCCCGTGGGCGGGGCTACCCGCCGCTACCTGAGCCTGGGGCTGTTGGCCTGGCTGGTGATTGCAGGCTACCTGTGGCTGATGGCCGACCTGGGTTTCTGGCACGGCGATCGCGCCGTGAGCCGTGCCAAACAGGGAGATGTGGCTGGTTCACTACAACACTTCTCATCTGCCGCTGCACTGGTGCCGTGGGACCCCACTTACCACGCCCTGCTAGGGCAGGAGATCTATGGGTTGCTGCCTCTGGTGCCCCCTGAAGAACAAGCGGCGGCGCGCCAAGATACCCTGGCTAACCTCTATGCCGCTACGGCGATCGCCCCCAACGATGCCTGGTTTAACCACAATCTAGCGGTGCTCTTGCTGCCCCAAGACCCGGCAGCCGCCCAAGTTTACAGCCAGCGGGCGGTGCAGCTGTTGCCCAGAAGCGGCAGCTTGAGCCGCTACCTGCTGGGGCAAACCTATCTGGCCCAGGGTCAAACCGAAGCGGCTGTTACCGCCTTTAGCCTGGAAGGGGTGAGCCAGCCCGAGTTTTTAACCCTGCCTCTGTGGCGAGAAGAGCCGTTGGCACCGCTTCAAGATTCCGTGCTAGATCAGGCCCTAGCTCATCATCAAGCCGTGCTGGAGGCTACGTCGCCAGACGCTCCAGGGTACGCCACTCTCTATGACCAAACGGCGCTAGTGCGATGGTGGTACCAGCGGCCCATACTGATAGCGGAGTCTGGTACGTTACGCCCCATTACCCAGGCGCTGTTGGCTACAGATCAAAACCCCGCAGAGGCTCTAGAGATTGTCAATCAGGCCCTAGAGCAATCGCCCCAAGACCAGGGCCTGCTGCTGCTGCGGGCCTGGCTACAGCCCAGTGAGTTTGCCCAGCCCTACTTCGAGCAAGCCAACCTGCCTCCAGCAGAGCAAGCCCAGATAGCCGCGTCGCTGGTTGACTATCGAGACGTGCGATCGTGGTTAACGGCGTTCGGTACCCCGATTCAGCGCACGGGGCGGAGCCTGCTGGGCCTCACCTACCGCAACCGCTACGCCCAGAGCATCAACTTCATCGCCCCCCCCAATGCCCCATCAGGTGAGTTAGATCAGTGGGCGATACCCGAGCTGCTGGGCTTGTTCTTAGACTTTCCTAGAGAATTTGTGGCCCTAGACCAAACCGTAGAAACGCTGCAAGCAGAGCAGCTCAATCTGCCCAGCGCCGTCAACAACGGCTTTGAAATTGTTCCTGCACCTGGGCCAGCCGAAAAACTTTTTTGACAGGGTGTGATCGCTGGGTGAGAGCAGGTGGGTAAGTTAGACCCAGGCGCAAACAACACCTCTACCGCCTACCCTCAAGGAGACAAAAACTTATGAAAACCTCTCTCAAAGCCAACCTGCTGAAGCACCTCGTTGCCAAGAAAGAAGAAGGCGGCTTCACCCTGATCGAACTGCTGGTTGTTATTATCATCATCGGTATTCTGGCTGCGATCGCGCTGCCTTCTTTCCTCAACCAGGCCAACAAAGCTCGTCAGTCTGAAGCTAAAACCTACGTTGGTTCTATGAACCGTGGTCAGCAAGCCTACCGCTTAGAAAATCCTGAATTTGCCCCCGACTTTGTCAATCTTGCCATTGGTATTCCTTCCAACACCACTTACTACAATTACGACATTGATAATGCCGGAGTGGGTGGTGCTACAGCCTTGGCTGAGCCAGTTGATGTAGCTCTGAAGTCCTATGCTGGCGGTGTTCAGCTGACCACAGGAGCCGGTGGCCAAGATGCGACTACCCTTGCAATTCTGTGCGAATCTGAAGTCGCGGCTACGCCCCCTACTGTAGCGGCCATCAACGTTACCACGCCTCAAGCTGCTACTGCCGTTGTCTGCGATGGTGGTTTCAAGGAACTCTAATTGAGCTAGGTTACGCCTAACTCAATTTCTCTTCTTTAACGCAGGGTTCAGCTATTTTTTAGATAGCTGAACCCTGCGTTTTTGATATTCATTGCTTTGTTGTTTTAACTATGTTGAACATTTACGATCGCTGCCCTTGAAAGCGACTGCGCAATGCGATCGCAATACTATTCATTAGCACCAGCATCACCAGCAGCACAATAATGGCGGCGGCTCCGTTTTCATGGAACGCCTGCTGGGGGCGGCTAATCCAGTTAAAAATTTGAATCGGCATGACCGTAAATGGGCTTTGGGCCACATTCATTGGGCAGCGTACCAGGTCTAGGGGGTTGAAGTAGGGGAACTCCTCGGTGCAGCCGGGGGTAAAAGGCACAAAGGTGAGTGCACCAATGGTAATTAGCGGCGCGGTTTCGCCAATGGCGCGGGAGAGGGCCAAAATTACCCCGGTGAGAACGCCAGAGATGGCGGCGGGCAGCACGTGGTCACGTACGACTTGCCAGCGGCTGCCCCCCATCGCCAGCCCCGCCAAACGAATGCCTTCCGGCACGGCGCGCAGCGCCTCGCGGGTAGCGACAATGATAATCGGCAGCACCAGCAGAGCCAGTGTGAGCGCCCCGGCCAGCACCGATCGCCCGCCGGTAATCGGCTCCATGATGCGCACAAAGGCGGCTAGCCCCAGCAGCCCGTAAATAATGGATGGCACCCCGGCCAGGTTGCTGATGTTGATCTCGATCAGTCGCGAAAACCAGTGATCGTCAGAAAATTCTTCCAGGTACAGCCCCGCCCCCACCCCGACGGGAAACGCCACGATGGGGACAATAATCATCACCCAGAAGGTGCCAGCCAGGGCACCAATAATGCCCGCGTTTTCGGGTCGGCGGGAGGGAAAGCTGGTGAGAAATTGCCAGTTCAGACGGCCTAAGCCCTGGCTTAATACGTCAAATAGCAGCCAGCCGAGGACCGCGATCGCGATCGCGGTGGCGACCCAGGTAGCTAGCTTAAAGGCGCGATCGATGGTGTAGCGCTGGGGCAAGTTGCCCGCAAACTCTGATTCAACTTTCGAGGAGGTCGGTAAGGAAAACTGTGATTGCGAAGAGGCCATTAGTCGTATTTCTCCCGAAAGCGACGCACAAACCAGTAGCTGACAATATTGAGCGCCAGGGTAATTAAAAACAGCGTCATACCCACGGCGAAGATGGTTTTATAGGCCAGTGACCCAAACGGGGCATCGCCCAGGCTGACCTGCACAATAAAGGCCGTCATCGTCATCACTGGAATCAACGGATTGATGAAGCCCAGGTCGCCGTCGATGGGCTGAGGGTTTTGCCCTGCTGCCAGACTGACAATCATGGTTTCACCAATCGCCCGCGACATCGCCAAAATAATCGACGCCACAATCCCCGACAGCGCCGCCGGTATTACCACCGCCTGAATGGTTTCGCGCTTGGTGGCCCCCATGGCAAAGGCTCCCTGGCGCAGGTCTTGGGGAACGGCGTTAATCGCATCTTCGCTCAGCGATGCCACTAGAGGCAGGATGCTCACCCCCAGCACCATGCCAGCGCTGAGGGCGTTAAACCCCTGTAGCGACGGAATCAGCTGTTGTAAGAACGGGGTCACGGTGAGCAGCGCAAAGTAGCCAAACACCACCGAAGGCACCCCAGCCAGCAGTTCTAAGACGGGCTTGAGCACCTGGCGCAGCTTTGGGGCAGCGTATTCGCTGAGGAAAATGGCAATGAGCAACCCCAGAGGTACCGCTACGGCCATAGCGATGGTGGTTGTCATTAGCGTGGCGCTAATCAGTACAAAAATGCCAAAGTCGGTATCGTTAGCAAACAGCGGCGTCCAGCGAGTATCGGTGAAAAAGCGGGTGATGGCGTAGAAAAACCCGGCGGTCTGGCTGGGCGGCTCTAACCCAATGGCCTGGGATGATTCGCTGAGCTGTGTAGGGTCGAGGGCCTGAATTTGGTCGCCCACCGCTTGAATTTGCGCCTCAGAAGCACCAGGTAATAGGTCAGGTAGACGATTGATCCAAAGTGACTGGCGAAAGAATGGGTCGGCGAAAAAATCAATGGTTTCAAAAATCAGCGTGAGCACAATGCCCAGGGTAGTCAGAATGGAGATGGCCGCAAATACGAGGCAAACAACTCGCACAATGCTTTCTACCCGACGACTGCTGCTGCGGTTGGGCTTCCACAGAGAAGATTGGTCGGGGGGTGATGAAAACTCGGTTGGCATCGGGGTTAGAGCCTCCGCAGTGAGTTAGGGCATCAACGGTACATTAAGTACGCTAAACCGCGATCGCACCATTTGCTCACGACTTTTTGAGATTTATTTAGTTCTTAAATTCTGCTTAATTGAACTGTCTTTATTAATTAAATTTCCCTTAATCTGAAGTCACGGTATAGCCATAACTGCTCACGTTAGGACAGATCTGTCATACCAAATCCGAATCATAGCCCCAATTTCGAACAGGCAGCTTGTGTAGGGGCAAACGGTGTTTGCCCAGCCCAATCGGGGGTAGCTAAGGCGGATTCAGTATCATCCCCGCGTAGTCGGGAATCCACTAGCCCGTAACTGCACTCAAATGGATTTCCGTGAAAACGGAAATGACAGACAGGGATGGTTGCAAGCAAAATATCCTAATGATGTCGGTGATAGCTATACTCTGCCGCTACTAAAGTCTCACTTAAAAAGGGTTGGGGTTACTTGCTCTAGAGTTTTGAGCCCCTGGAGGGAGTTGCTAATAAAGTTTAGAGCTGCAATGGGGCGCTTCAAAAAGCTGCGGGCGAGAATCTTGGGACGGAGGCTGCCGTCTGGCCCGATCGCCCGGCTGATATCCGGTAAATCGTGGCTACAGTCATCGCTGATTACCCGCAGAAGGGCGATTTTGGCCTGGGGCATGGCGTCTAGCAGCACGGCGCTTTCCATATCGACCACAGCGGCCTGGTAGCGATCGCCCAGCCGCTGCTTTTCGGCCACCGTGGTAATGACACGATCGCAGGTCACCCCCATGCCAATTGGGGCATTAAGGCGCTGGGTCAGGGTGTGGGTAAGGGCGCGATCGCTCTGGAAGCACTGGGGCTCATCTCCAACGTCATTCCACACCTGCCCAAGTAGAATAGCGTCGCCCACCGAATGATGGGTCGACAGGCTGCCGCCCAAACCCATGAGTAGGATCTCCCGATCGGCAAAGCGCGATCGGCCTTCCCAACTTGCTAAAAAGGCGCAAAACGCCGCTGGCCCCGCTGGAACTGAAACCACTGGGGGAGCCTCTGGAACCCCTTTTAGGCCCCGCACCACCGCCTGATGTTCTGCCCCAGCGGGCACAAGAATCACCTGAATAGCCATCAGGCCGACCGCCTGGTGAGCCGAAGCCAGCCATCTTCAAGCAGGGTGTAGAGCACCGGCACCACCACCAGACTCAGCAGGGTTGAAGTCAGCAGACCGCCAATGATGGCAACGGCCATGGGCTGCCGCAGTTCGGCCCCGGCCCCAAGGCCGATCGCAATCGGCACCATGCCCAATACCGTCGAAGCGGTGGTCATAAGAATGGGCCGCAGCCGCACTAGCCCCGTTTTCATAATCGCGTCGCCGCGCTTTAGCCCGGCCCGGCGGAGCTGGTTGGCATAATCCATCAGCAAAATCGCGTTTTTGTCGAGCAGGCCCAGCAAAAACAGCAGCCCCAGCAGCGACACAATGCCAAAATCGCTGCGGGTAATCCACAGCGCCAGCATGGCCCCCACGATTGAGAGCGGCAGCGACAGGCCCACGACAGCCGGTTCCAGCAGCCGACCAAAGGGCACCAGCAGTACGAGCATCATGCAGACGACGGCCAGCACCAGAATGCGGCCAAAGCTGCCCAACACCTCACCGGCCCGAGCCGAGTCGCCAGCTAAATCAATGCGTACACCTGGGGGGACGACGGACTCAGCGATCGCCACCACCTGATCAGTCGCATCGCCCAGAGCTTTGCCGTTGCTCAGGTTGGCGCTGATGATGGCGACCCGCTCGCCATTCTGGCGGTTGATTTCGGCGATCGCATCGGTAGTATTTTCTTCCCCTGAAATGCGCACGTCGGCGAAGCCGGGCAGCGCGGTGAGCTGAGCCTGAATTTCAGCGGCGGCCGTTTGCAGGGCCAGCACATCGTCACCGAGTAACGCCACCTGGAGGGGTTTTTCGCCCCCCGTATCCACAAACTGAATGTCTTCGACGCTGGTCTCAAGTCCCTCACGAGCAGGCAAGTCCTGGCGGAGCTGGGCCTGGACGGCGGCGGTATCGCGATTGCGATCATCGCGCAGCTTGATGTACAGACTGCCCTCGTTGGGTCGCCCCCGTCCGCCCACGGTGGTCAACACCGATGCCACTTCGGGCAGCTGCGATACCGCTGATTCCAGGTCATCGGCCTGCTGGAGGGTTTGCTGCAAGAGCTGCGATCGCCCGTTTTCAGCCGGGGGCGGCACCGTCGGCACCGTGGGCAACGCCCCCGGCTGTCGTTGAAGCTGCGCTAGATCGGGGCGCTGGGGTAGGGGCGTCGTGTAGTTGAGCAAAAACTCCCCGCGATCGAGCTGGGGAATAAAGCCCTGGGGAATCAGGGGAATGATGGCAATGCCCGCGATCAGACTGGCGATCGCTAACCCTACCACCACCCAGCGATGGTGCAACGCCCAGGCGAGAATGTGGCTGTAACCCCGCTCTAGCCAGGAGCTAGGTGCGGCATCTGGAATCAGTGGACCCGCGTTAGTTAGATCAGAATCGGCTGGTAGCGGGGGCGAGTTGGGGTTAGCCGACTTCGCCCGCAGCCAGTAAACGGCCAGTACCGGCGTCAGCGTGCGCGCCACTAGCAGCGAGGTGAGCACCGCCGCAGACACCGTTAGGCCAAAGGGTTTAAAGAACTGCCCCACCGTGCCGCCCATCAGCGCCACGGGCAAAAATACGGCCACGATGGTTAGGGTCGAGGCCGACACCGTCAGCCCAATCTCATCTGTCGCTAGCAGGGCCGCCTGCCTAGGACTCGCGCCCTCCTCCATATGGCGAGTAATGTTCTCAATTTCAACGATCGCATCGTCCACAATGATGCCAATCACAATCGCCAGGGCCAGCAGCGTAATGGTCTCCAGGTTAAAGTCGTAGATCGCCATCACGATCGCTGTGCCCAGCAGCGATAGGGGAATCGCCAGCGCGGTAATCAGCGTGGCTCGCCAGCTGCGCAAAAAGCCTAAAATGACCAGTACCGCCAGCACGATCGCCCCCACCAGCGCATCGATGGTGGCCTGAGTCGCCGAGCGAATATAGTCGGCTTGGGTTTCGGCCAGCGTAATCTGCACCTGGGGCAGCTGGTCGCGAAGTTGCTCTATGGCGGCTTCAACGCGATCGACCACCTCTAGGGTGTTGGCCTCGCCCTGCTTGACCACCTGCACCGCCAGCGCCGCTTCCCCATTGAAGCGAATCAGGGTAGGTGGATTTTGCAGTGCGGCTTGAAAGCCCCCCGTGTCGTTTGCGGTAGGGGTAGATTGAGCGCCCGTGCCCCGTAGATCGACTCGCAACACGCCGGGCAGGTCTTGCAGAGAGGGCAAAATTTCGGCATCGGCTAGGTCAGCCAGCTCTGCTAGGGTCAGCTCGTCACTGGCCAGGGCATAGCTAATGGCCGTCGCTTCGTTGAGATTGAGGGGAATGATTTCGTAGTCGGCCTGGTTGGGTAGTTCGGCTTGGGCGATCGCCTGTTCTACAGCAGCGGCGGCTTCTGCCAGACCCCGGTTGACGCTAAAGCCGGTTCTAACCAAGGTTTGCCCCGCTGAGGTCGTCGAGTTGAGCCTAGACAGCCCGGTCAGAGATTGCAGCTGTGCCTCTAAAGGAATGGTGAGCTGAGCTTCGGTATCAATCGCCGTTTCTATGGGGGCGGTGGCATTGACCAGCACTACCGAAAAGGTGATATCTGGGAACAAGGCATACTGCAAAGAGCTAAACGCAAACAGCCCAGCCACCCCAATCACCAGCCAGCAGCAAACCGTCAGCCCGCCGTTCTGAATGGCTAGCCGAGAGATATTTAACCGTTCTCGAAGCTGGCTGAGGTCGGGTCGAGGCATCGCTTGAGTTAGCAAAGAGAACCGCAGATATCATAGCTTGTTCAATAGGTTGATTAGCTCGTGCCTTTGCCAGTAGCAGTGCTGCCACCGCCCATGCCGTTCATCAATCGAGCGATGTTGACTGAGACCACACCATCACAGCCCTGGCGCATAACCGATTTACGAGATTTCCATGAGCTTAGTTTTGTTTCTCTTGCAAACGTCTGGGCCAGCCTTGCTAATCGCCCTGGCCACAGGCCTAATTAGCGGTGGCTGTAGCGCCGGGCTGATTGCGCTAATCAGCTACTCGATCGCTCAGGAGACAGCAGGAACCGTGGTGGTAGCGGCGTTCGTGGGTTTGGGCGCGATCGCCCTAATCACGGCGATGATTTCCCGCATTTTGCTGGTGCGGTTTTCTCAGGCTGCGGTATTTGAGCTGCAGCTTCAGCTCTGCCGCCAGATTTTGGCCGCTGAGCTGAAATCCCTAGAAACGCTGGGGTTGCCTGGCCTGCTGGTCATTCTGACTGACGATATTCAGGCGATCGCGGCTGCCGCCAGCATCTTGCCCGTCTTGATGATCAACATCGCTGGCACCGTCGGCTGCATGGTCTACGTGTCGTGGCTATCGTGGCAGGTGCTGGCCCTGGTCCTCCTGATTACCCTGGTAGCCTCGTTTAGCTGCCGCTGGTTTCTGGTGGCCGGGCGACGTGGTCTGGCGGCGGCGCGAGAAAAGCAAGACCGACTGTTCCAGCACTTCCGCAGCCTAGTTGAAGGTATCAAAGAGCTAAAACTGCACTACCTGGGCCGCCACGACTTTTTTGACCTCGATCTGCGCCAAACCGCCCTCCAGGTCAGGCACTACAACCAGAAAGGGCTGAGCCTATTTGCCATCCTCGATAGCTGGGGTAAGTTTATCTACTTTTTTGCGGTGGGGCTGGTGCTGTTTGCCCTGCCCAACTGGATTGGCATTAGCCCCAATACCCGAGTGGCCTATGTGCTCACCTTTACCTACCTGCTGGGGCCAATGGAAAACCTGGTCAATAAGCTGCCGCTGCTGGGCCAGGCCAGCGTTGCCCTCGATAAGCTAGAAACCCTGGGGCTAAAGATTAATCAGCCTGCTGC
>NZ_JADEXE010000178.1 GCF_015207265.1 Nodosilinea sp. LEGE 07298 | reverse complement strand
GCCCCTTGCTCTTCAGGGTCGATCTCCGAGAGGTTTGATTCTGGATGCGGTTGGATCGTCATGCCCCTTATGCTACAAACTTTTGCCCTATTCGCAATAGACCAGCTTTGTTGCGGTGACTAATTACTTAGTCTTTAAAGATTCTTGATCTTTAAAGAGCGATTCTCTAGGGTATTTAGTAAAAGTGGCAAGAGTAGCGAAAGTAAGTTGTAAACTTTTCCTTCCAGATTGTCGCTCAGATGTTGTTAAAATTCTGAATCCTTGAGCATTTCCCTCAAACCATTCTAAATCCTCTTTTTGGCTTTCACTTAGCGTTGCTAGATGCTGCTTACCTAGTTCAGAATAGAACCAAGATTGAATAGCGTTTTCGCCAGAATGACCAAAAGGAGGGTTTCCTATATCATGAGCAAGACAAGCCGCCTGAACAAGCGCACCAAAACTTGCTTCGTTTAAACCTTCTTCAGTCAGATTCTTGAGAACTGTATCTTTGTATTTCTCAATAATTTTGACTCCTACAAGTCTGCCTAGAGATCGCCCAATACAAGATACCTCCAAACTATGAGTTAATCGATTATGAACGTGATCATTATCTGTGACTGGAAAAACCTGGGTTTTGTCCTTAAGTCGTCTAAACGCTTCTGAAAAAATGATTCGATCAAAGTCACGCTCAAACTGATTACGATTTCGTTGTTTCTCGCCAGGGTGTTGTTCATGCCCTTGACGCTCATCACAGAGCAGTTGATCCCACTGCATTTTTTTACAAAACATAGATAACTCCCGCTAACAGAAAAATATGTTCTTCAATTTTTAAGACATTGAGATTGGAGCCAGTCTGTAATGTCTTGGGCAGCCTCCTCAACTGAACGACTACCATTAACTACAAAGTCAGCTATATTCTTTAAATAAGTGCCTACCTGTTGCTCCGTTACATCCAACTCCAGTGCTTGAAGTGCTAGTAATTCGTTTGAACCTCTCTCAATTAAGCGGCTGGCTTGTATAGAATCGTCAATGGTGATAAAAATAAGGTGAAGTTTCATTGGAGCTACTAGTTTTTGTAGCGTTTCAAGAACTTCTATATGACGAACACCATCAATCACTAAAGGTTGTCCGTGCTGCCAGTTAACCTGTTGTAGTGCGGCTTTGCAGAATCCCTCCACATCACTTGTTACAAGTTCAGTACCAATGGCCTGTAAAACTTCTCGTGTTTTAGAAATTTGCCTTGCATCGGCAACAGAACGAACATAGTCTCCAAAACTAACGCGAGACCAGTGAAGGGTTTGAGCCAATTTATTTGAAATTGTTGACTTACCACTAGCAATAGGACCAGAAAAAGTAAGAATAGCTGGCTTCATATAACTTCAAGATTAAGTTTTAACTGCTTTGCCCTATCTTGTAGAACTACCCAGCCTCTACGATCGCGTTTAACATATTTAATTGGAGCAATAGATTTTACATGTTGGATACGGATTAAAGTTGCGTAAGAAGCAGATTCGCGCTGTTTCCAAAACTCAGGATCTTGCGCACACAAAGCCTCGGCAAAATCTTTTTGAATGCTTGCCCACGAGTCTGGCTCAAGTTGATAAAACCATGGATAAGCTACTTGACAAATCCCAAGAATGGGACCAGACGACCGCTTTAGAAGAATTACATCCCCCTTTTCAACTTGATCGTAAGGGGCAAAGCGACGTGTTGAGAAACGCGACTCTATAGTTTTTTTCCCCTCCAAAACGAACTGAAGATATGGCTCTACAAAAATTGCAAGATGAAGTGAAAACGGCAGGGGTGCCGATTCGATTAGGGGGGATAGATAATCCTCCCAAAATGGATCATCCCTCACGGCTAGCTGCAAATTACTAGCTAGCGGTAAAAGTGAAGTTTGTGCTGCTCCAGTGGTCTTCAAAGAGTAAGTTCTCCTTTCGTTCCAAATTAATAATATCGAGGACTTGCTCTATTGCATTAGAAACAAGACTAATTTCTCTTGGTTGCAGCGCCCGCCCTATAAAAGCTTCTACAGTACTATGGGGTGGACAATCTCTCGATATAGCATCCAAAACATGCCATAGTATACCCCTTCCTAGGCAAGAAAAAATTCTATTTCCAGAAGTCCAAACATCTGCAAGCTGACGTCGAGGATCTCGACGACTAACTGAGGTCAACACATCGCTAGGAATAACTGAAATCAAACTTGGATCGACAAACTCCGAACTGTTCCAAGGGCGAACTCGAATTCTGACACCAAAAAGATTTACTTCCAACCATCCTTTCTCGGATGAAGCAATAATAGGTCGGGGGACGTTGGTAGAAGATCTTTGAGTGAAGATAGCTAAATTACCTCGTCTCCAATTCTGAGGAACACAATGAACCCCTGAAATTCTAAAAACATTACGCTCGAATAAAGGAGTTAGGTAAGACAGAGACAGTTCTTCTAAATGGATAAGCTGAAGCCCTAATTGGTTCGCCCAAGCCAAGGTTTCTTGCCACTCCCTCTCAATCCCAGGTCTAGTGCCGATTGGTGGAAGGCTGATTAAGATATGTCCGTTCAGCTTGCAAAACTGGCATGCGTCCCAAAGAAATGATTGAATGTGTTCTGGATACCAGGGGGGATCCATTACAACGGCATCAGCAGATAGATTAGGTAGTATATCTCTCAGTAGGTTGCATTCGACTATTTGGGAATCTAAGACTGCGTTGGACAAGCAAGTTGTCATCATTGTGTTTGCATCGAGTAGCACCGTGCTTCGCTGATAGGCTGGATCAGTTCCTACCCGTAGAAGACTAGGGGTTCCAAGCAGTACAATTGTATCGTAGGGGCGAGTTGCTTCCGCACATTTTTGTAATAAATATTCAACGGTCGAATCGGTAAATCTCCAATCGTAATCAAGGGGATGAGGCGATGGGAGTGATTTTTGATGGTGAGTGGGAATAGACTTTGATTGCTTCCACAATGCTGAGTTAACCAATGTACATGAGTTATTCTTGAGAACTGGTAGCGAAGACTGATTTTTTTGTAGAGCTTTGAAAGCAATAATTGGATCGACGCTAGGAAGTAACTTGATCAGTTGCTCAAACGTAGTGGCACCATTTCCAACTGCATCAAAAATCCACTGTTTAACAGACTGTTCAAACGCAAGTGATTCGATTTCAGTAATTGTCATAGCAATTGTTTCGTGTGTAAAGTTATATCCGTGATTGATTGTGACCGCTCGATACTGGAGTACCGACTTTCTAATTCTGTTTTCCAAGCTTCAATTGCAAGGTGCTGATTCTTCAATGCCACTTGAATTTCATCATTTAGCCTCCCCTTGATTGGGGTAAACATTTGAATTTCTAATGGAACCGTTCGGAGTGGAAGGTTGTAATCTATTTCCTGAAGTCGATCAACAAAGCGAGTCATATCTGCAGCAATTTCTGAGACTGCCGGTGTTGTGAATGTTGCGTAAGCATAGATGTCAATTCCTAACTCCAGCAATCGCTTCATTAGTTGAAACTGTCGATTGAAGAGATCAGGTTCAGCACGAGTATTAAATGCAAAAGACTCAGAATTAAATCCTTTAAAGCAACAGACCCGACCATAGTTTGGATAAGCTGCAATAAGCTCAAGATCTGAGTCAGATAAAAACTGCCAAAAGTAATCGTTGCTCAAGTTGTCGTCGGACCAGAGGTAAATTTGGTGCTCTAATCCCCGCTCTTTCAGTTCAGCCATCATCCAGGGAACCCACTCTGGAATTAAGTCGGGTTGTCCTCCTGTTAAATCAATCATTGAAGGAGGATCGGGTTGGTCTAGATAAAGATCGACCAATTGCGATGGACTCATCCACTCGGAATATTTACGATTTGCGGACAGCAGTTCAAATGGAACGAAGCAGTACCAACATCGCCAATTACAAGCTGCACTCTGAAAAACTTGTGCTCGAATCATGTTGGTTGCTTGTAGACCTAGTGCTTTACAAGCTGGATCTATCGGTAACGGGTTAGAGGGCCAGCCATTGTTACTCAATCGTCTGAAGTGCCGAATACGCCCAAATCCTTTGCAATTAGGAGCCTCTTTTAAATCGTTTTCCTGCTGTGTATTATGAAAATTGGTGATCAGCAATCGCTTATTCTGCAAATCAACAGATACTTCTCGATAACGTGAAGAGAGAACCTCAGTATTAATCACTACCACAGCTTTTACTCCGTTTGCTTTTACTTCGTTTGCTTTTAACCTTTAGTGTTTGATTTGCCAGCCCTACGAATGGGTGAGACTTTCTCTCCTGTTTCCGTTAGTAACGGAAATCGTTCACTGATGAATCTCATTCCTAACCTGGACAAATACGATATCTCATCTTCTGTAAGTGAGCGATATCGAGGAATGCCATGCCAATACTCCATACATTTACGGCAACAAGAAGCGGTGGCGTGCTGAGCAAAGTGAACTGCATTAACCTTGGCTGAATCCTCGACAGGCGTCTGACGCCCATCAAAATCATTGGCGGGTGGACTCATAGAGTTGCGAATCCGCTTTTCTACTGCCCCCTCCATTCCTTTTACACCCTTACGGCGGGCATAATTCTCGACCTTCTGGGGAGTCTCATTTGTCCAGTAATGTTGGCGAATGAGTTCATTCTTCAATGCAGCGATCGTATAGTCTAGGTCTTCGGGATCAAGCTTGTGTAACCGCTCCCACTCAAAGGGAGCCATCTCATCACAGGATCGACACTGGCCTACTGTATTTGCTGCTTTTTGTTTAGGTGTCGGTCTATACGAGTGATGCCCATTTTTGCAGTCTGAGCTAGTACATTTTAGTTTGAGTGGTTTTAACTCCTCCTCAACATTCCAATCATCCGACATTACGTTTAACCTCCATAACTTCTAAAATTCCTGCTGAGGCAAGTCATCCGACAAAGCTCTTATCAAGAGTGTTTGATCCACATCATTTAAAACTTCAAAATTGATCTTCTCTAGGAGTACGTCACGAGCAATCTGCCACGGCTCAATATCTTCCGTTTGTAGATTGGTTGCAGCACCCCACCAATTTTCACCTTGGAGTGACAGCCGATAAGCCATGTGATCTGCTAAAGCCCCAACTAAAACTTTCTCCCTCGTAGCGACCTTAAACACGACATTCTTGAGTCGCTCAATACTACCTTTTGCTTCTTTGGTACACATCTCAACCAGTTCCTTTTGGCGACCGTTGAGTAGAATGTGTTCGCCAAATCTTGTAGCCGTCTTTTCTTCAGGTGAGTCTTGCCGTTCCTGTGCAATATCCCCTTCTTCAACCACAGTTCGCTCAGGTCGCTCTGGTTCTTGAGCAGCATGCCAAAGTTCATGGAGAAGATCGAGCAGCCAGCGAGCCGAGGATCTAGTG
The DNA here is from genome assembly GCF_015207265.1 of Nodosilinea sp. LEGE 07298. Classification (GTDB taxonomy): domain Bacteria; phylum Cyanobacteriota; class Cyanobacteriia; order Phormidesmidales; family Phormidesmidaceae; genus Nodosilinea. Next base: position 8,652 of record NZ_JADEXE010000178.1, on the reverse strand, counting down.
CGCTGCTTCAGAACAATTACGTTTCGTCCGTTGACGCGCCAGAATGCACCATGAAATGCTCCAGCATCCCTCAGTGGAAGAACAGGTATACCCAAACTCCAGACATACCGTAAAGCATTTGAAAACGTTAGTTCACCATACGTTGAGCAGATGGCTTCACGAACTTGTTTTGGATCGGTTGGGATCGGCTTCGCTGGTAAATCTGCTGTGGCTTCTAGTACAAGCAATGCCAGGAAATGAGCATAAACTGTGTACGCACTTAATCGTTTCTGATTTGCTTTTGCATTAACTTTGAAGTGAACAGCTCCAAGGGGAGTTAAATCAAGCTGAAGCGGTCTAGAGCTAAATAGATCAGCCAATGACCACCCAAACACTCGTTTCAAAGCAGTTGCGGCACGAAGTACCAGGGCATTAGTAGAGACTTCATCTTCATCGTGTGAAGTCTCAGCACTCAAGTTGGGAAAAAAACGGTTGAGAATAAGGTCACGATCAATTCCAGCCTGGCTCAATCGGCTCAACAAATCAGCGGGCGAAACTCTAGGCAGCAAAACTTCTTCGCGTACTTGAACACCGATCGCACGACTAACTTCTACCAGCCGTGTGAAGCTGGCAGAAGCGTACTCTGTATCCTCATAACGTTGAACCTGCTGCTCCTTTATTCCTAGTCGCTCAGCTAAATCCTTCTGATTCAATCCGGCAGCAATCCGAGCCTTAATTAAGGCTCGCGGTAATGCGTCAAGTGAATCTAATTCCAGTACAGCTTGTTGTCCTTCCTTCAATGCCTCATACTCTTCAACTTGGATTCGCAGTTCCGCAAGCTGAGACTCCACCGACTCCCTCTCGGCTTTCAGCAAGATGGGATGGACAGACTGATCCTGCTGAGTTGAAGCCGACAGTTGAGCGAAGGCATTTGAGAACTTTTCAATTTGAGCTTTAGTAATGCGGTATTGCCGCTCATTCTTAATCATGACCATATCTCCCACAGGGTTAAGGCAACAATGCCTTTGGGGTTTCCAGTTGCCTTGTCAGTTTGAAAAAACTCTAAAAACGTTTTGCCGCTCACTCCTTCAGGGAACTGTGCTGGGAAAAATTCACCGAAATACTTCACTTTTTGAGCAACTCGACCATCGTCAAGCTTGAGAAGCAACGGATCTAGTAAATCGGGATTGACTCCCGCAATATCCCAGCAAATATCAAAGTCATTGGGGTGCTCCTTCGCCGTTACAAAACTGCCATCGACGTAGACAACCTGACAACCAGCCTTGTGCAGTCCTAACAGAGCCGCTTTCATTCCTGAGAGCAGGTTCCGTCGGTGTGGAGTATGCCCAAAACGACGGGCAAACTCCTGCCAGGAAGCTGTGGTATGGATCCCAGGTGGTAATAATCCATCTTGGTTAAAGGGTGGAATCATAAATCATCATAACACAACAAAAAAGTTGTCTTGTCGTTTTCTTGTGCTATAGTGCTAACACAACGATTTTGATTTGTCAAATGTGCGTCCTTGTATATTCCAAATTTAAACTTGAAGATCAGGGCTGGCATTGAGGTGTGACGTTTACCAGCAGCCATATAAGGAGACTGTTGAAATGGGGAAAAGGTGGCTACCCTTTGCAAGCTATAACCTTTGGGCACTATTTGCTCCGGCAGTTGGGCAGGAGCATTGGCACTGTGACATGAAGCGGGGCTATGCCAAAGTTCGGAAGCGAGAACCGGATGTTGCGGCAATCTTGGCACAAGATACAGTTCCGCAGACTATTGGTCTATTAGCTCAACAGGGGATTTATGAATTTCACTTGAATCCTCAGCGACTCAGAGATACAGATGGTGTTGCGAAGGTTTTTGAGATTCTGCAGCTCAATCAACAGTCTGCTGAAGCGCAGCAACGACTCAACCAGATTTTAACCCAATACTATGAGCATCCCATTCTTCTCAAAAAGCGAATTTTTAGCTTAAGTCGAGGTGATGAGGGCTTCCCAGAACCGATTAAGCTCTACTACGAAAACATAACCTTTAATTTATTCGCTGCGATCGACTGCATCCTGCTTGAGCCGGATGGCAGACTACACATCCTAGATTTGAAGACGGGGCATTCTGATTTTGATGAACGGCAGGCATTTGTTTATCTACTGGCTGCAAACTACCTTTTCCCCCGTCAACAAGCGATCGCCTCATTCTACAACCTTGAACTCTGCAAGTGGTCAGAACCAATCACGGCAACCACAAGTCAACTGAATGCCATTCGTATAGAGCTAGCGCGCTTGGCCCAACGACATGAGATGGAGAAGAAAAAGTACCGCAAAAATCCTGCGGAGTTTGATCGCATTTTTCCACCCAATCCTGGCTTTCGCTGCCAACATTGCCAGTTCAATTCAGTTTGTCAATTTGCTGTATAGGAGATTTCTGCATGACTGCTATTACTGCTACTACTGCTGTTCCCTCACAAGAACTTGTCTTTTTGAGTGAAGTGTTTCCACTGTCCATCACTCAAGCTAATCTTGCCAGTTTTACGGTGACCCCTGAGATTGATCAGGAGACTGGCAATCGCTTGAGTTTTCACCTCTCGCGAAAATTGGAACAAGCTGTAGCCGTTTGGCACGAGTATCGACTGTGGGTACTCACTCCGATGCAACAACCACAATTGAATCTATCTCAGTGCCAGATAGCTCTCTTAGCGCTTCAGCAAGACATTCCAGATTTGTGCGATCAACCTCTCCAGCTTCAAGAAGCTAGTGCTGCGCTCGCTTCAACATCTGTTCTGTCCAAAGTCGCGTTTCAGATTTTGCGAATAAGGCAACCCTTCAGACCAATCCTTGTTACATCGGTTGGAGGATTAGCAGTGAACCGCAAGATTAAGTTTTGGGCAGAAACGATCGAGCTTCAGGGAGAAGATTATGCTGCATTGTCATTAACCATTCGGACTGAAATTGCATATTTAGGAAGCTTAGCGGATTTCTATACCAATAATGTGACTCAAGGGAGCCCAGAGGCTTTGCTGGTTGGCTTGCCCATTCAGGACTTTGATATGGGCAGTAATGGGAGTATTGTCCAAATTATTGGTGTAATTGCAGAGCATCGCGATCGCCTTCTACAACTTGCAGCAGGGCATGCTACACGGCACTTCATTGAAACTGCACCAGATGACGAGATCGTTGTTGCAATCCGGTTTGGCAAAGGGAAAAAACTCTTTCACTACACACTCTCTGCTCTGCGTCCCTCAATCACGGCTGAGACGGCAGGGCAATTTGGATTTGACTATGGGCAAATTTTACAATTCACCAAAATTCCTAACATTGAGCGGCAACGGTTACTAGCAAACTTTAAAGCACAGGCAGCAGATGTGTTAATGCCTTACGGTTTTGCAATTAGACGAAGTTTGAACAGCTCAGAACACCCTGATCTCTTCTGGCAACCAGTGACCCCTGTAGACCAGACCCCACTGCTATTTGGCAAAGGAGTTATAGGTGTTCGAGGACGTGTCTTACAGGGACTATCAAACGGTGGAGTTTATCATCGTCATCCCGATTTTCAACCTGGCATGATTCGTATTGCTGCACTTAAGTTATGCGATAGTAGCGTGAATACTTTTTTGGAGGCGGCTCAACAGCGACTTAAACGCTACGGGTTTGAAAGTGAAATCATTGATCGCAAAGCTCTATCAATTAGTGATCTTAGTGCTGCTGAGGCAAGGGCTGCTCTGGAGAAAACCGTTAACAAGTTGATCACGGTTCCAGTTGATATTGTGTTGGCTTTTCTGCCGCAGAACGATCGCGACACCGATGAGCAGGACGGTAGCAGTTTGTATCATTTGGTCTACTCATTGCTCCTGCGTCGAAATATTGCCAGTCAGGTAATTTACGATGGCACGTTAACTAAGGTTGAATATGGACAAATTCTGAACCAGGTCGTTCCAGGAATCTTAGCAAAGCTAGGAAATTTACCCTTCATTCTGGCAGAGCCATTAGAAATCGCCGACTACTTCATTGGATTAGACATTTCGCGATTGCCAAAAGCAAAACTTGCTGGAACACTGAATGCCTGTGCTAGCGTACGACTTTATGGGAAGCAAGGCGAATTTATTCATTACCTCCTAGAGGACGCTCTATTGGAGGGCGAAGAAATCCCGCAGAGATTATTAGAACGCTTACTACCGACAACGTTGGAAGACAAAACCGTTTTAATTTACCGAGATGGACGCTTTTGTGGCAGAGAAATTCCAAATCTTTTGGAACGAGCACAGGCGATCGGGGCCAAGTTTATTTTGGTGGAATGCCGAAAATCTGGTATCCCCAGGTTGTACAACTTGAGACAAAAAACTCTGGCTGCACCATCACAGGGTTTAGCACTGCGGTTGTCTTCTCACGAGGCGGTCTTGATTACAACGCAGGTGTCTGAGCGAGTAGGTTTAGCTAGACCTCTCCGTTTAACAGTACACGACGCAGGACAACCTGCACCAATTGAGAAAGTTGTCGATACAACTTTGAAACTTACATTGCTTCATCATGGTGCTCTAAAAGCACCTCGCTTACCCATGCCAATATATGGGGCAGATCGAGTGGCTGGACTACGGCTTAAAGGAATCTACCCAAGTAGTCTGTTAGAAGGCGATCGACAGTTTTGGCTATAGGTAACCGTTGATGCCCTGCCAATGCTAAAGCAGTGCGAAGGCAAGGCCGAGGCAGCTAAGATGTGAGTCATCCTTCTGTCCACAGAAGCCGTAGCTTTTGGCTAAAAGCTCCCCTCTCAATGCGCCGCTGCATCTGGCAGGCTAGTACTTGGTTCCGCTGAATGCCATACGCACCCATCGTTGCATCAATCACCTCGCAGAGGTCAGCGAGTTCGGTCACCAGGTTGGTCTCCACAGCCTCGGCGGCTTCCTGCGCTTCCTCGATCAGCTTTTGCCGTAATGCCTGGCAGTAGTCGGACTTGGTCATCTCCTCAACTCCAAACTTGACTTGTTGGCTTTCTAGAATTTCGGGGATGCGATCGCGCACCAGCTTGTTGTATTCCTTGCGCACCATAAACGTAGATTCCTCTCCGGGGGGATAGTAGAGCAGTGTGTAGTCACGACCAGTAGCAGCGCGACGCAGCACCCGTAGACATTCTTCCGCATCAGAGCGGCGACGAAAGCGATTGACCACTACCCGCTGCATGTCGGGCAGAAAGCGCACAATCGCCCAAACATGGAATGGGCTGATATTCATGCTGTAATAACTTGAGCCAGGGCAAATTGAGATGGGACACTTATTTTCAGTGCCTCTCTGGTGTTTTAGAGCTTGTTTCAAGGTAGAACTAGAAATCAGTTTCTAGAAAACAGGCTCATTTGTCAACCCTATTTCTAGAAATAAGTTTCTACATGCCCGCTAGCCCGCCTGACCCAACTTCCCCACATACGCTCAAGTACCTAAGAGAGCAAGCTGGCCTCTCTCAAGAAGCTTTGGCCCGCATTGTAGGGGTCAGCGGTAAGACTGTGAGCAACTGGGAGCGAGGCATGAGCGTAGCCAGCCTCACCGTGTCGCAGATGAAGGCGCTATGCGACGCCCTGGGTGTAACGCTCGGTGAACTGCCCGATGACTTTAGCTCTTAGCTGCCTACCCTAAGGGCAAACCTTGTAGTGAGTCTGTGGGCATGGATGACAATCGACTTTCTTCTGGGGCTGTTAGTCAGCTACCTGACTCAAGCAAGGTCAATGTTGCTGCATTATCCCGTCTATTTGCCGACACCACTAACTCCTACAAATACCTCTTCTTTCTGTCACTACTCGATATCATGAAGCGTCGTCGCTTTGAGGCGACCGAGCCGATCAGCTTTCAAGACCTGATCGTAGAGATGCTGGCCAACGCCTGGTTTCCGCACACTTTTTTCAAGCTTTCCTTCGGCACCCAAGACAAAGTGGCTCAAAAGCTCGACGCCCTGGAGCTAACCATTACTGAGCCCATCACCCGCTTTCGAGATACCGATAAAACGCTCTTGAGAGGAGCGATCGCCGCCCAAGATCTGCGTGATGTAGTGTCTCACCTGCGACGCTACGTTCCCTTTCGACTGGTTGCGCCATTTTTAGAAGACCAGTTAGCCGGGGTCAGTCGTGGCAAGGGAAACCAGCTAGAGGTCGCTATACCTGCGATCGCAAATCGTTGCTTCAACAGTGATAAACCGCTCTACCGATTTGACTCAGAGCAGCACAACCGCTGTCAGGCGGTGATCATCCATCCAGCCTGGGCCAGCTACCTAGAGCAGCACCACGGAATTGTGCGCGGCTGGGCTGCATGGGAATGGCTGACCTACATGCAAAAGCGGAATCCTAGCACTCCGGCGATCGCTAATAAGCTATTCATGCCGACCCGACGCGATTCGCTGACCAAGCAGACCGACTACTGGAAGCTGGTGCTGCGCTCCCAACCGCTCCGCTGCATCTATTCTCAGCAGGTGATTGACCCCAACCGTTTCTCCCTAGACCATTACCTGCCCTGGTCATTTGTGGCCCACGACCAGCTGTGGAATTTGGTGCCGACACTGCCGGAGGTCAATTCGGCTAAGTCAAACAATCTTCCATCCAATGAGTACTTTGCTCAGTTTGTGACAGTTCAACATTCTGGGCTCTTGGCTACTCGCAAAGCCTTAACAGCAACCAAATGGGAAAGACAGATAGAACCTTTTATCTGTGATTTAGGCATAAGCACTGTGGATGACCTGCTAGATGTACAGCGACTCGGGAATGCTTATGGACAGGTAGTAAAGCCACTGGTATCTCTGGCTACGAACCAAGGCTTTAGCGTTGGATGGCGATATCAAGTCTAGAGTAACGCTCTGAAACCTATGAACTATATAAAAATCGCAGAACGTGTGCTTAAGGGACAACGGAAAGGTATGGTTACGCCTCCAGAGGTGAAGCCTGTGTTGTGGAAAGGCATTCACATGACCATTGATGAGGCTTGGGCCGTCATTTGTGCCTTTGAAAAGAAGAAAGCCGCTTATCTTGCAAGATATAGAAATACCGAAACAGGCGCGACAATCACTGAGACCGTATTTCATAGTCTCAGCGAAACTACGAATACTGTGGGCCGAGGTCTAAAGCCCTTCCCCGTCACTACCCTCGTGGGTTGGGTTGTGGGCGGCACTAGCCAGGGAATCTCGAACGTCGGCGAAACGATAGGCAAAGGCGTTCGAGAGATTAATCCGCTTCGCAATACTCCTCAGATTGACGAAATTAGTGAACAAATTAACAGCCTTACATGGGTTATTGAAGCAGTAAGTAGGGAAACATCATCCGAAGCAAACTAATGACCGGTGTATGGACCTATCGCACAACTGCCAGCTCATCCTAGCGGGTAGTGTATCGCTGGGTGCGGTTGTCGGCCTGCAATAGTTATACCCAGGCCGATACAACCGTCTAATGCCATTTCCTATTTAGAATCCATCGATCGCTGGGGCTTAGACTTGCCCGTGCGCGACAGGTTAAACGATTGCGAAAACGCCTTCTTGCGGGCGCTGGTCATGTTGCCGCTCTGGTAGTCAGCTTCTAAATCTTCCAGAATGGATTGCTCTTCTAGCAGGGCCTCACTGGGTGCCATCGCGGCCATCTCCATCCGAGCATTGGCTAGGGACATACCAGCGGCAGCATAGTCTCCCCGGTCGGAGTACATTACGGCTTCGCGGCGGGCGCGAGCCGCCATCAGCAAAGCCACCTGCTCTTGCACCGCTGGGTTGGCGGGGAAATCGCTGAACTGTGCGGGGCTGACCAGGGGCAGCTCCAGCCCAGCCCGCAGCACTTGCCGACCGGGCTGGTCGCGATCATCCCAGGCCAGGCGCACCTGTATCAGTTCGCAGTTCTGACCCAGGGCGGGCACCTGCAAGCGCACCACCACCTGAATGGGCGACCCCACCATCAGGTTGGGCAGTTTGTAGCGCCGGGTGTCGGTCTGCTCAAAGTCATTCAGCACGTCCATCACCGTGACGCCGTTGCCCGGCTTAACGCCCAGGCTAACCCGCTGGCCCAGAGTAGCGGCTAGCCCCGACAGCTCGGTTTCAAAAATCGTTGGCAATTGCTCAGCAGACTCGATGTGGAAGAAGTTGCCGTCACCGCTGCGGGCCATCGCCGCCAGCAAATCCTCGCTGTAGTCGTCGCCAATGCCCAGGGTGGTGGTGCTAACACCGCGCTGGGCCAGGCCATGGACATCACTGGCGATCGCATCCGGCCTAGTTTCCCCCACATTGGCCAGCCCATCGGAGAGCACAATCACCCGGTTGAGCTGGGCGGGGTTGAGGTACTGGCTCACCTGCACCCCACCTTCGACCCAGCCCGCATGGAGCGCGGTGGAACCCCGTGAATGGACGTGACGCAGCTTTTCGAGCAAGGTGTTTTTGTCGGTGGCCAAGGTGCTGGGCACCAGGGTTTCGATCCGGTCATCGAAGAGGACGATGCTGATGCGATCGCAGGGCAGCAAATTCTCCACGGCAAAGCGGGCGGCCTCGCGGGCATAGTGCATCTTTTGCCCTTGCATGGAGCCGGAGCGATCAATCGCCAGGCTGAGGTTGAGCGGCACGCGATCGGCCTTGAGGGTAACCGCTGGAGGCGTGATCCGCACCAGCACATCGAGAGTCATGGGCTGTTGGGTGACGATTGCCCCGTGGAGCGGGATGAGTTCGACGGTGGGC